>NZ_CP041656.2:6331250-6662500 GCF_007290395.2 Bradyrhizobium cosmicum | reverse complement strand
TAGGGACCGACCCATTCGGCGGCGTCGATCGTGCCTTTTTCGAGCGCCGGATAGATGTCGCCGCCGGCAATTTGCTGCGGCACCGCGCCGAGCTTGGCCATGATCGTGCCGGCAAATCCGCCAATGCGGAATTTCAGGCCCTTGATGTCGTCGAGCGTCTTGATTTCCTTCCGAAACCAGCCGCCCATCTGGGCGCCGGTGGAGCCGGTCGGGATGCCGTAGCAATTGTGCTCCTTCAGGAGATCGTTGACGAGCTCCTGCCCGCCGCCCCACAGCAGCCACGAGATCTGCTGGCGCGTGTTCAATCCGAACGGGAGCGCGGTGGCGAAAGTGAAAGCGGGGTTCTTGCCCCAGTAGTAATAGAGCGCGGTGTTGCCCATCTCGACGGTGCCGTTCGAGACTGCATCCAGGACCTGCAAGCCCGGGACGATCTCGCCGGCGGCGAAGGGCTGGATCTGGAATTTGTTGTCGGTGATCTCGGCGACCTTCTTGGTGAAATATTCGCAGCCGCCGTAGAGCGTGTCGAGCGACTTCGGCCAGCTCGTGGCATAGCGCCACCTGACCTCGGGCGACGACTGCGCAATCGCGGGCGCAGCCACGGCTGTGCTCGCGGCCAGGCCGGCGCCCGTTACCTTCAGAAAATCACGACGTTTCATGCGTACCCTCCGTAGTGTCGATGCTTCGACCCGGGAACGATCTTGCTGTCGCTTGTCTTCGCCGAGGCTCGACGTTGTTTTGTTTGAGGCTTGCTAGCGTTTCCGAATGGCCCTGATGGGCTCTTTTGTTGGAATTCCGATCATTGCGGTTCCGTCAGCAAGGATGACCGGACGCCCCGTGATAATCAAGTCTCATGCCTCCCTCGCAGTTGCGAACGGCCGGCCGCCGGCGGGAGACCGTCCTGATCTGCTGATCGATTGGGCAATCGCAGGGCGCGGCATGACATGCCGGAAGACTGTCTTTGCCGGAGCAGATGGTCCGGCCAGCAACGCAGCGTTGCGACACCTTGGCGCATCCGGCCGTTTCGTCAGTCGGTGGCTAAGGCTTTGGGCCGGCGCTTGCGCATCTGATCCGCTCTGCCTTCAACAATGCCCTCATCTTGGGAAAATAAGTCTCGTCGAGTGCAGTCGGCATGTCTGCACAGATGTACGGCAGATGAAGCCTGACGTCCTCTTCAAAGCTGCGGCGCCATTCGGGCTCGTCGTACACGGCCAGAATCTCGTCATAGGCGAACAGCATGTGCGCCACGAAATTCTTGTAGCGAACCCATTCGGTGGGTTCGGTTCGCAGCTTTTGCATGTCGGGCTCGGCCAGCTCGGGATATCGCAGCGCCGATTCACTGTAGGACATGTAGACCTGCCGAGCTGTCGCGATCCTCCCGTTCGCGCGAATGACCCAGACCTGATAGGCCACGAACACCAGGGCAGCGATCGCCACCACTGCGGAGGCGATCTGTGCCGTATTGCCGTGCCTGGTGGCGAACGAGGGGGGCGGCGGTTCCGGTTTCGCCGTCAGGGCAGCGATGACGCTGCTGACCAAAAGGGTTACTCGCTCGCTCATGAATGGCTCTGTCCGAAGCTCTGTTGAAACATCTCGTCGACCGGATGCTAGACCGGGATCGGTCGACAAAGTGTTGCCATTGCTGGTAACCGGATCAGTCCGCGATTGAGCCCATCCGCATGCCCGCGCTCCGAAGCGCTTCCTGCCCCTCTTGCGGGGAAGGGCTGGGGAGAGGGCGTCTCCGGAACGGGACAATCCCCCAGAGGCGAGAACATCACCCGGCGCTTGCGCACCGACTCTCCCGCAAGCGGTTAACCATCACCCCTTCGCGAACGCCGCTTCCATCGCCTTTCGCGTCCTGATCGTCTCGTTGTTCGCGTCGAACTCGACGTCGCTCCAGCGCACGATCTCGCCATGGGCGACGTCGTGCTTCAGCTTCAGCCGATGGGCGAGGCCAATCGGCAGGGCGCTTGCCTTCAGGCTCGCGGCCGCCGGCACCAGCTTGCCCCACACCGTGTAGCCGCCTTCGCCGTCCAGCATCTCGCCGGCCCGTAAGTTGCGCTTGGCCACGGAGGCGACGTCGCCGCGGAAGCCGTAGGGCTGCCCGGTCGGCTCGCCGCGCAGTGCGGCCGACAGGATCGAGATGTTCAGCTCGAGCCCGATCAGGTGATAGGGCTTGTACATCGCGGCAAAACGTCCGCTGCCGTCGGTCTTCAACCCGTATTGCCGGAAGCAGTCCGCGGCGTAGTCGTTCGGCGCCTCCAGCACGACATAGACGCCCCAGCGGAGATCGCGAAACACCGGCCGGCCGTCGCGTTCGAGCGACGACACCACCTCCACGACGCCCGAACGCTCCAGCACGCCGCCGCGTGAGCGCGGCCGCATGATGTGCGGGAGGTCGTCGACGCCGCAGGGCGGAAACAACAATCCTTCCGAGGGGACGTCGAGCCCGCAGGCGTTCGCGATCGCGGCCATCTCGATCGCCGATTTGGTGCCGTCGAGGAAGGAGTTGAACATCTGCGGATTCATGCCGGCCGATTGCGCTTCGCCCGCCGTGAGCCCGTAATGCTGCCAGACGCCGTCGGGCGTCACGTCATGATAGGCCGGCAGATATTTCGTGCCCTTGCCGGCGGCGACCACGCGAAAACCGGTGGCGCGGGCCCAGTCGACCATCTCGGCGGTCAGCGCCGGCTGGTCGCCATAGGCGAGCGAATAGACCACGCCCGCATTGCGTGCTTCCTCGGCGAGCAGCGGGCCGGCCAGCACGTCGGCCTCGACATTGACCATCACGACATGCTTGCCCGCAGCGATTGCCGCGCGTGCGTGCCTGATGCCGACGGCGGGATTGCCGGTCGCTTCCACCACGACATCCATCGCCCCGCCGGCAATGGCGCGTGCGCCGTCATCGGTGAAGGTGGTCGCCGCGATCCGCTCGGCGCTCCACCCCACGGTGCGGCAGGCCTCGCGCGCACGGTCGCGGTCGAGGTCGACGATAACAGGCACCTCCAGCCCGGGCGTATGCGGCACCTGCGCCAGAAACATCGAGCCGAATTTGCCGGCGCCGATCAGCGCGACCCGAACGGGCTTGCCAGCGGACGCGCGGGCCTGGAGGAGGCGGAAGAGGTTCATGTGAATATCCGAGAATGCAAATGGATGTGGGGTGACGCGAACTATCAACGATCGTCATTCCGGGGCGACGCGTAGCGTCGAGCCCGGAATCCATCGGGCCGCAAGGAATGCGGATGAAAGGATTCCGGGCTCGCGCTACGCGCGCCCCGGAATGACAGCCTACTCCGCCGCCTGCCGCGGCGCACGTGCCAGCCGCACCAGCGCATCATCATCCACCGTCTTGATCGGCGCGAAGTCGCGATGGGCGATGTACTCCGGCCGCGTCGGGGTGCGGATGTAGTTCGAGACCGCGTTCAGCGTCAGGTACACGATCTTGCGCGGGTAGGGCGTGATGTTGCCCGCCGAGCCATGCACGAGATTGCCATGGAACATCAGCATGCCGCCGGGCTTGCCGGTCGGCGCGACGATGCCACCCTGCTTGACCAGCCGCGTCACGGTCTCCTCATCCAGCGTCCATAACGGATAGGAGGTGGTGGCGAGGTCATGCGAGGCCTTGAGATCGCCGGCGTTCTGGCTCTGCGGCACCAGCATCAGCGGGCCGTTGATCGGCATCACCTCGTCGAGGAAGATCGCGATGTTCATCGCGCGCGGCTCCGGCATGCCGTCGTCGCGCTTCCAGGTGCCGTAATCCTGGTGCCACTGCCAGACGTCGCCGGTGAAGGCCGATTTCGCGTTGATCTTGAACTGGTGCATGTAGACCGGCTCGCCGAACAGCTGCTCGACCGGCTCGATCATGCGCGGATGCGCACCGAGGATCCCGAAGGCCTCGTTGTAGAGATGCGCGGCAAAGGCCGTGCGCGGCGCGCCGCTCTTCTCGCGCCAGACCTCGGGCCGGTTGGCGTCGTAAATGCCGACCGCCTCGCGGGCGAGGAAATCGACTTCCTCCTGGCTGAACAGCTCGGGCAGAAACAGCCAGCCCTCGCGGTGGAAGAATTCCAGTTGCTCCTGAGACAGTTTCATGGGTCGTCCTCCTTGGTTTGTTTGTTTTTGTCGTATTTTCTCTGCCGTCATGGCCGGGCTTGACCCGGCCATCCACGTCTTTCGTTCCACGTCCAGGACGAACGTGGATGCCCGGGACAAGCCCGGGCATGACGGCGACGGAGATCTGGCCTACGCCGCCGCCTCGTCCGTCGCCCTCAATCTCTCCTCAGTCATCCGTCCCGCCGTCTGCGCATGCGCCAGCGCCGCGCGTTCGGCCGCCTTGGCGTCGCCGCTGAGAATGTGTGCGGCAATCGTGGCATGTTCGGCCCAGGCGCTGCCGCGATAGTCGAGCTCGGAGAGTACTGTCGCCATCGAGCGGCGCATATGCGGCCATTGCGGCGATATCGTCTCCTCGATCACGGGATTGCCGGCGAGCTGGTAGATCGCGCGATGAAAATCGACGTCGAGCGTGATGAGCTCGCCGAGCGAGGTGTTGCGGTCGATGCCGCGCCCGGCGGCGAGCGCCGCGTCCAGTCGCGCGCGTCCCGCCGCGTCGCTGGCGGCCCGCGTCGCTGCGAGCCGCGCTGCGAGCGCGTCGATCGCGCCGCGCACCTCGTAGAGCTGGCGGATGCGCGAGGGGTCGAGCTGGGTGACTTCAAAGCCGCGCTTGCCGCTCTCGGCGACGAGCCCCTGCCGGTGCAGCAGATGCAGCGCATGCGACACCGGCTGGCGGGACACGCCGAGCCTGTCGGCGAGCTCGTTCTGCCGGATGCGCTGGCCGGGTTGCAGCGTGCGGTCGGAGATCGCCTCAAGGATCCGGGCATAGACCTGGTCGATCAGGTTCGGGAGCGGGTCGAGAGGGATCACGCTGACAACTCCGAAGGCCAACAAAGAATACGGAATTCCGTATTCGAAGGTATTGCAGGAAGGGGGAGGCCGTCAAGGTGGCCTGCGCGGCGTCCCGCCAAGCCATTGATATCGCTAGAGGCGTCTACTGTGCATGGGGTCGTTTTCGCGCGAATTGCGCCGCGAGGCGGCTACTCCGCCAGAAACGCGTCCACCACTGCGCCGAACTCCGGCGGCGCCTGCTCGAACATCCAGTGACCGGCATTCTCGATCACCGCCGTCCTGGCGCCGGCGATGTGGCCGGCCAGCACGCGCCACATCACCGACAGGCTGCCGGTGGTCGCGCCGCCGCCGATCAGCAGCGTCGGTGTCCTGATCGCCTGCGCATCGGCGAGCGTGTAGGGCCTGCGCTGCTCGTTGATCTGGCCGAGGAAGGTCAGCGCATTGTCGCGCAATTGCTCCTTGGCTGCCGCCGGCACCCGCCGCCATGAGCCGTCGCCTTCGATGCCCTCGTAGAAGTTCTGCAGCGCACCCTCGAGGTCGCCGGCGCGGATCATCTCGACCGAGCGCGCCGTGCGCGCGGCGAGCGGTGGATGCGCGGGCGTACCCTCCGGCACCGGCAGGCTGGAATCGAGATCGCCGCCCGGCTCGGCCAGCACCAGCTTGCGCAGCAGATCCGGTCGCGCCTGCGCCACGCGAAAGGCGATGTGGCCGCCGCGCGAATGGCCCATCAGGTCGACCGGGCCGGGGGTGACCTGCTCGATGAAGGCGATGGTGTCAGCGACGTGCTGCGCCATCTTGTAGTCGTCGCCGATGGCGTCCCAATGCTCGGGAAAGAAATGCCGGAGGCTGACCGAGATCACGCGATGGCTCTTCGACAGCGGGCCGAGCACCGAATACCAGGTGCGGAAATCCCCGAGCGTGCCGTGCACGCAGACCAGCGGCGGACCCCCGCCGACTTCGAGATAGGCCATGTCGTAACCGTTGACGCGAAATGTCTGCATGATCAGCTCGCCAGAAAGTCCATCACGACTTCGGAGTATTTCTGCGGCGCCTGCTCGAACATCGGGTGCGTCGCGTTCGGGATGATCGCCGTCTTCGAATAGGGCACATGCGCCGCGAGCGCATGCAGCACCTTCGGCAGCAGGCCCTTGGTCCGTGCGCCCAGGATGAACAGCGTCGGCATCCTGATCGCCTCCGCATCCGTCTTCGAAAACGGCGGGCGGTTGTCACGGACCTGGCCGATCAGCGTGGTGGCGTTGTCGCGGAGGTTCTGCTTCACCATCGCCGGCAGCCGCGGCCAGGTGCCGGCCCCTTCCAGCGTGTCGACGAACACCGCAAGGCCGCCGTCGACATCACCGGCTGCGATCTTCTCCGCCGACGCCGTGAAGCGCGCCAGCAGCGGCGAAGGGCCGCCGACGTAATCCGGATCGAGGCTCGCATCGAGCTCACCGCCGGGCTCGGCCAGGATCAGCCGCCGCAACAGGTCGGGGCGCTGCTGTGCGACGCGGAAGCAGATGTGTCCGCCCCGCGAATGGCCCATCAGGTCGACCGGCCCGAGGTCGAGCTTTTCGATGAAAGCGATGACGTCCTGGACATGCTGGGCGATCGAATAGGTGTCGCCAACACCGTCCCAGCGTGCCGGGAAGAAGTGCCGCAAGCTGACGACGATCA
This sequence comes from Bradyrhizobium cosmicum, assembly GCF_007290395.2. Classification (NCBI taxonomy): domain Bacteria; kingdom Pseudomonadati; phylum Pseudomonadota; class Alphaproteobacteria; order Hyphomicrobiales; family Nitrobacteraceae; genus Bradyrhizobium; species Bradyrhizobium cosmicum. Next base: position 6,655,933 of record NZ_CP041656.2, on the reverse strand, counting down.
TCCGGTGCCGCTGCGTCAGCGGCCCGAGCACGCAGCCCCAGACGCGGAAGTCGTTGAGCGAGCCGTGCACACAGAACAGCGGCGCACGGCCGCGGTCTTCGCCCACGTCGAGATAGGGCATGTCGTATCCGTTGACGTGGAGGCTTTGCATTTGGGGCTCGCGGAGAAGGGGGCGGAACTCCTGTGCAAGATCCCCGGAAACCGGGTGGATCGCAACTATTTCCAAGCCTAGATTTAGGCGCAGACAACAATAGGGGCATGCGACAAGGACGCAGCCAGGAACCCGGCCATGACCAACCAGCATTTTGCCCTGTTCGACACTAGGATCGGTCTCTGTGCCATCGCGTGGGGTCCGCGCGGCATCAACGGCACGCAGCTGCCAATGGGTGGTGAGGACAAGATCCGCACCCGCATCAGCCAGCGCCATGCCGACGCCACCGAAGCCGAGCCGACCGCCGAGGTGCGAGAGGCGATTGACCGCATCGTCAAGCTGCTCGCGGGCGAGCCGGACGACCTCACCGACATCCCGCTCGATCTCGACGGCGTGCCCGACTTCAACCGCGGCGTCTACGAGATCGCCCGCGCCATCCCGCCCGGCAAGACCCTCACCTATGGCGACATCGCCAAGCGCCTCGGCGGCGTTCAGCTGTCGCGCGATGTCGGCCAGGCGCTCGGGCACAACCCGTGTCCGATTGTCGTACCCTGCCATCGCGTGCTGGCGGCCGGCAACAAGCCCGGCGGCTTCTCGGCCAATGGCGGCGTGGTGACGAAGCTGAAGATGCTGGAGATCGAAGGCGCGCTGGTGAACCACACGCCGAGCCTGTTTGATTGATCTCTTCTTTACCCTCCCCTGGAGGGGGACGGTCGGCGCGTAGCGCCGGGGTGGGGTGATCTCTCAATTCGGGCACTGTACGATGTGGAGAGACCGTCACCCCACCCCGCTGCGCATTCCGCTCCGCTGCATGCGCATCGACCCTCCCCCTCCAGGGGAGGGTTAGCAAGGGCGCCCTAGATCTTCGCGGTCGCCTTCGGCCAGTATTTATCGCGCAGATGCCGCTTCACCAGCTTCCCCGTTGGCGTGCGCGGCAGCTCGGCTTCGAAGTCGATCGAGCGCGGGCATTTGATCGCCGAAAGCCGTGTCCTGCAGTAAGCGATCAGGTCGGCCTCGAGCGCCTTGCCGGCGCGCGTCATGTCGTGCGGCTGCACCACCGCCTTCACCTCTTCGCCCATCTCTTCGTTCGGTACGCCGAACACGGCGACGTCGGCGATCTCCGGGTGGGTGATGAGGACGTCCTCGGTCTCCTGGGGGTAGATGTTCACCCCGCCCGAGATGATCATGTAGGATTTGCGGTCGGTGAGGAACAGGAAGCCGTCCTTGTCGAGATAGCCGACGTCGCCGAGCGTCGACCAGCCCTTGGCGTTGTAGGCCTTCTTCGTCTTCTCGGGATCGTTGTGGTAGGTGAACGCCGGGGCATCGGCAAAGTAGACCGTGCCGATCTCGCCGACGGGTTGCTCTTCGTCGTTCTCGTCCAGAATCTTGATCGTGCCGACCACGGCGCGGCCGACACTGCCGCGATGCTCCAGCCATTGCTGCGAACTGCAGACGGTGACGCCGTTGCCTTCCGAGCCCGCATAGTACTCGATCAGGATCGGCCCCCACCATTTGATCATCTTGGCCTTGACGTCGACCGGGCAGGGTGCCGCGGCGTGGATCGCGCCCTTCAGCGTCGAGACGTTGTACCTGGCGCGGACCTCGTCCGGCAGCTTCAGCATGCGCACGAACATAGTCGGCACCAGCTGGGACTGCGTGACCTTGTATTTCTCGACCAGCTTCAAGAACTCTTCTGCGTCGAAATGCTCCATGATGATGGAGGTGCCGCCCAGCACGGTCGCCATCATGTTGAACCGCAGCGGAGCTGCGTGATAGAGCGGCGCCGGCGACAGATAGATGCTGTCCGCGTTCATGCCGCACATGTCGGCGCACAGCACGCGCAGGAGCGGGTTCGGCGCGTCGATCGTCTTGCCTTCGAATGCCTTCTTGACGCCCTTGGGCCGGCCGGTGGTGCCGGACGAATACAGCATGTCGTAGCCTGCGACCTCGTCCGCGATCGGCGTCGTCGGCTGCGCAGCTGCTTCCTTGTCGTAGGACCTGAAGCCGGGCAGTGGCTCGTCCATCATGTAGAAGATGGGCCCGCCCTGCGCACCCTCGATCAGTCCCTTGATCTGGTCGGCGCATTTCGGTGTGGTGATCACGACCTTGGCGCCGCAATCGGCTATGATGTAGTCGATCTCGTCCTGCTTCAAATAGCGGCTGATCGCGGTGTAATAGAGCCCGCTGCGTTGTGCTGCCCAGCAGATCTCCATAAAGGCGAGCCGATTCTCCATCAACAGCGCGATGTGGTCGCCGGCCTTCAGGCCCAGCGAGCGGAACAGGTGTGCGCCCTGGTTCGAGAGTTCATCGAGCTCTCGATAGGTGATTGCCTTGCCGGTCCCGGCCATCTGGTAGGCGATCTTGTCGGGGGTGGTGCGGGCGTAGATGGAGGGATGGGTCATTAGCGTTGGTCCCAAGGCATGCGAGATGTCGTCCCGGCGAACGCCGGGACCCATAACCACAGGGTGTAGTTTGGCGGAGGATCGTGGTCCGGTACCGTGACCGACCACGATCAATGGATTTCGCGGTATGGGTCCCGGCGTTCGCCGGGACGACACCGTGAATGTGGCCGCGGCTTACAGTCGCTCGACGATCGTCACGTTGGCCATGCCGCCGCCTTCGCACATGGTCTGGAGACCATAGCGCTTGCCGCGCTGGTGCAGGGCGTGGAGCAGAGTCGTCATCAGCTTGGTGCCGGAGCCGCCGAGGGGATGGCCGAGCGCGATCGCGCCGCCATTGACGTTGAGGCGCTCCGGATCGGCGCCGGTGGTCTTCAGCCACGCGGTCGGCACCGAGGCGAAGGCCTCGTTGACCTCGAACAGATCGATGTCATCGATCTTCATGCCGGACTTCTCCAGCGCGCGCTTGGTGGCATGCAGCGGCGCGTCGAGCATGATGACGGGGTCGCCGCCCATCATGGTCATGTGGTGGACGCGCGCGATCGGCTTCACGCCGAGCTGCTTCAGGCCGCGCTCGTTCACCACCATGACGCCGGAGGCGCCGTCGCAGATCTGGCTGGCGCTGGCCGCGGACAGCTTGCCGTTCTCGGCGATCAGCTTGACGCCCTTGATGCCGTCGAGCGTGGCGTCGAAACGGATGCCCTCGTCGATGTGGTGGGTGTCCTTGCTGCCGTCGGCGCGGGTGATCTCGAGCGGCACGATCTCCTTCTTGAAGTGACCGGCCTGGGTCGCCGCGATCGCGCGCTGATGGCTGTTGTAGGAGTACTCGTCGAGCTCGTTCTTCGACAGGCCGTACTTCTCGGCCATCATCTCGGCGCCGGTGAACTGGCTAAACACGATGTTCGGATAGCGGTGCTCGATGCCAGGGCTCTTGTAGTTGCCAAAGCCGTTCTTGGCCGGGAGCTGCGACGACAGCCCCATCGGCACGCGCGTCATCGATTCCACGCCGGCCGCGATCACCACGTCCATCGCGCCCGACATCACCGCCTGCGCCGCGAAGTGCAGCGCCTGCTGCGACGAACCGCACTGGCGGTCGATCGAGGTGCCAGGAACGCTCTCCGGCAGCTTCGAGGCCATGATGGCGTTGCGGGCGACGTTGTTCGACTGCTCGCCGACCTGCATGACGCAGCCCATGATCACGTCCTCGACCAGGGCCGGATCGACCTTGGTGCGGTCGACCAGCTCGTCCAGTACCTTGGCGGCGAGATCGGCCGGATGCCAGCCGGCGAGGCGGCCCCCCTTGCGCCCGCCGGCGGTACGCGCAGCGGCGACGATGTATGCCTCGGCCATTTCGGTCTCTCCCTGAATTGTTCTGTATCGCGTTGGGTTGTCGGGGCGGATTTAAGGGTCGAGCTATCGATTAGTCAATCGATCAATTAACTCTTGTGATGAGGCGCTGCTTCGGCTTATCTGCGCCCGCTTCAAGCGGCGAGAACAGGGATCTCCGTGACTACCAGCGTACCGAACAGGCTCCCCAGCGCGAAGAATTCCACGGCGGAGAAATTGCTCGTGGCCGCGAGCGAGCTGATGATCGAACGCTCCTCGATCGAGATTTCCCTGAGCGACATCGCGCAGAAGTCCGGCGCCAACGCCGCATTGGTAAAATATCATTTCGGCAACAAGGACGGCCTGCTCCTGGCGCTGCTCGAGCGCGACGCGGGGACCGAGCTGTCCAATCTCGAATATCTGCTGGCCCAGCCGATCACGCCGACCGCGAAGCTGAAGCTGCATATCGGCGGGATCATCCGCGCCTATTACCGGTTCCCTTACATGAACCGGCTGATCCACTATCTCCTGCATGAAACCAACGCAGGCTCTGCCGACGAAGTCTCGAAGTTCTTCGTCGCGCCTCTGCTCGACTTTCATCGCCGCCTGCTCGCCGAAGGCGTCAGCCGCGGCGAGTTTCGTGCCACAGATCCGGTGCTGTTCTACACCAGCCTGATTGGTGCCTGCGATCATCTGTTCTTCGGCCGGCACGCGATGTCGCGCGCGACCGGCGTCGGCCCGGTCACCGACGACGTCTGCCGGCAATATATCAGGCACATGGAAACGCTGATCTGCGGCGGCATCCTCACGCAAGCCGGGGAAGCTGCCGCGGCCGGATAATCCGGCCGAAACTTTGAAGTCTAGAGAAGAAACGCCCAAGGAAAGGTACAAGCGATGGAATTGAAAGACATAGCCGTTCTCATCACCGGCGGCGGTTCGGGCCTCGGCGAAGCGACCGCCCGCGCCATGGCGGCCAAGGGCGCCAAGATCGGCGTGATCGACCAGAACAAGGACAACGCCGAGAAGGTCGCCGCTGAAGTGAAAGGCATCGCGCTCCATGCCGACGTCACCAGCGAGGAGCAGATCAAGGCCGCGATCGCGAAGGCTGAAGCCGCACATGGCGTTGCCCGCGTGCTGATGAACTGCGCCGGCATTGGCGGCTCGCAGCGCATCGTCGGCCGCGACGGCGTCTATCCCTTGGAAAAGTTCGCGCGCATCATCAACGTCAATCTGATCGGCACCTTCAACTGCCTGCGGCTGTTCGCCGAACGTCTCGTCACGATCGAGCCGGTCGGTGAGGAGCGCGGCGTCATCATCAACACCGCTTCGGTTGCCGCTTATGAGGGGCAGATCGGCCAGATCGCCTATTCGGCCTCGAAGGGCGGCGTCGTCGGCCTCACCCTGCCGGCCGCGCGCGACCTCGCCAGCCAGAAGATCCGCGTCAACACCATCGCGCCGGGCCTGTTCTTCACCCCGCTGCTGATGGGTCTGAACGAGGAAGCCCGCAAGAGCCTGGGCGCCCAAGTGCCGCATCCCTCGCGCCTCGGCGATGCCAAGGAGTACGGTTCGCTCGCCGTGCACATCGTCGAGAACCCGATGCTCAACGGCGAGACCATCCGTCTCGACGGCGCCATTCGTATGGCCCCGCGGTAGAGCGGGCTTCTTACCCTCCCCTGGAGGGGGAGGGTCGATCGCGCGAAGCGCGAGCGGGGAGGGGTGATCTCTCCACACGGGCAGCGTCTCAGGTGGAGAGACTGTCACCCCACCCCGTCTCACATTTCGATGCGCTCAACGTGAGCCGACCCTCCCCCTCCAGGGGAGGGTGGCAGACGGCCTCCGTGTGGCACGAAAGGACGAGTCTCCCATGTCCCAACCGCTGCTGATCGAGCATGACGACGGCGTCGACCGGGTGACGCTCAATCGTCCTGACAGCCTCAATGCGCTCGATCCGGCTTTGATCGACGCGCTCAACGTCTACTTCCAGGGCCTGCAGCGCAACCGCGACACGCGCGTCGTGGTGCTGAAGGGCGCCGGCAAGAATTTCTGCGCCGGCCTCGATCTCAAGGCCGCGATGGCGCGCCGTGCCGGGCAGCAGGAGCCGCCCGGCGTCACGGAGTCGCTGGACTCGCAGCGGCGCATCGCCGACATCGTGATGCTGATGCGGCGCTGCCCGCAGCCGATCCTGTCGCTGGTGCAGGGCGCGGCTGCCGGTGGCGGTTTTGCGCTTGCGCTCGCCTCCGACATCCGCATTGCGACGAAATCGGCGCGGATGAACTGCGCCTTCATCAAGCTCGGCCTCGGCGGCTGCGACATCGGCACCAGCTATTTTCTGCCGCGGCTCGTCGGTGTCTCCGTGGCGTCCGAGCTGATCCTCACCGGGCGCTTCATCGGTGCGGAGCGGGCGCTCGCGGTCGGGCTCGTGTCCGAGGTCGTCGACGACGACAAGCTCGATGCGGCCGCCGAGCCCTATGTCGAGGCGATGATGATGGCGTCGCCCGTGGGGCTGCGGCTGTCGAAAGAGTGTCTCAACATGAGCATCGATGCGGGATCGCTGGAAGCCGTGATTGCGATGGAGGATCGCAACCAGGTCCTGTGCAGCCGCTCCGAGGAGTTTTCGGAAGGCATCAGGGCCTTCCTTGAGAAGCGAAAGCCTGTCTATATCAAGCGCTGAAGTGACAAAGATCCGCAAAGGACAGTAATTCCGGGAGACGCAAAATGAGTGGAAGCGCGGCGGCGGTGATGACTAAGCCCGCCTTTCGCAAGGTGGAGTGGCTTAAGCGCGACATCGATGTCGAGCGGCGCGCCGACGGCACGGTGCTGCTGAAGTCGCGCATTCCGCTGCAGGCTTACGAGAAGCATCTTCCGGCCTCGCTCGCGAAATGGGCGAGGCAAGCGCCTGAGCGCACCTGGCTGGCACAGCGCGGCGGGCCGAGCCGCGAATGGCGCAAGGTGTCCTATGGCGAAGCCAAGCGCACCGTCGATGCGCTGACGCAGGCGCTGCTCAATCTCAGGCTCGACGGTCGTCCGGTCACGATTCTCTCCGGCAATTCGATCGAGCACGCGCTGATGACGCAGGCGGCGATGCAGGCGCGCTCTCCGGCCGCACCGGTGTCGCCGGCCTATTCGTTGATGAGCCACGATCACGTCAAGCTGAAGTACCTGTTCGACCTGATCAAGCCGGCCGTGGTGATGGTGCAGGACGGTCAGATCTTCGAAAAGGCGCTGAAGGCGCTCGATCTCACCGGTGTCACCGTCGTGCACGTCGTACGTCCCTGCGACGGCATCAAGAGCGTCGGCTTTGCCGAACTCGCGGCAACGCCCGTTACTGCTGATGTCGAGGCGTCGATCGCGAAGATCACGCCGCAGACTGTTGGCAAGCTGCTGTTCACCTCCGGCTCGACCGGCATGCCCAAGGCCGTCATCAACACGCAGGAGATGATGTGCGCCAATGCGGCGATGATGATGCAGGTGCGGCCGCGCTCGCCCGACGGACCGATCGCGACGATGCTCGACTGGATGCCATGGAACCACACCATGGGCGGCAACGCGGCGTTCCATCCAATCCTGGTCGATGGCGGCACGCTCTATATCGACGATGGTCGCCCGATGCCGGGTCAGTTCGATGAGACGCTGAAAAACCTCCGCGAGATATCGCCGACCTATTACGCCAACGTGCCCGCCGGCTACGCCGCGCTCGCGGCTGCGATGGAGAAGGACGACGCGCTGTGCCGCTCCTTCTTCAAGAACCTGTCGATCATGGCCTATGGTGGCGCGCGGCTGCCCGACGATCTCTACGAACGCATGCAGGCCCTCGCGGTGAAGACGACAGGCGAGCGCATCGTGTTCTACACCGGCTGGGGCTCGACCGAGACGGCGCCGACGTCGACCGGCACCTATTGGGACACCGAGCGTGTCGGCCTGATCGGTCTGCCGTTTCCCGGCGTCGAGTTGAAGATGGTGCCGTGCGGCTCGAAATACGAGCTGCGCCTGCGCGGCGTCAATGTCACGCCCGGCTATTTCGGCCAGCCGGATCTGACGAAGAAGATGTTCGACGAGGAGGGCTTTTACTGCATCGGCGACGCCGGCATTTTCGTCGACGATTCCGATCCGGTGAAGGGCATCATCTTCGCCGGCCGGGTCGTGGAAGACTTCAAGCTCACCACCGGCACCTTCGTGCATGTTGGCTCGCTCCGCACCGACGCGATCGCGGCCGCGACGCCCGTCGTGCATGACGCGTTGGTCGCGGGGCAGGATCGCGCCTTCATCGGCCTGCTGGCCTGGCCGAACCTGCACGCCTGCCGCCAACTCGCCGGCAATCCCGATTTGAGCTTCGAGGATGCCGTGAAGCATCCCGAGGTGGTCGCCTGCTTCAGACGAGGCCTGGAGACACATAACAGGGAGTGCGAAGGCGCCAGCAGCCGCATCATCGCCCGCGCCATGCTGATGGCCGAGCCGCCCTCGATCGACGGCAACGAGCTCACTGACAAGGGCTACATCAACCAGCGCGCCGGCCTCGAGCGCCGCGCCGCGCTGGTGGCGCGGCTCTATGCGGACAAGCCGGACCAGGACGTGATCGTGCTGCGATGAGAATACACCCCTCTCACCTCGTCATTCCGGGGCGCGCGCAGCGCGAGCCCGGAATCCATCGGGCCGCATACGCCTGGAGAAATGGATTCCGGGCTCGCCGCTCCGCGGCGCCCCGGAATGACGGCATCAATACACGCGACAGACAATAAGAGGTAGCCCGCCATGAACTTTGATTTCTCCGACGACCAGAAACAGCTCCGCGATCAGGCGCGCAAATTCCTCACCGAAAAATGCTCGCCCAAGGCCGTGCGCGTCGTGCTCGACGGCAAGGCGCCCTACGACAAGGAGTTGTGGAAGGGCCTTGCCGAGATGGGCTTTCTCGGCGTCGCAATCCCCGAGGAATTCGGCGGCGCCGGTGCCGGTCATCTCGAGCTGTGCGTCATCGCCGAGGAAATGGGCCGCGCCAATGCGCCGGTGCCGTTCTCCTCGACCGTGTACCTTGCCGCCGAAGCGCTGCTGATCGCGGGCAGCGACGCGCAGAAGAAGAAATGGCTGCCGGCGATTGCCTCGGGCGAAGCGATCGGCACGCTGGCGCTGTTCGAGGGCAAGGGCAATCCGTCGCCGAAGGCCATCAAGCTGACGGCTGCAAATGGTGTGCTCAACGGCGTCAAGAAGCCGGTGGCCGATGGCGCGATTGCCGATTTCGCGGTGGTTGCTGCGCGCACGGGATCGAGCGGTCGCGACGGCGATATCTCGCTGTTCCTGGTCGATCTCAAAGCCGGCGGCGTCGAGGTGAAGAGTCTCACCAACCTCGATCCGACACGCGGACAGGCCGAGATCGCCTTCACGAACTGCAAGGCGGAGCCGCTGGGCACCGCCGGCGAAGGCTGGAGCATCCTTACCCAGGTGCTCGACCGCGCGGCCGTGCTGTGCGCCTTTGAGCAGGTCGGCGGCTCCGACCGCGCGCTGGAGATGGGCCGCGACTACGCGCTCGACCGCATCGCGTTCGGCCGCCAGATCGGCTCGTTCCAGGCGGTCAAGCACATGCTCGCCGACATGTATGTGTCGGCGACGCTGGCCCGCTCCAACAGCTATTACGGGGCCTGGGCGCTTTCGACCAACGCCGCCGAACTGCCTGAAGCGGCCGCGGCCGCGCGCATCAGCGCCACCCAGGCGTTCCAGCATTGTGCGAAGAACAACATCCAGGTTCACGGCGGCATGGGTTTCACCTGGGAATTCGACTGCCACATGTATTACCGCCGCGCCAACGCCATGGCGCTCGGGCTCGGTAGCCTCACTTATTGGGAAGACCAGTTGATCGACCGCATGCGCAAGAAGAACGCGGCGTAGTCGCTATTGGTGTCCCGGACGCGACGCGGCATGCAATGCCGCTTCGCAGAGCCGGGACCCAGGGCCGCAATGGGCCCCGGATCTGCAGCGCACCACTTCGTGCTGCGCAGCGTCCGGGGAACGAAACAGAGAGATGAGCCATGAACTTCGACGACACCCCGCAGGAAGCCGAATTTCGCGCCACCGCGCGCGCCTGGATCGGCGCCAACGCGCCCAAACAATACGAGGACGATCTGCGCAAATCCTCGCTAGGCCGCACCGTGCTCAAGAACGGCAATATTCTCGAGGTCGCAAAGGCCTGGCAGAAGAAGAAGGCCGACGCCGGCTGGGCCTGCCTGCACTGGCCGAAGGAGTATGGCGGCCGCGGCTCGTCGCCGATCGAGCGCGTGATCTGGCAACAGGAAGAGGGGCCGTTCGGCCAGCTGTCGCGCATGTTCATCATCGGCCACGGCATGTGCGGGCCGACCATGATGGCGTTCGCGCGCGAGGAGCATAAGCGCACCTATCTGCCGCCACTCGCCTCCGGCGAAAAGGTCTGGTGCCAGCTGTTCTCCGAACCTGCCGGCGGCTCCGACGTCGCGGGCCTGCGCACGCGCGCCGAGAAGGACGGCGACGACTGGATCATCAACGGCCAGAAGATCTGGACGTCGGGCGCGCATTACTCCGACTACGGTATTTTGCTCACCCGCACCGATCCGACCGTGCCCAAGCACAAGGGCCTCACCATGTTCTTCCTGGACATGAAGAGTCCCGGCGTCGAGGTGCGGCCGATCAAGCAGGCGAGCGGCGCCTCCGATTTCAACGAGGTCTATTTCACCAATGTCCGCATTCCCGACCACCAGCGCCTCGGCGAGGTCGGCGACGGCTGGAACGTCTCGCTGACCACGCTGATGAACGAGCGCAGCGCGATCGGCGCGGCCGTCTCGACCGGTTTCCCGGAGCTCTTCGAATATTGCTCCAGCCTGATGCTGGATGATGGTCCGGCGATCGAGGATCGCGCGGTGCGCTCGAAGCTGGCGAACTGGGCGGTGAAGGCGAGCGGGCTGAAATACACCAGCATGCGCGCGATCTCGGCGCTGTCCAAGGGTGAGCGGCCAGGCCCGGAAAACTCCATCGGCAAGCTGGTCGCGGGCTCGATGATCCAGGACGTCGCGACCTACGCACTCGACTTGCAGGGCGCGAGCGGCGTGATCAGCGGCGAGGATGCCGAACTCGCCGGCCGTTTCCAGGCGATGCTGTTGCGCGCGCCGGGCACCCGCGTCGAAGGCGGCACCGACGAGATCATGCGCAACATCATCGCCGAGCGGGTGCTTGGTCTGCCCGGTGACATCCGTGTCGACAAGGACGTGCCGTTCAACAAGATCCCGACCAAGGGAAGAGGGTAGAGGTTCGCCATGAATTTCGACGATACCCCGCAGGAAGCCGCATTCCGCGCCACCGCGCGCAAATGGGTCGAGGCCAACGCTCCGAAGGAGCTTGAGGCCGAGCTGTCAAAATCCTCGCTCGGCCGCATCCGGCTCGCCCATCACGACATGGTCGAGGTCGGCAAGGCATGGCAGAAGAAGAAGGCCGAAGGCGGTTGGGCCTGCCTGCACTGGCCGAAGGAATATGGCGGTCGCGGTGCGACGCCGATCGAGAAGGTGATCTGGCAGCAGGAGGAGGGCGTCTATGGCAAGCTGACGCAACCGTTCCAGATCGGCGAGGGCATGTGCGGTCCGACCGTGATGGCTTGGGGCAGCGAGGACGCCAAACGCCGCTATCTGCCGAAACTCGCTTCGGGCGAGGAGATCTGGTGTCAGCTGTTCTCCGAGCCCTCCGCCGGCTCCGACGTTGCGGGCCTGCGCACACGTGCCGAGAAGAAGGGCGACAATTGGGTCGTCAACGGCCAGAAGATCTGGACCTCGGGCGCGCATTATTCCGACTACGGTCTGCTGATCGCGCGCACCGACCCGAACGTGCCCAAGCACCAGGGCCTCACCATGTTCTTCCTGGACATGAAGAGTCCCGGTGTCGAGGTGCGGCCGATCAGGCAGGCCAACGGCATGCAGGAGTTCAACGAGGTCTATTTCACCGATGTTGTGATCCCCGACAGCCAGCGCCTCGGGGCCGTCGGTGAGGGCTGGAGCGTGTCGCTGACGACGCTGATGAACGAGCGCATGTCGATCGGCGCGCGTCTTGCGACCGGCGTCCCCGAGTTGTTCGAGTTCTGCTCGAACCTGATGCTGGAGGACGGCCTCGCTATCGACGATCCAGCCGTGCGGTCGAAGCTGGCGAGCTGGGCGGTGAAGTCGAGCGGGTTGAAATACACCAGCTACCGCGCGATCTCGTCGCTGTCGAAGGGCGACCGGCCGGGACCGGAAAACTCCATCGGCAAGCTCGTCTCCGGCATGATGCTGCAGGACATCGCCACCTACGCCATGGACCTCCAGGGCGCGGCCGGCGTCCTCACCGGCTCGGACGAGGAGACGGTGCAGGGCCAGTTCCAGCAGATGCTGCTGTCCTCGCCTTCTATGCGCATCGCCGGCGGCACCGATGAGATCCTGCGCAACATCATCGCCGAGCGCGTGCTGGGATTGCCCGGCGACATTCGCGTCGACAAGGATGTGCCGTATACCAAGATCCCGACCAAGGGTAGATGATGTGGCATTGTGGGGTGGGTTACGCCTTCGGTGAACCCACCCTACGAAGAGAGCTAATTCATGGACGCAAAAGTGAACCAGACCGACCGCATTGGCGTGCTTGAGGAGCTCCTCAACGAGCGCTATTCCGTGCGCGCTTTCCTGCCGAAGCAGGTCGACCGCGCGACGATCGAGCATGTGCTGACGACGGCGCAACGCACGGCGTCCTGGTGCAACAGCCAGCCGTGGCAGGTCATCATCGCCAGCGGCGAAGCCAAGGAGCGCTTTCGCCAGCTGATCTACAAGGAAGCGTCGGGCGGATTGGGCGACGATTACGACTTCACTCCGCCGCGCGAGTATGTTGGCGTCTATCTGGAACGCCGCCGCGAGAGTGGTTTTCAGCTCTATAATACGCTCGGGATCGCCCGCGGCGACAGAAGCGCCTACGCCAAGCAGGCGCTGGAGAATTACAATTTCTTCGGCGCGCCGCATGTCGCGATCATTCACACTAATGAACCGCTCGGCATCTACGGCGCGATTGATTGCGGCGCCTATGTCTCGAACTTCATGCTGGCCGCGCAAGCGCTCGGACTCGGCACCATTCCGCAGGCGGCGATTGCGCGCCATTCCGGCCTGATCCGCCGTCACTTCAATCTGACCGACGACCGCCGCATCGTCTGCGGCATCTCGTTCGGCTATGCCGACAACACGCACAAGGTGAACAGCTACCGCACTTCGCGTGCGAGCGTGGCTGAAACGGCGACGTTCGTGGACGAGTAATCGAGACGCGCAAAGGCGGCCGCGAGGACGGCCGCCTTCACATCGGGTCTCGGATCGATTGACGCCGGCGGCTATCCGCCGCTGCCGCCGATCACTGCGCGAATGGTCTCGTCGGGCCCGAAGTCTTCGGCGCCGTCGACATAGAGCAGCGCGGCGAGCTTCGAGCGCGCGCGATTGACGCGACTCTTGATCGTGCCGACCGCACAGCCGCAGATCGCGGCCGCGTCCTCATAGGAAAAGCCGGAGGCGCCCACCAGGATGAGCGCTTCGCGCTGGTCCTGCGGAAGCTTCTCGAGCGCGCCGCGAAACTCCTCGAACTCGAGATGGGCGTTCTGCGAGGGCTGGGTCTTCAGCGTCTTGGCATAGTTGCCTTCGGCGTCCTCCACCTCCCTCCGCCGCTTGCGATAGTCGGAGCGGAACAGGTTGCGCAGGATCGTGAACAGCCACGCCGGCAGGTTCGAGCCGGGCTGGAACGAGTCGATGTTGGCGAGCGCACGCAACAGCGTTTCCTGCACCAGATCGTCGGCGCGGTCCGCATTGCCGCTGAGCGAAATCGCGAACGCGCGCAAACTTGGCACAGCCGCGAGGATGTCGTCACGCAGGGAGTCCGTGAGAGGCATTAATCCCTCCCATTGTTGTTGTCGTTAGAGCCCCCGTCGGTTTCCACTTGGGGTGCGCCTCCCGGAGCATCGAGCTTCTTGATCAGTTCCGCGAACCGGTCCGGAACCCCCTGCCGCACCACGTCATCGTACATGGCGCGCAGCTGATGGCCGATCCGGGACTGAATCTCCGGAGTTAGGCCTCCCTTGCCGGGGGTCGTGCTTTTGCTGACTTGAGACTTGAGATCTTTCATGACCTGTTCCACGTTTCCCCGAGTTAAGTAACTGTAAAATCGAGAAGTTCTCTCAACCGGGAGCCGTTCCCTGGACGAGTTCAATTCCAGGTTCGACAAAAAGTTCCCGGATCTGGGGAACTTTTCTTATTCTGGGGCGTCATCAGCCCCAGTAGGGGAACCCGGGCCTCCCCTCGCAGTTCCAGATTTTCAAGGTTGGCCCGAATGAATGGAGTGGGGATGTCCCGTTCGCAGCTTGTTGCTGAACACTTGCCGTTGTTGCGCCGGTATGCGCGCGCCCTGACGGGCAGCCAGGCCTCCGGTGACGCCTATGTCGCAGCCATGTTGGAAGCCATGCTGGGGGATCCGTCAGTCCTCGACGAGAGCCACGGGCCGCGAGTTGGCCTGTTCCGGCTGTTCACCCAGATCTGGAATTCGGTGTCGGTCAATGACGACGCCGAAGTGGCGACGCTGCCGATGCCGCCGGAGCGCCGGCTCTCGAACATCACGCCCCTGCCGCGGCAGGCGTTCCTGCTGCTCTCGCTCGAGGGATTTTCGGAGGAGGAAGTCGCCTACGTGCTCGGCACCGACGTCGCCGAGACTCGGCGGCTTGCCGACGCCGCGGGACGCGAGATGGCGGCCGAGATCGCCACCGACGTGCTGATCATCGAGGATGAGACCTTCATCGCCATGGACCTCGAGAGCCTGGTGAAGAACCTCGGTCACAATGTCGTCGGCGTCGCGCGCACCCATGCCGACGCGGTGGCGCTGGCCAAGAACAAGCGTCCGGGCCTGATCCTGGCCGATATCCAGCTCGCCGACGGCTCGTCCGGCCTCGACGCCGTCAACGAGCTGCTGAAGACGTTCGAGGTGCCGGTGGTGTTCATCACCGCCTATCCCGAGCGCTTCCTGACCGGCGAGCGTCCCGAGCCGGCGTTCCTGATCTCAAAGCCGTTCCAACCCGCGATGGTGTCGGCTGTGGCGAGCCAGGCCCTGTTCTTCCAGCGCAACTCGCGCAACCGCGCGCCCAAGGCGCCGGCGGCGTAAACAAGGCAATATTAGCGAATGAGCCGATCCGGCGTGCTGCAAGGCACGCCGGATTTTTCTTGTCCGATGGCCGTGCTTGACGGCCATCGAATTCGCCGCTCATACCTCGTGCATCGCCCAATCGGAGATATGCCTATGGACCAAGCGCTGCTCGACCGCCTCGCGATCCGCGATCTCGTCGAAAATTGGGCGGTGTGGCGCGACGCCGGCGACTGGGAACGCTTTGCGACCGTCTGGCACGACGAGGGCTGGATGTCCGCCACCTGGTTTCAGGGGCCGGCGCGGGATTTCATGCGCGTCAGCCAGGAGGGATTTGCCAGGGGCGTGCGCATCCTGCATTTCCTCGGCGGGACCAGCATCGACCTCGCCGGCGAGCGGGCCATCGCACAAACCAAGATGACGATCTCGCAGCGTGCCCCGGTGCATGACGTGGTTTGCGACGTCGTCTGCACCGGGCGTTTCTACGACTTCCTGGAGAAGCGGGAGGGCCATTGGGGCATCGTCCGCCGCCAGCCGATCTACGAGAAGGACCGGATCGACCCGGTCGATCCCGCTGCAACGCTTCAACTGGATCAAAAAGCGCTCGCCGCGCTGCCCGAAGGCTACCGCCACCTCGCCTACATGCAGGAGTTGATCGGCTACAAGGTCAAGCGCGACATGCCGGGCCTCACCGGGCCGGAGGTCGAGAAGCTCTATGGTGAGGGGCGGGCGTGGCTGGTGGGGATGGCGAAGTAAACGCCAGACAAAAGTAAGGCGCGACTGGCATCACCACAGTCGCGCCCTACGTCGCCGGCTTATGGGGCAGGGGGGAATAGCCGGCTGTTGAGACGACTCGCAGGCCACGGAGTCGTTCCAGCCGGCTGCAAAATTTTTCATACGGCCTCCGATTTTTCGCACACGGTTAAGTGATCTTAACGGCTGAGAACTTGCGGTCGTCTCCTTGCGTTGTTCCCACGATCGCCATGGGGCGAGGGATCGACAGCCATGTCACAGATTTACAAAGCATTTTTCGGTGCAGTCGCGATCACCTTCGCGCTCGGCGCCGCGCAGCTGGCCTCCGGCCACGATCTGGCCGACCGCTGGCAGGCCGTCGCCGACAAGGCCGACAAGCCGGGCCATAACGTCAATCGCTCCGGCAAGTCCGACCGGCTCGCCGATCTCAAGCAGGGAGTTCCCTCCCGCACCGTGTCGATGCGGCTGAACGATCTCGCAGATACGTCGGTGCTGCTGCGGGTCCCCGCGGTGATCGAGACCGGCAACGCCAAGCCGCCGGCGCTGCTGAAGGATCAGAAGCTGGGTCGCAACAAGCCGACCATCGCCTGCGAGCCGATGGTCAGCTCCCTGACCGAAGTGGCAAAACTGCTGCAGCCGGGCCGCTGCGTGACCTGATCCGCGGCGCCCGTGGAAAAATCGCCCTCCCGTCCGGAGGGCGATCGTTCACGTCCACTTGATCCCCCATCCCCTCGCGCTATATCCCGGGTTTCTTCCCCTTTTGATTGACCGGGTAAATGCATGACGACGTCCGATACCGCCGCGCATACGCAGCCATTCCAGGCCGAGGTTTCCGAGCTGCTGCACCTCATGGTGCACTCGGTCTATTCCGAGACCGATATTTTCCTGCGGGAGCTCGTCTCCAACGCCTCGGATGCCTGCGACAAGCTGCGCTACGAGGCCATCGCCAATCCGGCCCTGCTCGGCGAGGGCGACGCCCTCAAGATCCGCATCATCCCGAACAAGACGGCTGGAACGCTCACGATCGCCGACAACGGCATCGGCATGGAGCGGCAGGAGCTGATCGACCATCTCGGCACCATCGCCCGCTCCGGCACCAAGGCCTTCGTCTCGAAGCTGAAGGAGGCCAAGGAGGGCCTCGGCCTGATCGGCCAGTTCGGCGTCGGCTTTTATTCCGCCTTCATGGTGGCCGAGAAGATCGTGGTGGTCAGCCGCCGCGCCGGCGAGAGCGACGTCTGGACCTGGACGTCATCCGGCGGCTCCGGCTTCGAGATCGCACGGGCCAGCGACGAGGACGCGGCGCGCGTGGCGCGCGGCACCGAGATCGTCCTGCACTTGAAGGACGACGCGAAGAAGTATCTCGAGGCCTACGAGATCGAACGCATCATCAGTGCCTATTCTGACAACATTCTCTTCCCGATCGAACTCGTGCCGGAAGAGGGCGAACCACGCCAGATCAATTCGGCGAGTGCGCTGTGGCAGCGCTCGAAATCCGAGTTGACTCCGGAGGACTACAAAAAGGCCTATCAGCAGATCGCCTCGGCCTTCGACGATCCCGCGATGACGCTGCACTATCGCGCGGAGGGCCGTTACTCCTACGCAGTGCTGCTGTTCGCGCCGTCGACCAAACCGTTCGACCTGTTCGAGCCCTCGCGCAAGGGGCGCGTCAAGCTCTATGTCCGCCGCGTCTTCATCACCGACGATGCCGATCTGCTACCGGGGTACTTGCGCTTCATCCGCGGCGTCGTCGATAGCGAGGATCTGCCGCTCAACATCTCGCGCGAGATGCTGCAGAACAATCCGCAGCTCGCGCAGATCCGCAAAGCCGTGGCGACGCGTGTCGTGTCGGAGCTGGAAAGCCTCGCCGACAAGGACCCGGAGAATTTTACCAGGATATGGGACGCTTTTGGCGCGGTGCTGAAGGAAGGCGTCTACGAGGATTTCGAGCGTCGCGAAAAGCTGCTCGCGCTGTCGCGTTTCACCACCACCACGGGCGAGAAGCGCTCGCTGAAAGACGTCATCGCCGGTTTCAAGCCGAACCAGACCGAGATCTACTACCTCGTCGGCGACAGCATCGAGCGGCTGAAGTCCAATCCGCGGCTGGAGGCTGCAACCGCGCGCGGCATCGAGGTGCTGCTGCTGTCCGATCCCGTCGACGCCTTCTGGACCTCGATGCCGACGGAATTCGACGGCAAGCCGATGAAGTCCCTGAGCCAGGGCGATCTCAATCTCGACCTGATCCCGCGCACCGACGAGACGGACGAGGCGAAGAAGGACGAGCCGGCGGCGGATGAAGCCGCCACCATCGCCGTGATCAAGGCGGCGCTCGGCGAGCGTGTGACCGACGTCAAGGCCTCAACGCGCCTCACCAGTTCCGCCTCCTGCCTCGTTGCCGACAGCCAGGGTCCGAGCCGCGAGCTCGAGCGCATCCTGTCGCAGCAGAACCGGGGCATGCGCACCAAGCCGATCCTCGAGATCAATCTGCGCCACCCGCTGGTCACGGCGATCACCAGGGCGCAGGCCGGCTCCAGGGACGTCGACGATCTCAGCCTGCTCCTGCTCGAACAGGCGCAGATCCTGGACGGCGAGCTGCCGGAAGATCCCGCCGCGTTTGCCTCACGGTTGAACCGGCTGGTCTTGCAGGGACTCGGCGCATAGCGTCATTGGTCGCGTCCGTGCGGTGCATCACGCACCGCACTCACCTTGCCGTCATATGGTTCCAGGAACGGTCGCCTCCGGCGTGGTGTTGTGCCATAGGAGGCGGTCGGCACCAGCTCCGCCGACGCCATCGATTCGAGGATGTTTCCATGCGCTTGCCGATCCTGACCCTCACCGCAATTGCCACGCTGTTCGTCGCGGCAGACGCCAGCGCCCAGACCTATGATCCGCGCTATCCAGTGTGCATGCACGTTTACACGCCGGGCGGCTGGGGCGGGGGCGGCGACTATTACGACTGCTCATTTACTTCGATCCCGCAGTGCCGTGCGTCGGCTTCGGGCCGCTCCGCGAGCTGCGACGTCAATCCCTATTACGCCTTCAACGAACCGCCGCCGGCCCCGCGCCGTCGTCACAAGAAAGAGCACTAGCGGTCGGCGATGCGGCGTCCCGGGATGTTCTTGATGCGTTGTTCCTTCGGTCTGGCCATGATCGCCGGTATACTGCTCGCGGCTACACCGTCGCATGCGCAGACCTTCGACCCCCGTTATCCCGTCTGCATGCACGTCTATTCCGGCGCGAGCGGCGGCGGTGGAGAGTGGTACGACTGCTCCTTCACCTCGCTGCCGCAGTGCCGCGCCACGGCGACTGGCCGCGCCGCGACCTGCGATCTCAATCCGTATTATCCGGTCAACATGCCGGCGCCGCGTCGTTACCGTCAGCCGGTCGTCCACTAACCTCCGCGCTCCCGCCGGATTCCGGCCACTCCCGAGGTTGAGCCAGATCAACGTACGCATCTGCGATCCCTGACAGCCTTCGACCTAAAGCCCGACAGCAGGAGTCCGGCATCATGCCGGCCCTCCGATCGGGCGCATGAGGCGAGGAGATCTCCATGAACGGGCGTACTCTCACCACGCTCGCTGGCGCGACCCTTGGCATGATCGCGGCTTCCCAACCGGCTCGCGCAGACATGATCGCGCGTTATGAATGCAGCACCGCCGGCTTCTACAGCCAGGAGCCGATTGGCGACCGCCCAGACCACAATCTGGTGGCCCAGGACTACGTCTGCGTCGGTGTCGATGGTCTGCTGAAGGGTGCGGTCTATTCAGCTTCGAATGCGGTGGAGTGGGACGGTCCCAAGGCGACCATCGTATTTGGAGGTGGCGTGCACCGGATACCGGGTGGGCGTCTCGTAACGCAGCTCATCGAGGGCACCGCTCACGTCGTGATGAAGGACGGCAAACCCGTTGGCGTGGAGTCTTCCGGTAGGGCGGCCATCAAGTTCGCCTCGGGCCCGTTTGCGGGGTTGAGCGGCAAGAGCGTCAGGTTCGTGACGACACCCGTCAGTCCAATTCGTTTCAACCTCGAATTCACGGCGGACTAGAGGAGGGCTGTCGCGCCAGGCGGGCGCTACTCCTTCCTGATCCCCGACAGCTCCACCACCTTGCGCCAGCGGTCGGTCTCCGCCGTCAGCATGCTGCCGAACTCGCCAGCATTGCCATGCAGCGGGATCGCGCCGAGTTCGGCGATGCGGGCCTTGATCTCGTCGTCGGACAGCGCCGTGTCGATCTCGCGATTGAGCAGGTCGACGATCTCGCGCGGCGTGTCGTGCGGCGCGCCGACGCCGTAGAATGAGCTCGTCTCATAGCCTGGAAGTGTCTCGGCGATCGGCGGCACGTCGGGCAGAATCTCCGAGCGGTCGCGCGTGGTCACGCCGAGTGCGCGGAGCTTGCCGGCGCGCACCAGCTCGAAGGACGAGGTGACGTTGTCGAACATGCCCTGGATCTGGCCGCTCACGACGTCGGTCAATCCCGGCGCCGAGCCGCGATAGGGCACGTGGGTGAACTGCACGCCGGCCATCGACTTGAACAGCTCGCCCGAGAGATGCAGCGACGTGCCGATGCCGGAGGAGGCGATCGACATCTTGCCGGGACTGGCCTTGGCGTAGGCGACGAAGTCGGCGACGGTCTTCACCGGCAGGTCGTTGTTGACGACCAGCACCAGGGGAATTCGGGCGACACCCGCGACCGGCGCGATGCCCTTGGCGAAATCATACGGCAGTGCCGGATCGAACGAGGCGTTGATTGCATTGGCGGTCGAGGTCAGCAGCAGCGTGTAACCGTCGGGCGCGGACGTGATCACCGCTTGTGTCCCGATGTTGCTGCCGGCGCCAGGCTTGTTCTCGACCACGAAGGTCTGGCCGAGCCGGTCGGACAAGCGCTGGCACAGCAGCCGCGACAGCACGTCGGTCGCGCCGCCCGCCGCATAAGGCACCACCCACTTCACGCTGCGCGAGGGATAGGAGGGATTGCCGATCGCAAATGCGCGCGGCGCGGCGAATGCCGCTGCGGCAAAAGCCGCGATCTGAAGGAAATGGCGTTTGGTGATCATCCGCGTCTCCGCTCCCGCTGCACCGCTCGTACAAGAAATGGAGGGTGAGCGCAGCATTCGGCCTCGTCGCCTTGCTATCGCAAGAATCGCAACAGACCGCACGCCGATCCCGTCGGCTTGGTAAAGGATGACTGGAGTTAATCGTGCACTAACCGGCTTTTACCTTGTCTCTTAACACCTGGGCAGGGCGCGCGGATTAGACTACCGCAATCAGCAGGCACGTTCCGAAAGAATGAACGACATGACCACCGGCGTCATCGAGCAACCGAAAGCCGCGCGCGCTCCCTCGGCATCGAAGATCTGGCTCACGGCGATCGAGCTCACCGCGCGCATCGAAACGCTGCCGGGCCGCTTGTTCGCGGACGTCGTCGACGATTGGGCGCGGCGCCAGCCCGACCGCATCGCGCTGGTCACGGACGACGCAGACTTCGACTATGACGGGCTCGCTAAACGCATCAACCGTTACGCGCGCTGGGCGCGCTCGGTGGGCGTGGCCAAGGGCGACCCTGTCGGCCTGATCATGCCGAACGGCATCGACTATGTCGCCGCCTGGCTCGGCATCAGCCGGGTCGGCGGCGTGGTCGCGTTGCTCAACACGAAGTTGGTGGGACAGTCGCTCGCGCATTGCATCGACGTTGCGGCGCCCTCGCATCTCATCGTCGCACATGATCTGGCGGAGACGCTGGAGAGCGCGAAGCCGCATCTGAAGACCGAAGCAAAGATCTGGAGCCATGGCGATGCCCGCAGCGAGCGGGCCATCGACGTTGCGCTCGCAGCACTCGACGATGCTCCGCTGTCACCGGACGAGCATGGCGACGTCACGATCAACGACCGCGCCCTGCTGATCTATACGTCCGGAACCACCGGCCTGCCGAAAGCGGCCAGCATCAGCCATCGCCGCATTCTCAACTGGGGGTTCTGGTTCGCCGGCCTCACCGGTGCCACGCCGCAGGACCGGCTCTATGATTGTCTGCCGCTGTTCCACTCGGTCGGCGGGATCGTCGCGCCGTGCAGCATGCTGGCCGCCGGCGGCTCGGTGGTGATCGCGGACAAATTCTCGGCCTCGAGCTTCTGGCCGGACATCGTGCGGCATGACTGCACCCTGTTCCAGTATATCGGCGAACTCTGCCGCTATCTGCTGAAGGCGCCGCCGTCGGAATACGAGAACCGGCATCGTCTGCGTCTCGTCTGCGGCAACGGCCTGCGCGGCGACATCTGGGAGGATTTCCAGACCCGCTTCGCCATTCCGCGCATCCTCGAATTCTACGCCGCGACCGAAGGCAATTTCTCGCTGTTCAACGTCGAGGGCCAGCCCGGGGCGATCGGCCGCATCCCGCCGCTGCTCGCGCATCGTTTTCCGGCGAGCCTCGTCAGGCTCGATCCCGACAGCGGCGCGCCGCTGCGTAATGAAGATGGCCTCTGCATCGCCTGCACCCGCGGCGAGGCCGGCGAAGCCGTCGGCCGCATTGGTTCCGCGGACAACGGCGGTGGCCGCTTCGAGGGCTACACCGATGCGGGCGAGACCGAGAAGAAAATCCTGCGTGACGTCTTCGCCAAGGGCGATGCCTGGTTCCGCACCGGCGATCTGATGCGGATCGACGACAAGGGCTTTTTCCATTTCGTCGATCGCATCGGCGACACGTTTCGCTGGAAGGGCGAAAACGTCGCGACGTCCGAGGTCAACGACGCGGTGCGCGACTTCACCGGCGTGGTCGACGCCACCACCTATGGTGTCAGCATTCCCGGCACCGACGGCCGCGCCGGCATGAGCGCGATCGTCGTCAACGAGGGTTTTGACATCGCAGCGCTGCCCGCGCATCTCGCGCGACGTCTGCCGGCCTATGCCCGCCCCGTCTTCGTTCGCCTCTCGCGCGAACTCGATGCGACCGAGACCTTCAAGCAGAAAAAGGGTGATCTCGCCCGCGAGGGATTTGATCCCGGTGAGATCGCCGATCCGCTGTTCGTGCTCGATCCGAAATCCGGTGCCTATGTTGCGCTCACTTCCGAGGCTTATGCGCAGGTCGTCGATGGTGCGGTCAGGCTGTAGCCCCGCGCGAAATCCGCAGATAGGTCCAATTTTATCTGAATTGTCCAAGAAGCCATTTACTTCTGTCCGGTAAACAGACGGCCATGGGGAGGCGGTCATCAAGAGCCGCCGCAAGAGATACGATCAATTAACAAAGCAAGAGCGAGCCAGCTATGTCGGTAAGGTCTAAGGTCATCGAGGCGATCCAGCAGATCGCCAAGGAGCAGCACGTCACGCTTCCCGCCCTCTCGGACGATCTGTCCCTGCATGAGACCGGGTTCGACTCGCTCGCCTTCGCCATTCTGGTGGCGCGCCTCGAGGACGAAACCGGCGTCGACCCCTTCACCATTTCCGAGGACGCAGCGTTCCCCGCCACCGTGGGCGATTTCGTGCGAGCCTACGAAAATGTCCCCGCGTGAGATCTTTGCGCTTCGCGATCACCTCGGCGCGGAGCTGACCGGCCGCACGCTGTCGGACGCGCACGATTGCGTGTCGCTGACGGATATTCTGTCGCATACGGTCCTGGGCGGTCGCCTGCGCGAGCTGTCCGGCCGCGCGGTGCTGCTCAAGCTGTCCGACCAGCTCCGCTCTGGTCTTGCCATGATCGAGCTCGACGGCATCGCGCGCCGCATGCTGCTCTGCCCGCCTGATCTCAATCCGGCGCATCTCGAGGCGCTGATGGCCGATGCCGGGATCGATGCCGTCGTCACCGACGAGCCCGATCGCTGGGCCGCGACCGGCGTGCCGCTGATCGTCACCGCGCAATTGCCGCTTCAAGCCACAGCGCCGGCAAGGACGGAGCGTGCCACCGAGTGGCTGATGCTCACGTCGGGCACCTCAGGCGTGCCAAAAATCGTCGGCCATACGCTGGACGCGCTCACCGGCGCGATCGTCGCCGAAGGCCCCGCGCGTGGACCAGCGCCGGTGTGGGCGACGTTCTACGACATCCGCCGCTATGGCGGCCTGCAGATCTTCCTCCGCGCCGTTCTCTCCGGCGGCTCGATGGTGTTGTCCGATCCGCATGAAGCGCTCGCCGACCACGTCGTGCGGTTGAATGCGCGCGGCGTCTCGCACATCTCGGGAACGCCGTCGCACTGGCGCAAGCTCCTGATGAGCGGGTCGGCCGCGTACTTCAGGCCGGGTTACGTCCGCCTCTCCGGCGAAATCGCGGACCAGGCGGTGCTCGACGGGCTGAAGGCCGCATTCCCCAATTCCTCAGTCGGCCATGCCTATGCCTCGACCGAGGCCGGCGTCGGCTTCGCGGTCAATGACGGGCTGGAGGGCTTTCCTGCGAACTATCTCGGCAACCGCAATGGCGTGGAGATGAAGGTCGTCGACGGCTCGCTGCGCATCCGCTCGACGCGCACGGCGCACGCCTACATCGGCCGCAACGCCGCCGCGCTCACCGATGACGACGGGTTTGTCGACAGCGGCGACATCGTCGAATTGCGTGGCGACCGCTACTATTTCGTAGGCCGCCGCGGCGGTATCATCAATATCGGTGGACTGAAGGTCCACCCCGAGGAGATCGAGGCGGTGATCAACCGCCACCCCGATGTGCGGATGTCGCGGGCGAAATCACGCCGCAGTCCGATCACCGGCGGCATCGTCGTCGCCGACGTGATCCTTGCCGACGGCACCGAGCCGGCGCGGGCGAAGGACATCCGCGACCAGATCCTGGATCAGTGTCGCGCGCAGCTCGCCTCGCACAAGGTGCCGGCGGTGATCCGCTTCGTCGAGACGCTCGACGTCACTCCGGCCGGCAAACTGGCGCGCACCGATGCATAATGTTCTCGTCACCGGCGGCAGCCGCGGTATTGGGCTGGCAATCGGCAAGCGCCTCGTCGGTGCCGGCTACAATGTCATCGCGGCGGCGCGGCGTGAGAGCGACGAGCTGAAGGCCGCAATCGTCGAATCCGAGGGGCGGCTGCATTTCCGTGCTTGCGACCTTGCGGTGATCGATGCGATCCCGGCATTCGCAAAACTCGTACGCGACGAGTTCGGCGCGATCTACGGCCTCATCAACAATGCCGGCCTCGGCACCGAAGGCCTGCTCGCCACCATGCACAATTCCGAAATCGAGGCGCTGGTGCAGCTCAACGTGCTGTCGCCGATCATCCTCACGAAATACGTCGCGCGGCAGATGATGGCCGATGGCGCTGGCCGCATCATCAACATCTCGTCGATCATCGCGACCACCGGCTATAACGGCCTGTCCGTCTACGGCGCGACCAAGGCTGCCGCGACCGGCTTCACCCGCTCGCTCGCGCGCGAGGTGGGCAAGCTCGGCATCACCGTGAATGCGATCGCGCCGGGGTTCATCGACACCGAGCTGACGCATAATCTCTCGGACGAGAGCCGCAAGCGCATCGCCGGCCGCAGCGCGCTGCGCCGCCTGCCGGAGACCGACGACGTCGCACGCATGGTGGAATATCTGCTCGGCGAAGGCGGCCGCAACGTGACCGGCACGGTGTTCACGATCGATGCTGGGAATACGGCGTAATTGGAACTTGCGCCGCCATAATTGCGTTGATCCGGCGCAATGACATCGAGCCGGATTTGGTCGTAAGATATCCTGCAATCGATTGGGTTACGTCAATCGATCTGCCCTAATCGACAGGGAGCAGTGCATGGCCACGCAACACATGACCGCTTCAAACGAACGCCGGACAGAGCAGGTTCGCAAGCCCGCCGATGTTCGTTGCCCGCCGATGACGCATCAGAACTCCGGCAGTCACGGCCATGAAATGTATCCGCAGCAATTCGTGCGCCTGGTCGGTTGCCATGACGCCTCCCTCGAGGCCTTGCGCAGGCGCGAGGACGAGAGGCTGCACTAAGGCTCACGTCCGCTGCTTCGGCAGGTCAATCCGTTCGTGCAGGAATTCCGGCGGGCCCTCGGTGAGGCGGCGGATGCGGCGTTCGCGCTCGTCCGTGGGCAATGCCGGATCGAGCAGGCCCTCGATTTCGTGCACCGCTATCTCCTCGATCCGCGTGGCTTCCGATGCGATGGGATGTGCCGAGGCCGGGGGAGCAGGCGAAATCTTCAGACCCAGCTCGACCAGCTTGCAGATCGCTTCCGAGCGCGACAGCTGATGGGCTTCAGCCCAGCCATCGATCGCCGCGGTGAGTCCTTCCGGCATCTTCACTGCGCTGATCGGGTCATGCCCCGTACGCCGGCGGACCGGAGCTGTGGAGCCCTTGTTGCCAAAGTCGGGTACTTCGATCATCCCGCGTAACCCCTGGAGATCGTCTAACTCTAGTGGCTCCCGCGGGCGGCTCTTTGACGTCGATCAATGACAGGCTGCGGCATTGCGGCGCGCTGCGATCTTGTTGTCCGGGCCCGTTTCGGCCAATGATGACAGGGCGGCCGGCGAACCCGGATCGATCCTGCCACGTATCTTGCTTCTCGCATCGATCTGGACGCGCTTCCCAACCATCCGGCATCACCCGATGACTTCAGGCGAATCCTTCTACGGCGGCATTCCCGTCTTCCGCGGCTTCACCAGCCTGATGGACCCCGCGCTCTATGCTCCGCTGCCGGACAACTGGAGCATCGGCGTGGCGGACATCGTCGATTCCACCAAGGCGATCGCGGCGCAGCGCTACAAGGCGGTCAACATGGCCGGCGCGGCCGTGATCGCGGCGGTGACCAATGCGTTGGAGGGGCGGGAATTCCCCTTCGTGTTCGGCGGCGACGGCGCGAGCTTCGCGGTCGCGCCTTCCGATATCGAGCCGGCCCGGGAGGCACTTGCAGCAACCGCGACCTGGGTGCGGGAGGATCTCGACCTGAAGATGCGGGTCGCGCTGGTGCCAGTGGGGGCCATCCGCGCGCAGGGCCTCGACGTGCGCGTCGCGCGCTTTGGTCCGTCGGCCAATTTGTCCTATGCGATGTTCTCCGGCGGCGGCCTCGCCTGGGCTGATGCCGCGATGAAGCGCGGTGAGTTCGCGGTCAACGAGGCGCCCGCCGGCACGCAGCCCGATCTCTCCGGCCTGTCCTGCCGCTTCGAGGTGATCCCGGCCGCGCGCGGCCTGATCCTGTCGGTGCTGGTGATGCCGGCGCGCGGCGCCGATCCCTCGGCTTTCCGCAAGGTGATCGAGGACATCATCCATCTGGTCGAGCGTAGCCCGGATGGCGGCCGCCCGGTGCCGGCGCAGGGGCCGCCGCTGAAATGGCCACCGCAAGGGCTGGACTTCGAGGCCCGCACCAGGCGCGGCGGTTCGCTGCTCGCGCGTCGCGCCAGCGTGCTCGCCTACACGCTGTTCGTCTATCTGATCATGCGTTTCGACCTCAACGTCGGGGGCTTCGTGCCAAACGTCTACAAGCGTCAGGTGGTCGAGAATTCAGACTTCCGCAAATATGACGACGGCCTGCGCATGATCCTCGACTGCACTCCGCAGCTCGAACGCGCGCTGAGCGACCGCCTTGCGGCGGCCGCGCGCGACGGCGTCGTGCATTATGGACTCTACCAGCAGGACGCCGCGATGATGACCTGCTTCACGCCCTCGGCGCTGCGCAGCGACCACGTCCATTTCATCGACGGCGCGCGGGGCGGCTACGCCTCGGCAGCGACGGCGCTGAAGGCAATGATGGCTTGAACTGTCAGCGTCCCGCGCGCGTCCAGGTCTCGCCGCCGCAGAGCGCGCCAACGCAGCCCTCGACCCGCAGCGCATCCGCCGATGTCACGGTGACGCTGCTCGCATAGGTGCTGCCGTCGTCGGCATTGTAGATCTGGCCCGACCATTTGTTCGGACCCGATGGCTGCATGCCGCTGAACAGCGGCAAGCCGATCATCGGGCGCTTGGCGAGCGCGGGATTGGGATTCTTGCTGTCGGTGGCGAGCTGGCCGGTCGCGGTGTCGTGAGGCTCGCGCAGCCAGACGATGTGGCCGCAGATGCCGCCGCCGCATTTGCTGACCTTGACGCGGGCATCGCCGGCCTGTGTCAGCCAGATCCCGTCAGCGCTCTGCGCATGGGCGGCCGTCGCGCCGAGCAGCGCGGCCAGAGTGACGGACAAGATAGCGAATCTGCGGAGCATGGAGGGAACCTCGAAAAATGGAGGCGCCTCCATAGCAGTCCGGGAGGATAGTGCAACGCTGGATGGAATCACATTGCCGCGCTTATTTGCCTGCGCTCATTTGCCCCAGCGAGCGAAGGCGACTGAAGCCGCGGTCGAAAGCCCGAACACGACCATGGCGCCGCCGACCAGCGCGAACAAGGTCCAGGCCGGCGCCTGCGCCGTCATCAGGCCGGCGCCGCCGATCGCGAC
This sequence comes from Bradyrhizobium cosmicum, assembly GCF_007290395.2. NCBI lineage: Bacteria > Pseudomonadati > Pseudomonadota > Alphaproteobacteria > Hyphomicrobiales > Nitrobacteraceae > Bradyrhizobium > Bradyrhizobium cosmicum. The sequence goes on along the minus strand of NZ_CP041656.2, from coordinate 6,627,833 downwards.
GATCAGAAGCCGCGCGGTGGAGGCGAGCACCGGGCCGCCGACGCGGGCAGCGCCCTGCGAGGAGAAATACAGCGACACGCCCATGCCGAAGAACACGAAGGCCGGCCCGGCCCAGTGGAAATAACTGTGCGCGGCGGCGGCGACGCCCGGATCGTTGGTGAAGAGCGAGACCCACAACGCGGGATCGAGCGCGATCACGAGTCCGATCAGGCCGACCGTGAGCCCGGAGGCCGCGGCCGCGGTCCAGGCCACGCGCCGCGCGCGCTTGATCTGGCCTGCGCCCATCGCCATGCCGACCATCGGCACCGAGGCGATGCCGAAGGCGAAGGTGATCGGGATCAGCAGGAATTCCAGCCGCGAGCCGATGCCGTAACCGGCCAGCATCTCGGTGCCGAAGGTCGCCAGGATCTTCGTGAAGATCAGGATGGTCAGCACGGTCTGCAGCGGCGACAGGCAGGCGACCGCGCCGACCCTCAGAATGTCCAGGAACATCCCGCGCTCGAAGTGGAAGGCGCGGACGTTGAGCGATAGCCGGCTGCGGCCGGACAGGAGATACCAGAGGAAGAAGGCCGCAGCGCAGGTGAAGGCAATCAACTGGCCCGCGGCCACGCCGGGCATGCCGAATTGCGGAACGCCGAACAGACCGAGCCCGAGCGTGCCGCCGAGCGCGATCTGGAGTGTGCTCGCCCCGATCAGAATCATCGAGGGCAGGCGCATGTCCCCCGTGCCTCGGATCACCGAAGCGAGCGTGTTGACGAGCCAGATCGCGACCGCGCCGGAGAACAGCACCTGCGAATAGCCGCTGGCTTCCTCGAGCACGCGCTCGCGGCCGCCGAGCAGCGTGAAGAATGAGCGGCCGAAGACGAGCATCGTCAGCGTGAAGAACAGGCCGCCGCAGAGGCCGATGATGGCGGCATGCAGCGCCAGGGTGGCGGCGCGGTCGCGGTCTCCCGCCCCGAGCGCACGGCTGATCGCAGACGACACGCCGCCGCCCATCGCGCCCGCACTCATCATCTGCGTCAGCATCGCGAATGGAAACACCAGCGCGATGGCGGCAAGTGGGATGGTGCCGAGGCGGCCGATGTAGGAAGTCTCGGCGATCGCGACCAGCGTGCTGCCGACCATGGCGACCATGTTGGGGATCGCGAGTCGCAGCAGCGTCGGCAGGATCGGCGCCGTCAGAAGGCTGGCGATGGGGGAGGCGACCGGAGCGCGCGGCGGGACGGTGTCTATCGGGGCGTCGATCGTCATGTTCACCGCGCGGAATATTGGATGATGGTCGACATATTACAGGGCGTACCTGTCCGGCACCAGCCCTCAGGTCACGCAGGGCTCACCACGGCAGGCCGCATAGGTCGATGGTGCCCAGCGTCGGCGCGCGGACGATGTTGAAGACGTAGGGAGCCATATGGTCGAAGCGGATTCGCCCCTCCGGCTGCTCGCAATAGACCTCACCCTTGAAGGGCAGCCAGCTCCGGGTCTCGTAGAACGTAAAATTGTGTGGTTCGCAGAACAGCAGTGCGAAGCGCACCGCCTCGTTGGCCCGCATGGTGTGCACTGCCGCGTCGATCGCCACGGTCGCATAGCCGCGGCCGCGCTGGTCCTCGCGGGTGCAAACACCGCCGATGCCGCCAATATGGACCTTTTGCCCGTTCCAGGTGGCTGTGCGGAAGTAGATGCCGACATGGCAGACGAGGCCGTCCTCGGGCGTCTCGATCAGCACGCGCAGATCCGCATTGGCCCATTTGACGTGAGCCCAGGGTTTGTCCGCGATCTGTTGCGGGCCCCAGACTGCCTGATGCAGCGGCTCGGCGATCTTCCACGAGGCGTCGCCGTTCAGAATGTCGATCTCGATGCTCATTGTTCTTTCTTTCGCATCTGCGTGTGGTGCGTCCCTTCTGTCATAAGCGCCTCAAAGGCAATGATATTTTCCGGCCTCTCCTAAAGCGCCCACATATCTGCGCCGATTTTATGCAATCCGGCCCAGCCGCGGCATCACGTGTTTTCGCAAATTCGCGGTATTTAACGGCAGCGGAACCTTCTATAAGAGTCCCCGTTAAGCTAATTCCCCATCAGTCGCGGACAACATCCCATGACCTTTACGCTCCCCCCACTCCCTTACGCCTATGACGCCCTCGGCCAGTTCATGTCGAAGGAGACGCTGGAATTCCACCACGACAAGCATCATCAGGCCTACGTCACCAACGGCAACAACGCGCTCAAGGGGACCGAATGGGAAGGCAAGTCCCTTGAGGAGATCGTCAAGGGCTCGTTCGGCAAGAACCCGGCCGTGTTCAACAACGCCGGCCAGCACTACAACCACATCCACTTCTGGAGCTGGATGAAGCCCAATGGCGGCGGCACCAAGCTGCCGGGCAAGCTCGAGAAGAAGATCAACGAAGACCTCGGCGGCTTCGAGAAGTTCAAGACCGACTTCCAGGCGGCCGGCGTCGGCCAGTTCGGCTCCGGCTGGTGCTGGCTCCAGGTCAAGAACGGCAAGCTCGAGATCTCCAAGACCCCGAACGGGGAGAATCCGCTGGTGCACGGCGCTACCCCGATTCTCGGCTGCGACGTCTGGGAGCACTCCTACTACATCGACTATCGCAATCGCCGTCCCGACTATCTCAAGGCGTTCGTCGAGAACCTCGTGAACTGGGAATACGTCGAGTCCCTGTTCGACAAGGCGTAAGTTTTACTCCGTCATTCCGGGGCGGCGCGTCAGCGCCGAGCCCGGAATCCATCGGGCGTCATCCCGAATGGATGGATAGATTCCGGGCTCGCGCTTCGCGCGCCCCGGAATGACGAAGAGGCGGTCGCTCGGGCGGTCGCCTTTTTTGCTGTGCGGAATTGAGCGGCCGAGTTCTGCGCAACGCGCGCAAGGGTCTGTCATCCTACCGTTTGCATCGATGGGGCGCCGCCCTTAATCAGGACGGGCATCACCCTCGATCCGACCGAGCCATTTGTCAGAACTTTTCCCGAAGAATCCGGCGCCTGCCGACGACGCGGAGTCCGAGCCGCGGCCGGGGCGTGTGCGCAAGCCGATCGGCTGGTCGACGATCATCATTGCGGCGCTGGTGGCGGTGAGCGCAGCTCTGGTCTGGCGGCGTGACGGCACTGACGGTGTCCTCGAGATTCTGACCCACGATCTCTCGCTGTTCGGCGGCATCCTGCCGCGCGTGCTGGCGGGCTGCCTGCTCGGCGCATTCATCTCCGAGATATTGCCGCACGAAAAAGTCTCGCGCTCGCTCGGGCCGAAGTCCGGGTTGAAGGGCCTTTTGATCGGCACCGCGTTCGGCGCGATCCTGCCCGGCGGGCCCTTCACCGCCTATCCGGTGGCGAGCGCGCTGCTGGCTGTCGGCGCCGATTTCGGTGCCACCATCGCCATGGTCGTGAGCTGGACCCTGATCGGCTATGGCCGCGCGGTGGCCTGGGAAATCCCGATCATGGGCACCGATTTCACGCTGTGGCGGATCGTCATCTCGCTGCCGCTGCCGGTGCTCGCCGGCGCGCTCGGCCGCTTCGTCTATATCCGGCTCTATCCGAAGCGCGGCAGCGACGAGGATGCGGCATGAGTGCCGCGCTCCTGATCGACATCCTTTTGTGGGGCTCGGTGTTTGGCGTCGGCCTGATCGCCTTCCGCCGCGGCCCTCCGGTGTTCAAGGCCTCGCTGCGCGAAGGCTCGATGGACTTCATCAACATCGTGCCCCGGATAGCGCTCGGCGTGATCGGCTCCGGCTATATCGCCGCCATCATCCCGCAGGAGGTGATCACCGGCTGGCTCGGGCCGGACAGCGGCTGGCTGGGCGTCGCAACCGCCGTGGTCGCCGGGGCGGCGACGCCCGGCGGTCCCGTGATCGGCTTTTCCATCGGCACGGTGGCGTTGAAGTCCGGCGGCGGGGTGCCCCAAGTGGTCGCCTATGTCGTGGCCTGGGCCCTGTTCGCCTTCCAGCGGGTGATCTTGTGGGAAATCCCGTTCATGCCGGCGCGTTTCGTCTGGTTCCGCTGCGCCGTGTCCGTGCCGTTCCCGTTCGTGGCCGCCGCGATCGCAATGGTGATCGGCAAGCCCTGAGCCAGCCGTGGACAGGGGTAATGTTATAATATAACGTCCTTGCCATGGTTCCCGCCGCGTCCCCCGCCCATCCTCACGACCATGCTCATGGCCATTCCCATGACCGCGCGCACCCACATGGGCACGATCACAGCCACGCCCATGTCCACGACCCGGCCTCGCCGCATCCGGCCCAAGCCGCGCCGTGGTCGATCCTGCGCATGACTGTGGCCGGGCGCCTTTCGGCCGCGCTGGCCGTCTGTGCCGTGCTCTGGGGCGTGGTCTTGCTGGCGATGAGGTGATCATGGCGGCCGTGCATTTCCACAACGTCACGCTCGGCTACGACCGGCATCCGGCCGTGCACCACCTCAATGGCGAGGTCGCCTCCGGCGCGCTGGTCGCCGTGATCGGTCCGAACGGGGCCGGCAAGTCGACGCTGCTGCGCGGTATCGTCGGCATCCTCCGGCCGCTCGACGGCAGCATCCATCTCGGCGGGCTCGACTCCCGCGACATCGCCTATCTGCCGCAGAGCGCGGAGATCGATCGCAGCTTTCCCATCTCGGTGTTCGATTTCGTCGCGACCGGGCTGTGGCGGGCGACCGGCCTGTTCGGCGGCATCGGCAAGGCCGCGCGTGACAAGATCCTCCGCGCGATCGCTTCCGTCGGCCTCAACGGCTTCGAGAACCGTCCCCTCGGCACGCTCTCGGGCGGGCAGATGCAGCGAGTTCTGTTTGCGCGCGTGCTGCTTCAGGATGCTCGCCTGATCGTGCTCGACGAGCCTTTCAACGCCATCGACAGCAAGACTACGACCGACCTGCTCGCGCTGGTCAAGCACTGGCACGGCGAGGGCCGCACCGTGCTCGCCGCATTGCACGACATGGAGATGGTGCGCACCCATTTCAGCGAGACCCTGGTGCTGGCACGCGGCCCCGTCGCCTGGGGACCGACGGCGGAGGTGCTGACGCCGGAGAACCTGATGGTCGCGATGCGGATGTGCGAAGCCTTCGACGACAGCGCCGCGGCCTGCGCGGCCGACGACGCCCGCTCGCAGGCGGCGTGACGTCAGATGGTTTATGACGCGCTGATCGGTCCGTTCACCGAATTCGAGTTCATGCGGCGTGCGCTCGCCGCGGTCATCGCGCTGTCGCTCGCCGGCGCGCCGATCGGCGTGTTCCTGATGCTGCGGCGGATGAGCCTCGTCGGCGACGCCATGGCGCATGCGATACTGCCCGGTGCGGCCGTTGGCTTCCTGCTCTCCGGGCTCAATCTGTTCGCGATGACGGCCGGCGGCCTGATCGCCGGCTTTGCGGTGGCGATCCTCGCCGGCGTGGTCGCGCGCTCGACCGGGCTGAAGGAGGACGCATCGCTGGCGACCTTCTACTTGGCCTCGCTGGCGCTCGGCGTGACCATCGTGTCGATCAAAGGCACCAATATCGACCTGTTGCACGTGTTGTTCGGCAACATCCTCGCGATGGACGACCAGACCCTGCTGGTGGTGGCCTTCAATGCCACCGTGACGCTGCTGGTGCTCGCGGTGATCTACCGTCCGCTCGTGATCGAGAGCGTGGATCCGCTATTCCTGCGGACCGTGAGCCGCGCCGGCGGCCCAGCGCATCTCGCCTTCCTCGCGCTCGTCGTCATCAACCTCGTCAACGGCTTTCAGGCGCTCGGCACGTTGCTGGCGGTCGGCCTGATGATCCTGCCGGCCGGCATCGCGCGATTCTGGTCGCGCGATCTCACAATGATGATCTGCATCGCGGTGGTCGCCGCCGCCGTCTCCGGCTATGCCGGCCTCGTGCTGTCGTTCCAGACCCGCGTGCCCTCCGGCCCTGCGATCATCCTGGTGGCGACCGTGCTCTACATCGTCTCGGTCCTGTTCGGCCGCGTCGGCGGCATCGTCCGCCAGTTGTTTCCCGGCCGGCATCTGGAGGCCTGACAGCGATGCGGGTCCTCGTGCTCCTCGCCTTGCTCCTGGTCGCTTCGCCGCTGCGCGCCGCGGAACGGCTCCACGTCGTCGCCAGCTTCTCCATCCTCGGCGATTTCGTCCGCACTGTTGGCGGCGACCGGGTCAACGTGACGACGCTGGTCGGCCCCGATAGCGACGTCCATGTCTACACGCCGGCGCCCAGCGATGCGAAGCGGATCGCGGACGCAAAGCTCGTCATCGTCAATGGGCTCGGCCTCGAAGGCTGGCTGCCGCGACTCGTGCAATCCTCCGGAGCCAAGGCGCAGGTGGTGACCGCGAGCGCCGGGATCACGCCCCTGAAGCTCGGTTCGGCTGCAGATCCCCACGCCTGGCAGTCCGTTCCCAACGCCAAAGTCTACGTCACCGACATCGCCAAAGCGCTGGTCGCGGCCGATCCTGACGATGCGGATGTCTTCCGCGCCCGGGCCAGGGCCTATCTGGACAAGCTCGACGCGCTCGACCGCGAGGTCCGCGAGGCCGTGGCCAAACCCCCGCCTGAGCGGCGCAAGGTGATCTCGACCCACGACGCCTTCGGCTATTTCGCCTCCGAATACGGCGTCCAGTTCATCGCCCCCCTGGGCGTTTCCACTGAAACCGAGCCCAGCGCACGGGACATCGCTGGTATCATCGGCCAGATCAAGGCCGCGAGGATCCCGGCGGTATTCCTGGAGAATATCAGTGACGACCGGCTGATCCGGCGGATTGCGGCCGAGACCGGGGCAAAGGTCGGCGGGACCCTGATTTCGGACGGTTTGACGGGTGAAAAGGGGCCTGCACCCACTTACATTGATATGGTCAGGCACAATATAAAGGCCCTGACCAGCGCGCTTGACCACTAGGGCAGGGGCCACCCCGCCTCGCGTCGCGCGGAAGCCCTATGTCCGGAGTTGTTATGTCTGAAGCGTCCCAGAAAATTCCCGTGACCGTCCTGACCGGCTATCTCGGTGCCGGCAAGACCACGCTGCTCAACCGCATCCTGTCGGAAAACCACGGCAAGAAATACGCCGTCATCGTCAACGAATTCGGCGAGATCGGCATCGACAACGACCTCATCATCGGCGCCGATGAGGAAGTGTTCGAGATGAACAATGGTTGCATCTGCTGCACCGTGCGCGGCGATCTCGTGCGCATCATGGACGGCTTGATGAAGCGCAAGGGCAAGTTCGACGCCATCATCGTCGAGACCACGGGGCTCGCCGATCCGGCGCCCGTCGCCCAGACCTTCTTCGTCGATGAGGACGTGCAGAAGAACGCCCGGCTCGACGCGGTCGTCACGGTCGCCGATGCCAAATGGCTATCAGACCGGCTGAAGGATGCGCCCGAAGCCAAGAACCAGATCGCCTTTGCCGACGTCATCGTGCTCAACAAGACCGATCTCGTCACCAAAGCCGAGCTTGCCGAGGTCGAGGCCCGCATCCGCGCCATCAACCCCTATGCCAAGCTGCATCGCACCGAGCGCTGCTCGGTGGCGCTGGCCGACGTGCTCGACCGCGGCGCATTCGACCTCGACCGCATTCTGGAGATCGAACCGGATTTCCTGGAGGCCGACGATCATGACCACGACCATGATCATCACGGCCACGACCACCATCACCATGATCACGGCCACGGCCTGAAGCACTATCACGACGAGGACATGCAGTCGCTGTCGCTTAAATCCGACAAACCGCTCGATCCGAACGTGTTCATGCCCTGGCTCCAGAACCTGGTGCAGGTCGAGGGCGGCAAGATCCTGCGCTCGAAGGGCATCCTCGCCTTCCACGACGACGACGACCGCTACGTCTTCCAGGGCGTTCACATGATGCTGGAGGGTGACCACCAGCGGAAGTGGAAGGACGACGAGCCGCGCCAGAGCCGCCTCGTCTTCATCGGTCGCGAATTGCCCGAAGATCTCATTCGCAAGGGCTTCGAGAGCTGTATCGTCTCGTGATGAAAGAGTTTACGCCGGCCCCGGATTCAGCCTCGATCGTTTCCGTCACCGACCGCGTCAAGCCGGTCACGCTGGGCATGGGCGTGACCTCAGCGCATTTCCTTGGGCCTCGCGCCGCCTTTGTCGGCGCCGAGGAGAACGTCGCGTTCGTCGATGCCAAGGGAGAGATCACCAAGGTTGCCGTGCATAACGGCGGCATTCTCTCCGCTGCCTCCGACGGCAAGCGCCTCATCATGGGCGGCGACGACGGTAAGGTCGTGTCGCTCGACGCCAACGGCGAGGTGACATTGCTTGCCACCGACCCGAAGCGGCGCTGGATCGACGCGGTGGCGCTGCATCCGGACGGCGCTTTTGCCTGGTCGGCCGGCAAGACCGCGACCGTGAAGAGCGGCAAGGCCGAGGAGAAGTCGCTTGAGGTGCCCTCCACCGTCGGCGGCCTTGCGTTCGCGCCCAAGGGGCTGCGCCTCGCGATCGCCCATTACAACGGCGCGACGCTGTGGTTTCCCAACATGGCGGACTCGGCTGAATTCCTGCCCTGGGCGGGGTCGCATCTCGGCGTCACCTTCAGCCCCGACAACAAATTTCTGGTCACCACCATGCACGAGTCGGCGCTGCACGGCTGGCGCCTCGCCGACAACAGGCACATGCGTATGACCGGCTATCCCGGCCGCGTCCGCTCGATGTCCTGGAGCGCAGGCGGCAAGGGTCTGGCGACCTCGGGCGCCGACACCGTCATCGTCTGGCCGTTTGCCAGCAAGGACGGCCCGATGGGCAAGGAGCCCGCGATGCTGGCGCCGCTTCAGGCGCGCGTGTCCGTGGTCGCCTGCCATCCGAAGAACGACATCCTCGCCGCCGGCTACAGCGACGGCACCGTACTGATGGTGCGACTGGAAGACGGCGCGGAGATCCTGGTCCGCCGCAACGGTACCCCGCCGGTTGCCGCGCTCGCCTGGAATGCCAAGGGGACGCTGCTGGCCTTTGCCGACGAAAATGGGGATGGCGGCCTGCTGGAGCTTTAATCTGTCATCGTTCTGACCGTATAGGGGGCCATGCGGTTTCTGACGACCTTCCAGATTGCTGATTTCGCCGACACGCTGGTCAGCCTGTTCACGGCCTTCGTGCTGGGTACGTTGATCGGCGCCGAGCGGCAGTATCGCCAGCGCACCGCGGGCCTGCGCACCAACGTGCTGGTCGCGGTCGGCGCCGCCGCGTTCGTCGATCTCGCCATGCATCTGACCGGCTCCGACGGTGCGGTCCGGGTGATCTCCTACGTCGTCTCGGGCATCGGCTTCCTTGGTGCCGGCGTCATCATGAAGCAGGGCATGGACGTGCGCGGGCTCAACACCGCGGCGACGCTGTGGGCTTCGGCTGCGGTCGGCTCCTGTGCGGGGGCCGACATGGTCGCGCAGGCCGCGGCCCTCACCGTGTTCGTCATCGCCGGCAACACCATGCTCCGCCCGCTGGTCAATGCCATCAACCGCATCCCGCTGAACGAGAAGACCTCGGAAGCGACCTATTACTTCAAGCTCGCGGTAGCGGTTGACGCCTTGCCCGACATGCGCGACCGGCTCGTCGAGAAGCTCGAGGGTGCGAAATATCAGGTGGCTGACATCGAAGTCGTCGAAATCGGCGACGATATCCTGGAGATCGTTGCCAAGCTGGTCGCGACCGCGGTCGATCCGAACGAGCTGAACGCGGCGGCGACCGATCTGCAGCATTTACCGGGCGTGCGCCACGCCACCTGGGAAGTCAGCACCACCGACTGAGCGCGGCGTTGGCGCGCAAACGGGGAGTTCCCGCTTCGCGGGTGGCGGAACCGCAGCCGCGCGACTTCGTTGATCTCGCGGAAAAGGCGGTGATCGACATGCCCGGCCAGAATGACAAGCGCAGACTGAAATTCGACCTGACAATTGCCTGTTCGCTGCTCGCAGCCGGCGTTGCGGTGTCGGTAATGTCACTCGCCCAGATCCGTGCCGAGAGCCGGATGGAGATGGCGCAGGCAACGCATCCGCTCCAGGGCACTCCGTCTGAGGACCAGAACAAGCCCGCCGAAGCCAAGCCCGGCGGCGACCGGCCCACCACGCCAGCCCCCGAGCCCGCGCGCCCGGATCCGCAGACGCAGGGCGCGGCCACCCAGCCAGCACTGCCGCCGGCTCCGGCGGAGAAGATCGCGCCGCCGATCAAGGAGAAGTAGGAAGCCTCCGCACAAATAGTGTTGTCACCCGCGAAAGCGGGTGATCCAGTCTCCCAGAGACTGTGTGTGGATACGGAGAGGCCGCGGCGTACTGGATGCCTCGCCTTCGCGAGGCATGACAGCGGAGTGTGAGGTGGGGTGCGTCGTACCCCTCACCGCACCAGAACATTCCGGAACTGCCAGGGATCGCTCGTATCGATATCTTCCGGAAACAGTCCCGGACGATCCGTCAGCGGCGTCCAGTCGGTGTAGAAGCCCTTGACCGGACCGAGATAGGGCAGCTGGATTTCCAGCAGCCGGTCGAAATCCATCTCGTCGGCTTCGACGATGCCTTCGTTCGGGTTTTCCAGCGCCCACACCATGCCGCCGAGCACGGCGGAGGTCACCTGCAGGCCGGTGGCGTTCTGATAGGGCGCTAGCTTGCGGGTCTCTTCGATGGAGAGCTGCGAGCCGTACCAGTAGGCATTGTTGTCGTGGCCGAACAGCAGCACGCCGAGCTCGTCGATGCCGTCGACGATCTCGTTCTCGTCGAGGATGTGGTGCTTCTCCTGCATCTTGGCGGCGCGGCCGAACATCTCATGCAGCGACAGCACGGCATCGTCAGCCGGGTGATAGGCATAGTGACAGGTCGGCCGGTAGACAGCGGTGCCCGATGCGTCGCGTACCGTGAAGTAGTCGGCGATCGAGATCGATTCGTTGTGGGTGACGAGGAAGCCGTACTGCGCGCCGCGGGTTGGGCACCATGTGCGCACGCGCGTGTTCGCGCCGGGCTGCATCAGATAGATGGCGGCGCCGCAGCCGGCCTCGTGGGTGCGCGCATTCTCCGGCATCCATTTTTCATGGGTGCCCCAGCCGAGCTCGGACGGCTGCACGCCTTCCGACAGGAAGCCTTCCACCGACCAGGTGTTGACGAAGACGTCAGGCTCTTTCGGCTTCTTGGAGCGCTGCGTGTCGCGTTCGGCGATGTGGATGCCCTTGATGCCCGCCTGCCGCATCAGGTCCGCCCATTCGGCCTTGGTCTTCGGCTTGGGAGCATTGAGCTTCAGATCGGCGGCAACGTTGAGCAGCGCCTGCTTGACGAAGAAGGAGACCATGCCGGGATTGGCGCCGCAGCAGGAGACGGCCGTCGTCGAACCGGCGGGACGCGCCTTCTTGGCGGCCAGCGTCGCTTCGCGAAGCGCGTAGTTGGAACGCGCTTCCGGACCCTTCGACGCATCGAAATAGAAGCCCAGCCAGGGCTCGTTGACGGTGTCGATATAGAGAGCGCCGAGTTCGTTGCAGAGCTCCATGATGTCGGTCGAGCCGGTGTCGACCGAGAGATTGACGCAAAATCCCTGGCCGCCGCCTTCGGTGAGCAGCGGGGTCAGCAATTCGCGATAATTGTCCCTGGTCACGGCCTTCTGGATGAAGCGGACATTGTGCTTCTCGCAATGCGCCTTGCGGCCCTCGTCCTTGGGGTCGATCACGGTGACGCGCGACTTGTCGTAATCGAGATGCCGCTCGATCAGCGGCAATGTGCCTTTGCCGATGGAGCCGAAGCCGACCATGACGATGGGACCAGTGATCTTCGCGTAGATCTGCGAGGGGTGGCTCATGGGATGGTTTCTCCGGAACGTGCTAGCAGACAATGGGTGAGGGGGATCAGGCGCTGCGGCGCTTGTCAGATGCCGCGGCGCTTGGCGGTGACTTCGATCTCGACCTTCATCTCGGGCTTGTACAGCGCCGAGACGACGAGAAGCGTTGCGGCCGGGCGAATCTCGCCGAGGACTTCGCCGCAGACCGCGAAATGGGTGTCTGCATCCTTGGCGTCGGTGAGGTAGTAGGTCACGCGGACGATGTCGGCCATCTCGAATCCGCCCTCCTTCAGGGCCGCTTCGATGGTCTTGAAGCAGTTGCGTGACTGGCTGGTGACATCGGCCGGCATGCTCATGGTCGCGTAGTCGTAGCCGGTGGTTCCTGCGACGAAGGCGAAGTCGCCGTCAATCACGGCGCGGCTGTAGCCGGCGGTCTTCTCGAACGGGGAGCCCGTGGAAATCAGGCGGCGGGACATGGTCATGGGCCTCGACTGAAGGGAATTTCGTGGGGTTTACGAGCAATTTGCGGGCCGGCGCAACCCCAAAGCAGCAGGGCTCGGCGCGGGCGCAACCGGGCGAAGCCGCTCAACGCGGCTTCGCCCGGTGCCATCGTGGCGAAGTCTTAGGCCGCGCGCGCCTGGAGGGGACGAACTACCCTCCGTTTGGGCAGGGCCGCACCGGTCGGCACGATCATCCCCTCGGCGCCATCGAGCGTGCCGGCCTGGAATTCGATGGCCAGCAGGCGGTCGCGCTCGAACGGGCCGGGCAGCATCAATGCACCGGTCTTCTCGGGCGAGAAACCGAAGCGGGCGTAATAGGGGGCATCGCCGAGCAGGATCACGGCTTCATGCCTGCGCGCCCGGGCGGCGGCCAGCGCTTGTTGCATTAGCGCGGCGCCGATCCCGAGCTCGCGGCAGGCAGGGTCTACCGCCAGCGGTCCGAGGACCAGAGCGGGCCTGCCTCCGGCGCTGACGTGCCACAGCCGCACGGTTCCCACGAGTGTCCCCTCGCGCACGGCCGACAGCGCAAGGCCGGCGGCAGGTGCACGTCCGTCGCGCAGGCGCTGGCAGGTTCGGTCATGGCGGTTCTCGCCAAAGCAGGCATCCAGCAGCGCTTCACGGGCGGCGACGTCGGCAGCACGTTCCGCACGGATCGCGAACGGAGCGGCATTCGAGGTGAGGGTAACCTGTGTCTTCCGAAAAGCAGTCATGGCGCGTCAGTCCCCGCTTGAACGGGCGTGCGCGAAGCGCGCCGATCCAAGACGTCGTCAGAATGGCAATGTCAGGGAGGGAGCCGGCAAGCCGGCTCCCGGTTTCGTCAGGCCTCGGAAAAGAGAGGCTGCTTAGATGTGGTACGTCTTCAGCGGCGGGATGCCGTTGAACGCCACCGACGAGTAGGTCGACGTATAGGCGCCGGTGCCTTCGATCAGCAGCTTGTCGCCGATCTCGAGCGTGACGGGGAGCGGATACGGGCTCTTCTCGTACAGCACGTCGGCGCTGTCGCAGGTCGGACCCGCGAGCACGCACGGCGTCATGTCCGCACCGTCATGCGGGGTGCGGATGGCGTAGCGGATCGACTCGTCCATGGTCTCGGCGAGACCGCCGAACTTGCCGATGTCGAGGTAGACCCAGCGCACCTCGTCCTCGTCGCTCTTCTTCGAGATGAGCACGACCTCGGATTCGATGATGCCGGCGTTGCCCACCATGCCGCGGCCGGGCTCGATGATGGTCTCCGGAATCTGGTTGCCAAAGTGCTTGCGCAGCGCGCGGAAGATCGAGCGGCCGTAGGTCACCACCGGCGGCACGTCCTTCAGGTACTTGGTCGGGAAGCCGCCGCCCATGTTGACCATGGTCAGGTTAATGCCGCGCTCGGCGCAGTCGCGGAACACCTGCGAGGCCATCGCCAGCGCACGGTCCCACGCCTTCACCTTGCGCTGCTGCGAGCCGACGTGGAACGAGATGCCGCACGGCTCCAGGCCCAGGCGCTTGGCAGCGTCGAGCACATCGACCGCCATCTCGGGGTCGCAGCCGAACTTGCGCGACAGCGGCCACTCGGCGCCGGCGCAGTCATAGAGAATGCGGCAGAACACCTTGGCGCCGGGAGCCGCACGGGCGATCTTCTCGACCTCGGCGGTGCAATCGACCGCGAACAGGCGAATGCCGAGCGCGAAGGCGCGCGCGATGTCGCGCTCCTTCTTGATCGTGTTGCCGAATGAGATGCGGTCGGGCGTCGCACCCGCGGCCAGCGCCATCTCGATTTCGGCGACCGTCGCGGTGTCGAAGCAGGAGCCCATGGAGGCGAGCAGGGACAGCACTTCCGGCGCCGGGTTCGCCTTGACGGCATAGAACACACGGCTGTCGGGCAGCGCCTTGGCAAAGGTCTGGTAATTGTCGCGCACGACTTCGAGGTCGACCACGAGGCAAGGCTCGGTGTCCTGGCCCTCGCTGCGGCGGTTGCGCAGGAATTCCTGAATACGTTCGGTCATAGCACTCTCCCAAACGGCCCAGCGACGGGGATCCGTTCAAAAAATGTCGTCGGATAAGCGCCCCGGCCAGATCGCGCGATGGAGGCGCGACGAGCCAAAGACTCAAATCAGACTGTGCTGCCGTGGATTGGTTGGGAATTTCCCGCCCGCACACCTGGCAATGAAGGACAAGCCTTTTCAGTAGCCCGCGCCGGCGTTGGACTGCCGGTAGAGACCAAAAAAGCCCGATCCGTCGTTGCTTTAAGTCGCGTCCCCCGTTGAGAGCGGGGTGCGCCGGTTCGCCTCCGGCTGCCAGTCACGGTTGCAAAAAGTGAAGTCACCTTCGACAAGGCATCTCTTTGAGAGAGATGCTGGACGCTCCGGGTTTGCTTTCAGTCTTCAGACTTCTGGGTCTTTCGACTTCCGCACTTCCGAAGAGCCCCTCGGCTTCTTCACCCCTTGGCGGCTGTCCGGCCTCTTGTCCGGATACCTACCGACTGACACACGACCACAGGCACGTGCGAAATTGGGCAAGAGCGCACATAAGGCTTTTGACTCCGCTTCGCAAGAATTTTTTTAGGCTGCGAACGGAATTGCCTAACATCTGCTTGCGCAGTGTTGCGCGAGCGACGCGGAAGATGAACGCGCGTTAAGTTTTCTGTGTCGTGCGCGCGTCTGACGCGCGCGAGGAAGCGTCAGCCGCGCTTCGTGAAAGGCTCGACGCGCTGAGCTGCGCGGACGAAGGCCGTCATCACGAGCACGCCGAGCGCGAACAGCACGGCCTGCAGGATGTGCGTGCCCTGGTCGCCGAGCCCGAACAGGATCGCGAGCGCCCAGCCGCCGGCAAACGCGGCGCCGAACACTTCGGCGCCGATCAGGATGGCGGCGCTGATGACAGTGATGACGCTCGGCCAGACGATCTGACGGGAGGATGAGGAGGGCGCGTTCATGGGCTCAGGGATCCCTAGGCTTCGAGGGCCGCAATCTCCCCGAAAAGGCGGGCGGGAGCAAGGCCAAATGGCCCAAAAAAGCCCCATCGCGTGCTATAGCTGGCCGCAACAAATCAGCTCAAAAACCGGGACTTGCAATGTCAGAACCCCGCCAAACTACGGACTCCGAGACCAATCCGCTGCTGAAGGCCTGGGTGACGCCGTTCGCGACTCCGCCCTTCGACGAGATCGAGCCGGAGCATTTCCTCCCGGCCTTTGAGCAGGCCTTCGCCGATCATTCCGCCGAGATCGCGGCGATCACCAACGATCCCGCCGCGGCCGACTTCGCCAACACCATCACGGCGCTGGAGCGCTCGGGCAAGCTGCTTAACAAGGTCGCGGCCGTCTTCTACGACCTCGTCTCGTCGCATTCCAATCCCGCCATCCTGGAGATCGACAAGGAGGTTTCCTTGCGGATGGCACGGCACTGGAATCCGATCATGATGAACGCCGTGCTGTTTGGCCGCATCGCCCAGCTGCACGAGAACCGTGCCAACCTGGGTCTGGCTCCCGAGCAGCTTCGCCTGCTGGAGCGCACCTACACCCGCTTCCACCGCTCCGGCGCCGGCCTCTCGGAGGAGGCCAAGAAGCGCATGGCGGAAATCAACGAGAAGCTCGCCCAGCTCGGCACCGGCTTCAGCCATCATCTGCTCGGCGATGAGCAGGACTGGTTCATGGAGCTTGGCGAGGCCGACCGTCAGGGTCTGCCGGAGAGCTTCGTCGCCGCTGCCAAGGCTGCGGCGGAAGAGCGCGGCATGGCCGGCAAGGCCATCGTGACGCTGTCGCGCTCCTCGAGCGAGCCGTTCCTGAAGAGCTCGGCGCGGCGTGACCTGCGCGAGAAGGTCTACAAGGCGTTTACGGCGCGCGGCGACAACGGCAATTCCAACGACAACAACACGACCATCGTCGAGATCCTGCAGCTGCGCGAGGAGAGCGCCAAGCTCCTGGGCTACCCCACCTTCGCGGCCTACCGGCTCGAGGATTCCATGGCCAAGACGCCTGATGCGGTGCGCGGCCTGCTCGAGCGGGTCTGGAAGCCGGCGCGGGCGCGGGCGCTCGCCGATCGCGACGAGATGCAGGCGCTGATCACGGCCGAGGGCGGCAACTTCAAGCTCGCGCCCTGGGACTGGCGCTTCTATGCCGAGAAGCTCCGCCTGCAGCGCGCCAATTTCGATGATGCCGCGATCAAGCCCTACCTGTCGCTCGACAACATGATTGCGGCGGCCTTCGATTGCGCCACCCGGCTGTTCGGCATCACCTTCGAGGAACGCAAGGACGTGCCCGTCTGGCACCCGGACGTGCGGGTCTGGGACGTCAAGGGCCCGGACGGCAAGCACAAGGCGCTGTTCTACGGTGACTACTATGCCCGTCCGTCGAAGCGTTCCGGTGCCTGGATGACATCGTTGCGCGACCAGCAGAAGCTCGACGGCGAAATCACGCCGCTCATCATCAACGTCTGCAACTTTGCCAAGGGCGCGGACGGCGAGCTCTCGCTGCTGTCGCCGGACGATGCGCGGACCTTGTTCCACGAATTCGGCCACGGCCTGCACGGCATGCTCTCCAACGTGACCTATCCGTCGCTGTCGGGAACCTCCGTGTTCACCGATTTCGTCGAGCTGCCCTCGCAGCTCTACGAGCACTGGCAGGAGCGACCCGAGGTGCTGCAGCAGTTCGCCCGCCACTACCAGACCGGCGAGCCGCTGCCTGACGATCTGCTGCAGCGGTTCCTCGCGGCGCGCAAATTCAACCAGGGCTTTGCCACCGTCGAGTTCGTCTCCTCCGCGCTGGTTGATCTCGAATTCCACACCCAGCCGGCCTCGGCGGCGGCGGATGTCCGCGCCTTCGAGAAGAAGGAGCTGGAGAAGATCGGCATGCCCGAGGAGATCTCGATGCGGCACCGGCCGACCCAGTTCGGTCACATCTTCTCCGGCGATCATTATGCCGCGGGCTATTACAGCTACATGTGGTCCGAGGTGATGGACGCCGACGCCTTCGGCGCGTTCGAGGAGGCCGGCAACATCTTCGATCCCGCCGTCGCCAAGCGCCTGCACGACGACATCTATTCGAGCGGCGGATCGGTCGATCCGGAGGCCGCCTACGAGGCCTTCCGCGGCCGGCCGCCGGAGCCCGACGCGCTGCTCCGCCGCCGCGGCCTGCTCGACGCCCCGAAGGCGGCCTGATGGGCATGCGCGCCCTGTTCGGACTGCTGCTTGCCGCCGGCCTCACGCTCGCGGCAAGCGTGGCGCACGCGCATCCGCATGTCTGGATCACCGCGACCAGCGAGCTTGTCTATGCGCCCGACGGCAGCATCACCGGGGTGCGCCACGCCTGGACCTTTGACGACATGTTCTCGGCCTATGCGGTGCAGGGGCTCGAGAGCAAGACCAAGGGCGCCTATACGCGCGAGGAGCTGGGGCCGCTGGCGCAGACCAATGTCGAGTCGCTGAAGGAATACGCCTACTTCACCTTTGCGCGAGCCGACGGCAAGAAGGAGCGTTTTAACGAGCCGGTCGACTACTTCCTCGATTACAAGGACACGGTGCTGACCCTGCACTTCACGCTGCCGCTGAAGAACCCGGTCAAGCCCAAGCAACTGGTGCTCGAAGTGTTCGACCGCTCCTATTTCATCGACTTCCAGATGGCCAAGGACAATCCGGTCAAGCTGGTCGGCGCGCCCGCCGGCTGCCAGATGAAGCTCGATCGGCCCAGCGACGGCTCCGCCACCGCCCAGAAGCTCAACGAGCAGACCTTCCTGAACGGCGAGAACTCGAATTTTGGCATGATGTTCGCCAACAAGATCACGGTGGATTGCCCTTGAGGCCGCACCTCTCCCCGCTCGCGCGCGGGCTGCTCGCCTGCGCTGCGGTTGTCGCGGTTGTGGCCGCGGCCGATGCCGCGCTCCATGATCTCCTCGCGCAAAACCCCTTTGGCGCGCCGCGTCCGGTGCAGGCCGCCGAGCCCGAGGCCGGTGGCTTCATCGGCTGGCTGCTCGCAAAACAGTCTGAATTCTATCGCCAGATGTCCGCGACCATCCGCGCCGCGAAGACCGACGGCTCAGCGGTGTGGACGCTGCTGTTCATCTCGTTCGCCTATGGCATCTTCCACGCCGCAGGGCCCGGCCACGGCAAGGCGGTAATTGCCTCCTATCTCGTCGCCAACCGCGAGACCGCGCGGCGCGGCATCGCGCTGTCGTTTGCCTCGGCGCTGATGCAGTCGCTGGTCGCCATCCTCATCGTCGGCATCTCGGCCTGGGTGCTGAACGCGACCGCAAAGACGATGTGCAAGGCGGAAGGCGCCATCGAGATTGCGAGCTATGGCCTGATCGCGCTGTTCGGCCTGCGGCTGGTCTGGGTCAAGGGCCGGACTTTCATCCGCGCGCTCCAGGCCGTGCAGCCGGTGCCGGCGATCGCGGGCGTGCCGCATGACCATCATGATCACGGCCATCACCATCATCACGATGCCCACGATCATCATGATCATGCTCACCATCACCACAGTCACGCCCACGCGCATCACGATGACGCGCACGGCCACCTTCATGACGAGCATTGCGGCCATTCCCACGGTCCCACGCCAAGCGAGCTTGCCGGCCCCGGCGGCTGGCGGCGTGGCTTCGCTGCGATCCTGACCGTCGGCATCCGCCCCTGCTCGGGCGCAATCCTGGTGCTGGTGTTCGCGCTAGCCCAGGGGCTGTTCTGGGCCGGCATCGCCGCGACCTTCCTGATGGGGCTCGGCACCGCGATCACGGTTGCGGCCATCGCGGTCGTCGCCGTCTCCGCCAAGGACATCGCCGCCCGCCTGAGCGCAGGCCGCGACGGCAGCGGCGCGCTGTTCATGCGCGGTATCGAATTCGGCGCTGCCGCCCTCGTGCTGCTGTTCGGTACGGGCCTGCTGTTCGGCTACATCGCGGCCGAGCGGACGACGTGCTTTTGAGCTGCCTTGGGCATTTTTGTCCAAGCCCGCTCATGGTACGCCACGAAGCCAGCATCCGGTTGCGGTGGCGCCGTAGACCGGATTGCCAGCAGCCTCAGGCGCTGAAGTCTGCGTAACTTCCTGAAGACCGGTTCGAGATCGAAGCGCCCGTCATGATCGCCTGGAACGCCGCGTCGAGTTCCGCGCGGCTGTAGCCCTTCGAAGCATCAGGGCGCTGTTTCCATTCGGATTGCGTGATCGCCGTTGGGGACGCCTCGATCGTGCCTCCGACGGCCTTTGCGATATATTCCGCGCGCGCCTGCGCCACGTCGGGACCGCCGTTCGGGTCGGGATCCGGCAGCGAGCCGACCTTTCCGATCGTATCGATGGTCATCTCTGCGGAGCCGCCGTTGTAAACGGTCGCAACGACCTTGCCTCCCACCTTGACGGTCGCATAGGCGTTCTGCGGGGTGTTGTCCGGTTCGCTCGTGTCAAGGGTCTGTTGAGCAGACCGCGCGTCCAGCCAATTCGTCGCTATCTGGTCACGAATCCTGGGATTGTCCTTGAGTGAGACGGCCATCAACCCCGACGTATCAAGTTTCGTCAGCGCCGAAACCGGGATTGCTCCCTTCGCATGCGCCCCTGCCTTACCTTCATCCGTGGTGGCCGTCGCCGCCGCATCGGTCGGCGTGAAAGCGGGCTTCGATTGATACGATTGCGCAGTACGAAAATAGCTTCCGGCGTTGGCCGCATTCCCAATCATAGTCTTCCTTTCATCAGCGCCCAAAGCGGGAGCAATCGCTATGCCAAGGCGGAAGCAATTGATAAGACTGAACGTATTCTTTTCGGGGCGGCCCACGCGTCGGAAGATCTTGCCGACAAGGCAAGATTTTCCGCAGTCAGGACGGTTGATTTGATCTCTCCCTTTGCGCCCAGCGCGGCTGCGGCAAAATAGTCCTAAGTTCTATCCCGGCCAAAAACCGCGCAGCAGCGGCATCAGGAAGATCGCCAGGTTGATCGCGAAACCGATGCTCCAGAGGATGGAGCGCAGCGTCGGGCGGTTGCCGAGATAGGTCAGCACATAGGCGATCCGTACGATCAGAAACAGCACCGCCAGTTCGTCGATCAGCCGCTGCGGCGAATCCCTGAACTCGGCGAGCAGCACGGCGAAGGCAAAGAAGGGGAAGGTCTCGATGCCGTTCTGATGCGCGCCAAGCGCACGCTGCGCGAGGGCGTCTTGGTAGAAGGCAGCGTCACGCGGCCGGGAATTGTCGAATGAGCGAAATCTGATCCATTTGATCGAGGCGATCGTTAGGAGATAGAGCAGCAGCGCCCCGAATACGCACCATTCTGCCAGCGTCATAGTTCCTCCCCCTCGACGCGACCCTAGCGAAACCAGCCCAATCTTGACAAGTTCAGTGCAACGCGCGACGCAACGGACCATGATGACCGCAGCCCCCATCGAGACAGCGCAGCCGCTCCTTCAGTCCAGCCGGGCGCGGGTCGGCGTGCTTCTGGTCAACCTGGGCACGCCCGATACGGCCGACGCGCCCGGCGTGCGGGTCTATTTGAAGGAATTTCTGTCGGATGCCCGCGTCATCGAGGATCAGGGCCTGATCTGGAAAGCGGTGCTGAACGGGATCATCCTGCGCACCCGGCCCCGCGCCAAGGCGCGCGACTATCTGAAGATCTGGAACACCGAGAAGAACGAGTCGCCGCTGAAGACCATCACGCGCTCGCAGAGCGACAAGCTCGCGGCCGCGCTGTCGGATCGCGACCACGTCGTGGTGGACTGGGCGATGCGCTACGGCAATCCCTCGATCAAATCCCGCATCGAGGCGCTGATCGCGAAAGGGTGCGACCGCATCCTCGCCGTCCCGCTCTATCCGCAATATTCCGCCCCGACCTCGGCGACAGTCTGCGACGAAGTGTTCCGCGTGCTGTCGCGCCTGCGCGCGCAGCCGACGCTGCGGGTGACGCCGCCCTATTACGAGGACGAGGCCTATATCGAGGCGCTCGCCACCTCGATCGAGACGCATCTGGCGGGCCTGCCGTTCAAGCCGGAGCTGATCGTCGCCTCCTTCCACGGCATGCCGAAAACCTATGTCGACAAGGGCGATCCCTATCAGGGCCAGTGCGTCGCCACGACGCAGGCGCTGCGCCGCCGGCTCGGCATGGACGAGACCAAGCTGCTGCTGACGTTCCAATCGCGCTTCGGCTTCGACGAGTGGCTGCAGCCCTACACCGACAAGACCATGGAGCGCCTCGCCAAGGAAGGCGTACGAAGCATCGCCGTGGTGACGCCCGGCTTCTCTGCCGACTGCCTGGAGACGCTGGAGGAGATCGCGCAGGAGAACGCCGAGATCTTCAAGCACAATGGTGGCGAACAGTTTTCCGCGATCCCCTGCCTCAACGACAGCGAGCCCGGCATGGACGTCATCCGCACCCTGGTGCTGCGCGAGCTGCAGGGCTGGATTTGAGAGGCGTCCGCGCGGTACGGCTCGAAATCTTAACTTTTGCCGCTAGGTTTGCGTCTGCTCGCTTTCAAGAGCCTTTCGCAAATACATAATCGCGACCGGTCCTTGTCCGCACGTCTTGTGCGGAATCACGCTGATACCGACGTTACCGGCGACCGCTGAACCGGTAAGGTCGCGATCCCGACCAATGACAGCGCGGGAAACGGCTTTTCCTGCCTTGGAGGATATATGAGCGGCTTCGACATTTTCGCGATTGTTCTGGTTTTGCTCGTCATCGTCACCCTGGTCGCCGGCGTGAAGACGGTGCCGCAGGGCTATGACTGGACCATCGAGCGGTTCGGCAAATACACCCAGACCCTGAGCCCCGGGCTCAATCTGATCGTGCCCTATTTCGATCGCGTCGGGCGCAAGATCAACATGATGGAGCAGGTGATCGACATTCCCGAGCAGGAGGTCATCACCAAGGACAACGCCACCGTGACGGTGGACGGCGTCGCCTTCTACCAGGTGTTCGACGCCGCGAAGGCGAGCTATGAGGTCTCCAACCTGACCCAGGCCATCACCGTCCTCACCATGACCAACATCCGCTCGGTGATGGGCGCGATGGATCTCGACCAGGTGCTTTCGCATCGCGACGAGATCAACGAGCGCCTGCTGCGCGTCGTCGATGCCGCGGTGTCGCCCTGGGGCCTCAAGGTCAACCGCATCGAGATCAAGGACATCGTGCCGCCCGCCGACCTCGTCGAGGCCATGGGCCGGCAGATGAAGGCCGAGCGGGTCAAGCGCGCCGACATCCTGGCCGCCGAAGGCCAGCGCCAGTCCGAGATCCTGCGCGCCGAAGGCGCCAAGCAGGGCCAGATCCTCCAGGCCGAAGGCCGCAAGGAAGCCGCGTTCCGTGACGCCGAGGCGCGCGAGCGGTCTGCCGAGGCCGAGGCCAAGGCGACGCAGATGGTCAGTGACGCCATCAGCAAGGGCGACGTCGCGGCGCTGAACTATTTCATCGCCGACAAATATATCAAGGCGTTCGGGCAATTGGCGGACTCGCCGAACCAGAAGATCATCATGCTTCCGATCGAGGCGACCAGCATTCTCGGCTCGCTCGCCGGCATCGGCGAGATCGCCAAGGCGACGTTCGGCGAGAGTGCGGCATCCGCCGCCGCGGCCGCACGCCGCGGTTCGGTGCCGACGACCGGCGCTACGCCGCCGGTGGTGCCGCCACGGCAGGGATAAATCAAGCGCATGCCCCGTCCAGGGGCACGCGCCAATTCTCGGAGGTCGCGTCATGACCGACATGTTCGTATCGCTCGGTACCTGGAACTGGCTGATCTTCGGCTTCATCCTGATGGCGCTGGAGGTGCTGGCACCGGGCATCTTCCTGTTCTGGCTCGGGCTGGCCGCGCTGCTGGTCGGCCTGATCTCGTTCACGGTCGTCATATCCTGGCAGATCCAGCTCGTGATGTTCGCGGTATTCGCTGCCGCCGCGGTACCGGTGTGGCGCCGGCTCGCCCGGCCGAATCTGGATGCAAGCACCAGCCCCTTCCTCAACAAGCGCACTGAAGCGCTGCTTGGTCGCGAGTTCACGCTGGAGAAGCCGATCGTCGACGGCAACGGCACCATGCGCATCGGCGACACGGTGTGGCGTGTCGCCGGTCCCGATACGCCGGCCGGAACGCGGGTTAAGGTGGTGCAGGTGGACGGCGTCAATTTGACGGTGGCTACGGCGTAGTCGCTCTTACCCTCCCCCTCCAGGGAAGCGAGCTCTACCTCCGCCACTTCTCCGCAAACCGGTGCAGCGGCATGACCATCTCGCACAATTCCCGCCCGAGCGGCGTCAGTCCATAGCCGCCGCCGTCACCCAGCTCCACGAACCCCGCCGCGCGCAACTCCGTCAGGCGCGCCTGCAGCACCGTCGGTGAGGCCTCGTCGCAGGCCGTGCGCAGTGCGCGCGAGGTGAGGGGCGCGTCACGCAATTCCCAGAGGATACGCAAGCTCCAGCGCCGGCCCAGCAGGTCGAGCAGCGCCATGATCGGCCGCCCGGTGCGCGAGCCACGGACCTTGCCTGATGCTGGCTGTTTCGTCATCCCGGCCCTCTTGCGCGATGCTACAAATAGTGTAGCACTATGCTACATTAATTGTAGCATATGGAGACGGCGAATGTCCCAGCCTGAGCCGCGCATTGCCCCGCTCACGCCGCCTTATCCCCCGAGGATCCAAGCGCAATTCGACCGCATCATGCGCGGCGCGCCACCGCTGGTGCTGTTCCGGGTGATGGCGGGCCACAGCCGCGCCTGGGACAAGTTTCGCGCCGGCGGCCTGCTCGATCCCGGTCCGCTCTCCCTGCGCCAGCGTGAGATCGTCATCGACCGCACCTGCGCGCTGACCGGATGCGAGTATGAATGGGGCGTGCACGTTGCGATCTTCGCTGGCCCGGCGAAACTCACCGCCGAGGAGATCCGCGCGACCGTCGAGGGCGATGCGGCGTCACCGTGCTGGTCGTTGGCCGAGCAGGCGCTGATCGCAGCCGTGGATGCGCTGCATCACCTTGCAACGCTGAGTGACGCCGAATTCGCCGCGCTCGCGAACCATTACGACGAGGCGCAGATTCTGGAGATCATGCTGCTGTGCGGCTTCTATCGCACGGTGTCGTATCTGGCGAACGGGCTGCGACTGCCGCTGGAGCAGATTGCGGCGCGGTTTCCGGCGTAGCTCTAACCGCCGTCATATGTGAGGAGCGCCTCACCCTCGCTGTCATTCCGGGGCGCGCCGCTTGGCGCGAGCCCGGAATCCATCGAGAGAAGAACTCCGCGGCCCGATGGATCCCGGGTTCATCGCTTTGCGATGCCCCGGGATGACGATCAGGCCACGCCCGCGCGCAGCAGATCGTGCAAGTGCACGATACCGACCACCTTGTCCGCTTCCGTTACGACCAGCGTGGTGATCTTGCGCGTGTTCAGCACCTCGATCATCTCGCTGGCGAGCATCGAGGGCGGCACGGTTTTCGGCTGCTTCGTCATGATGTCGTCGACTGCCACCGTCAGCAAATCGGGCCGCATGTTGCGGCGCAGATCGCCGTCGGTGATGATGCCTGCGATTTTGCCGGCATCATCGACGATGCAGACGCAGCCCAGTCCCTTCGCCGACATCTCCATGATCGCATCCGACATCTCGGCGCCGAGCGGCTTGACCGGAATCTCCGCGCCCGTGCGCATGTAGTCGCGGACGAATTTCAGCATCGCGCCCAGCTTGCCGCCGGGGTGGAAGTGCGCGAACTCCAGCGCGGTGAAGCCGCGGCCTTCGAGCAGCGCGATCGCGATGGCGTCGCCGATGGCGACTTGCATCATGGTCGACGTGGTCGGCGCCAGATTGTGCGGGCAAGCCTCGCGCGCTTTCGGCAGCTCGATCACGAGGTCGGCGGCCTGGCCCAGCGAGGACGTCGCGCTGGACGTCACCGCGATCATGGGGATCGCGAAGCGCGCCGAATAGTTCACGAGCGTCTTCATCTCCGGCTGCTCGCCGGACCAGGACAGCGCCATGATGACGTCGTCGGTGGTGATCATGCCGAGGTCGCCATGGGCGGCCTCCGCGGTGTGGACGAAGAAGGCCGGCGTGCCGGTCGAGGCCAGGGTCGCCGCGATCTTGCGTGCCATGTGGCCGGACTTGCCGAGCCCGGTGACGATGACGCGGCCCTTGGCATTGCGGATCAGATCGACCGCCTTGGCGAAGGTCTCGCCCAGCGGGCCGCGCAGGGCGGCGGCGAGGGCGTTGATGCCGCCGCTCTCCGTCTCAAGCGTGCGGAGCGCGGATTCGACGCTGGCAGGGTTGGAGCCGGATGATTGGGTCATCAGCGGTTTCGATCTCGGCATGTTTTCGTCCAAGGAAGGGTGGGGCGGTGGCCCGTTGGCGCCTGCTTAGCACGCCCGGGCGGGCGAGGCGACGCGACCTCCGGGACCCTCAACCGGTCATTAACCATAATTGTTTTAACTCCATTAACGATGGTCTCCGCCAGCCGGCGGGGACGATCGTGAAAGTATCTGATTTCGTTGGGGTAATTCTATCGTGGGGTCGTCTCCAGGCACCGGCCGGAGCAAACGCGCGCATTTCCTGCGCGCGGCCTTGCCGTGCTTCGTGCTGACCGCCCTCGGAAACGCGCCGGCGGCGGCCCAGAGCCTCACCCCCGACCTCTTCAATCCCACCCGCGGCGGCTTCGCTTCGCCCGACACGCTGCCGACGCGCCGCACCGCAGGCGTCCCGCAGGCGCCGTCGGACACTCTGCCGACGCCGCCCGACCCCAATGCCGATCCGCGCAAGCGCCAGCAGACGCCGGCGAGCTCACGCGTCGGCCAGAGCCCGACCAATCAGGTCCCGACCTATGGCCTGCCTGCCGCCAATGGCGCCAGCAGCTCCGGATACGACTCGCTCAACCGTAAGCGGCAGCAGCCCAAGCTCTATCCCGGCCAGCCGAAGCCGAAGCGCGCCGGTCCCGGCTCGCCTTTGCCGACCACGAAGCCGCAGCCGTCGACGCTCGGCCTGCCGAAGATCGCGCCGCCGCCATCCGCCTCCGCCAACAAGGCGCCGGTGCCGGCCGCGATGGCGGGCACCGTGCCTGGCCAGCCGCTGCGCCGCCGCCTCAAGGCTGACAATGATCCGTTCGGCGCGGTCGGCGATTACGCCGGCAGCTTCCTGATCAAGGGCGGGCTCGAGCTCTCCGCCGGCTATGACACCAATCCGGCGCGCCTCAACAAGCCGGTCGGCTCGCCGGTCTATGTCGTTGCGCCAGACCTCCTCGTCGTGTCCGACTGGGAGCGCCACGCGCTGGTCGCCGATCTGCGCGGCTCGTTCTCGGGCTACACCAACAACATGCCGGCGACGATCGACGGCTCTGCTTCGCCCTCGCCGGTCGAGATCGATCGCCCCGACTTCACCGGCCACATCGACGGCCGCCTCGACGTCGACCGCGATCTCAAGCTGACCTCGCAGCTGCGCCTGCGGCTCGCCACCGATAATCCCGGCAGCCCGAACGTGCAGGCCGGCCTGCAGAAATATCCCATCTACGCCACCTATGGCACCACCGTCGGCTTCGACCAGACCTTCAATCGCTTCCAGGTCGCGGCCGGCGCCACCATCGATCGAACCGCCTACACGGATTCGAAACTCACCGACGGCTCGGTCTTCGACAACCACGACCGCGACTTCAACCAGTATGGCGGCGTCGGGCGCTTCTCCTACGATCTCAAGCCGGGCCTGAAGCCGTTCGTCGAGATCCAGGGCGACACCCGAATCCACGACGAGGCCGCCGACCGCAACGGCTACTTCCGCGATTCGAACGGCGGCTACGCCAAAATCGGTTCGTCCTTTGAGTTCTCGCGCATCCTCATCGGCGAGGTCTCGGTCGGCTATTCCGCGCGCAACTATGTCGATCCGCGCCTCAGCCAGCTGGCGGGCTTCCTCACCTCGGGCTCGCTGATCTGGAACGCGAGCGGCCTCACCACGGTAAAATTCTCAACCGACACGCAGATCGCCGAGACAACGATCCCCGGCTCCTCCGGCGTGCTGGTGCACACCTACGCCGCCGAGGTCGATCACGACTTCCGCCGCTGGCTGACCGCGGTCGGCAAGTTCACCTACGGCACCTACGACTATCAAGGCCAGAACCGCAACGACAAGACCTACTCGCTCGAAGGCAATCTGATCTACAAGATGAACCGCAACATCTGGATCAAGGGCACGCTGCGCCACGATATCCTGGATTCGAACGTCGCGGGATCGAGCTCGCAAGGGACGGTGGTGATGCTGGGGGTGAGGCTGCAGAATTGACGTCTGTTGGCGTGCGTTTGGTGTGAGAGAGGCGCGATGGCGCGGCTCTCTCCGCTCGTCATTCCCGGGCGCGCCGTTTGGCGCGAGCCCGGAATCCATCGGGCCTCAGGGCCGTGGATGAATGGATTCCGGGCTCGCGCTTCGCGCGCCCCGGAATGACAGTGTAACGGCTCACCTACCTTGGCAGATCCGTCTTCCCCATCAGGAACGTATCGATCGACCGGGCGCACAGCCGGCCCTCGCGGATCGCCCACACCACCAGCGACTGGCCGCGGCGCATGTCGCCGGCCGAGAACACGTTCGGACGCGAGGTCTGGTAGTCCAGCGTGGTGGCCTTGACGTTGCCGCGCGGGTCGAGCTCGACCGAGAGCAGCTTCAAGAGGCCCTCGTGCACGGGATGGACGAAGCCCATCGCGAGCAGGACGAGGTCGGCGTCGAGAACGAACTCGGTGCCGGCAATCGGCTTGAACTTGTCGTCGACGCGGACGCAGTGCAGCTTCTTGACCTGACCGTTCTCGCCGGAGAACTTCTGGGTCAGCACGGCGAATTCGCGGACGGCGCCTTCGGCCTGGCTGGAGGAGGTGCGCATCTTCAGCGGCCAGTTCGGCCATGTCAGGCCCTTGTTCTCGTGCTCGGGCGGTGCGGGCATGATCTCGAGCTGGGTCACCGACAGCGCGCCCTGGCGCAGCGAGGTGCCGATGCAATCTGAGCCGGTGTCGCCGCCGCCGATGACGACGACATGCTTGCCGCCAGCCAGAATCTCGGTGACGCCGCCCAGCGGTTCCTCGGAGACGCGGCGGTTCTGCTGCGGCAGGAAGTCCATGGCGTAATGGATCCCGGCGAGGTCGCGGCCGGGGATCGGCAGGTCGCGCGGGGCTTCGGCGCCGCCAGTGAGCGCAACGGCGTCGTACGCGTTGAGCAGCTCGCGCGGATCGACATTGCCTTCAGCGCCGACATGGCTGTTGTAGTGGAAGGTGACGCCTTCGCCTTCCATCTGCGCGATGCGGCGGTCGATGACGCCCTTCTCCATCTTGAAATCAGGGATGCCGTAACGCAGCAGGCCGCCGGCCTTGGCGTACTTCTCGAACACATGCACGTCGTGGCCGGCGCGCGCCAGTTGCTGCGCGCAGGCCATGCCGGCCGGACCCGCGCCGATCACCGCGACCTTCTTGCCGGTCTTGTGGGAGGCAATTTCAGGCTTCAGCCAGCCATTGTCCCAGGCCCTGTCGACGATGGCGCATTCGATGGTCTTGATGGTGACCGGGTTGTCGTCGATGTTGAGTGTGCAGGACGCTTCGCATGGCGCCGGACAGATGCGCCCGGTGAATTCAGGGAAATTGTTGGTCGAGTGCAGGTTGCGCGAGGCTTCTTCCCAGTTGCCCTGATAGACGAGGTCGTTGAAATCGGGGATCTGGTTGTTGACCGGGCAGCCCGGCGTGCCCGGCGAGACCGAGCCGGTGCCGTGGCAATAGGGAATGCCGCAATTCATGCAGCGCGCGGCCTGGTCGCGCGTTTCCTTCTCGGAGAGTGGAACGACGAATTCGTGAAAATGCTTCACGCGCTCGGCGACCGGTGCGTACTTGCGGTCATGCCGTTCGATTTCCAGAAAACCCGTGATCTTGCCCATTAAACCCGAAGTCCCTGCCGCTTGAATTCGTTTTCTCTCTAGCTAGACCCTCATCCTGAGGAGCGCGGAACGCGCGTCTCGAAGGATGAAGGCCCGGCTGGTGGTCTCATGGTTCGAGACGGCGCTTCGCGCCTCCTCACCATGAGGCTCCTTTGTTTACGCCCCGATCGCGATTTTCGGCTCGGCGTCCGCGTTGGCGGCCAGTTCGCGCAGCGCGCGCCGGTACTCGACCGGCATCACCTTGCGGAATTTGGGCAGCCAATCCTTCCAGTTCGCAAGGATGTCGGCGGCGCGCTTGGAGCCGGTCGCTTTCGCGTGGCGCGTGATCAGGATGTGCAAGCGCTCGACGTCGGAGGCGAGCAGATCCTTGAACACGTCGACCCGCCCATGGGCCTCGAGATCGCCGCTGGCGTGATAGCTGTCGGCGTTGATCATCTCTTCCGACAGCACCGGCTCGAGTTCGACCATCGCCATGTTGCACAGCTTGTCGAAATCGCCGGCCTCGTCCAGCACATAGGCGATGCCGCCGGACATGCCGGCCGCGAAGTTGCGCCCGGTCTTGCCGAGCACGACCACGATGCCGCCGGTCATGTATTCACAGCAATGATCGCCCGCGCCCTCGACCACGGCGACCGCGCCGGAGTTGCGCACGGCGAAGCGTTCGCCGGCGATGCCGCGGAAGTAGCACTCGCCCTGGATGGCGCCGTACATCACGGTGTTGCCGACGATGATGCTCTCTTCCGGCACGATGGCGGAGTTCTTCGGTGGCTTGACGATGATCTTGCCGCCCGACAGTCCCTTGCCGACATAGTCGTTGGCTTCACCTTCCAGCTCGAAGGTGACGCCTTGCGCCAGCCACGCACCGAAGGCCTGGCCTGCGGTGCCCTTGAGGCTGACCTGGATGGTGTCGTGCGGCAGGCCGGCATGGCCGTAGATCTTGGCGACCGCGCCCGACAGCATCGCGCCGGCGGAACGGTTGGTGCTGTTAATGGCGGCGTCGATCTTCACCGGTGCGCCGCGATCGAGCGCGGGCTGCGCCTTCTCGATCAGCGTACGGTCGAGCACGGCTTCCAGATGATGGTTCTGGCGCTCGGAGTGATAGATCTTCTGGCCCTTCTCTTCCTTCTGCTTGACGAACAGCTTGGAGAAATCGAGGCCCTTGGCCTTCCAGTGCGCGACCAGCTTGGTCTGGTCGAGCAGCTGAACCTGGCCGACCATCTCGTTGAAGGTGCGGAAGCCGAGCGAGGCCATGATCTCGCGGACTTCCTCGGCGACGAAGAAGAAGTAGTTGATCACGTGCTCGGGCTGGCCGGTGAAGCGCTTGCGCAGGATCGGGTCCTGCGTCGCGACCCCGACCGGGCAGGTGTTGAGATGGCACTTGCGCATCATGATGCAGCCGGCCGCGATCAGCGGCGCGGTGGCGAAGCCGAACTCGTCGGCTCCGAGCAGCGCGCCGATCACGACGTCACGGCCGGTACGGAAGCCGCCGTCGACCTGGACCACGATGCGGCTGCGCAGCCGCTCGCGCACCAGCGTCTGATGGGTTTCGGCGAGGCCGATTTCCCAGGGCGAGCCGGCATGCTTGATCGAGGTCAGCGGCGAAGCGCCGGTGCCGCCCTCGAAGCCTGCGATGGTGACATGGTCGGCGCGCGCCTTGGCGACACCCGCGGCGACCGTGCCGACGCCGATCTCGGAGACCAGCTTGACCGAGACGTCGCCGGTCGGGTTGACGTTCTTGAGGTCGTAGATCAGCTGCGCCAGATCCTCGATCGAGTAGATGTCGTGGTGCGGCGGCGGCGAGATCAGGCCGACGCCGGGCGTCGAGTGGCGAACCTTGGCGATTGTCGCGTCGACCTTGTGGCCGGGCAGCTGGCCGCCTTCGCCGGGCTTGGCACCCTGCGCCATCTTGATCTGCATCATGTCGGAGTTGACGAGATACTCCGTGGTGACGCCGAAGCGGCCCGAGGCGACCTGCTTGATCGCCGAGCGCATGCTGTCGCCGTTCGGCAGCGGCTTGAAGCGGTCGGCTTCCTCGCCGCCTTCGCCGGTATTCGACTTGCCGCCGATCCGGTTCATGGCGATCGCGAGCGTGGTGTGCGCCTCGCGCGAGATCGAGCCGAAGCTCATCGCGCCGGTGGCGAAACGCTTGACGATGTCCTTGGCCGACTCGACCTGGTCGAGCGGCACCGGCTTGCGCTTGTCCTCCTCGGCGTTCTTGATCCGGAACAGGCCGCGCAGCGTCAGCAGGCGCTCCGACTGCTCGTTCAGGATCTTTGCGAAGGCGCGATAGCGGTCCAGCGAATTTCCGCGCGCGGCGTGCTGAAGCAGGCCGACCGATTCCGCGGTCCACGCATGGTCCTCGCCGCGGCTGCGATAGGCATATTCGCCGCCGACGTCGAGCGAGGTCTTGTAGACCAGCGCCTCGCCGAACGCGTCGGCATGGCGGCGGACGGCTTCTTCCGCGATCTCGGCGAGGCCCACGCCCTCGACACGGGTATGCGTGCCGGCGAAGAACTTGCCGACGAAGTCCGCCTTCAGCCCGACCGCGTCGAAGATCTGCGCGCCGCAATAGGACTGGTAGGTCGAGATGCCCATCTTGGACATCACCTTCAAAAGGCCCTTGCCGATCGACTTGATGTAGCGCTTGACGATCTCATAGTCGTCGAGCGAGCCGGGCAGGCGGTCCTTCATCGCGATGATGGTCTCGAACGCCAGGTAAGGATTGATCGCTTCGGCACCGTAGCCGGCGAGGCACGCGAAGTGATGCACTTCGCGCGGCTCGCCGGATTCGACCACGAGGCCGACCGACGTGCGCAGGCCGGTGCGGATCAGGTGATGATGCACGGCGGCGCAGGCCAGCAGCGAGGGGATCGGCACGCGGTCGCTGCCGACCATGCGGTCGGACAGGATGATGATGTTGACGCCTTCGCGCACCGCGCTTTCCGCGCGCGCGCAGAGTTCGTCGAGCACCTGGTCCATCCCGGCCGCGCCGAGGCCGGCGTGGAAGGTGGTGTCGAGCGTGCGCGACTTGAAGTGCGATTCAGCCACTTCCGAGATCGAGCGGATCTTTTCAAGATCGGCGTCGGTCAGGATCGGCTGGCGCGCTTCGAGACGCTTGGTGGTGGCGAGGCCCTGCAGGTCGAACAGGTTCGGCCGAGGTCCGATGATCGAGACCAGGCTCATCACCAGCTCCTCGCGGATCGGGTCGATCGGCGGGTTGGTGACCTGCGCGAAGTTCTGCTTGAAATAGGTGAACAGCGGCTTGGCCTTGTCCGACAGCGCCGAGATCGGCGTGTCGTTGCCCATGGAGCCCGCTGCTTCCTCACCGATGGAGGCCATCGGCGTCATCAGGATCGTGATGTCTTCCTGGCTGTAGCCGAACGCCTGCTGGCGATCGAGCAGCGACAGGTTGGAGCGCACGCCGGTGGTCGGCACCTTCGGCAGCTCCTCCAGCACGATCTGGGTCCGCTCCAGCCATTCCTTGTAGGGATGGCTCCTGGCGAGATCGGCCTTGATCTCGTCGTCGGGGATCAGGCGGCCCTGCTCGAGGTCGACCAGCAGCATCTTGCCGGGCTGGAGTCGCCACTTGGTGATGATCTGGTCCTCGGGGATGGTCAGCACGCCCATCTCGGACGCCATGACGATGCGGTCGTCCTTGGTCACGAGGTAACGCGCCGGCCGCAATCCGTTGCGGTCGAGCGTGGCGCCGATCTTGCGGCCGTCGGTGAAGGCGATCGCGGCGGGGCCGTCCCACGGCTCCATCAGCGCGGCGTGATATTCGTAGAAGGCGCGGCGCGTCTCATCCATCAGGGGATTGCCGGCCCACGCCTCCGGAATCATCATCATGACCGCGTGCGGCAGCGAGTAGCCGCCCTGCACCAGGAATTCGAGGGCGTTGTCGAAGCAGGCGGTGTCCGACTGGCCTTCGTAGGAGATCGGCCAGAGCCGGTTGATGTCCTTGCCGTAGAGCTCGGAGCTCACCGAGGCCTGGCGCGCCGCCATCCAGTTGGTGTTGCCGCGCAGCGTGTTGATCTCGCCGTTATGCGCGATCATGCGGTAGGGATGCGCCAGCGACCATGCCGGGAAGGTGTTGGTCGAGAAGCGCTGATGCACCAGCGCCAGCGCGCTCTCGAAGTCCTTCTCGTGCAGGTCGGGATAGTACTTGCCGAGCTGGTCGGCGAGGAACATGCCCTTGTAGATCACGGTGCGGCAGGACATCGAGCAGGGGTAATAGCCCGCAAGGCCGCGGTCGCGGCGCTGATAGATCGCCTGCGAGATCGACTTGCGCAGGATGTAGAGCCGGCGCTCGAAATCGTCCTCGGTCTTGGCGGTGCCGTTGCGGCCGATGAACACCTGCATGCAGGCGGGCTCGGTCGGCTTCACGGTGACGCCGAGCGAGGAATTGTCGGTCGGCACGTCGCGCCAGCCGAGCAGGGTCAGGCCCTCTTCCTTGATCTGGTCGGCGATGATGCTCTTGATGACGTTGCGCCAGGCGGTGTCGCGCGGCAGGAACAGCGCGCCGATGGCGTATTCGCCGGGCTGAGGCAGCGTGAAGCCGAGCTCGCCAGCCTTGCGGCTGAAGAAGGCGTGCGGGATCTGCACCAGAATGCCGGCGCCGTCGCCGGCGCGCGGGTCGGCGCCGACAGCGCCGCGATGCTCGAGATTGCAGAGGATGTTGAGCGCGTCCGAGACGATCTCGTGGGACTTCTTGCCCTTGATGTTGGCGATGAAGCCGACGCCGCAGGAATCCTTCTCCAGGCTCGGATCGTAGAGGCCTACGGCCGGCGGACGCGAATTGTGTTCCTGAATCGGATCGGTCGTTTTCGAGGCGACCGTCGCCGACAGCTCTTCTGCCACGATGTTTGCGCGCTCGAATTGCGACCCGTTCATGTCCTCGTCCTCTCCATGCGGCAAGCTGCCTCACCGCTCTCTTCGGCGCACCTTGGGCGTTCCGCGGCACCCGCTTCTGGGTCACCGCTCGTCCGCTGCGAGCCGCATGTTCTTAGAGTCAGGCTAGGCGTTCTTCGTCCCCGAGAACGGCTTTGCCTGGTGCCTTCCTGGTGCTCGAGAGCACCGACTTTCGTTGCAATCCCTATGCCGGAACCGCAAGCAAAATTGAGACAGTCTTCCTGTCCTAACCATCACCTTGCCAAATTTTTGTCTATCACACAAGCGCGCGGAAGTCCCGATTCCCGATCTGTCAATCAATCGCTTTCCGAAAGTTGCGCGGCCCCGGTTTTGAAGCAAACGCGCCCTGATCCGGCCCAAGCGGCGCCGGAATCCCCAGTGAAGCTTCGGATCGGCCCTTCGAAAGGCGCGTCACGCCGCAAGAAGCGAAAGCGCGCGAGGCATTCGGGGGCCTGACAGGAGCGTGCCGACCATGAAGTTTTTCACAGGATGTGTAGCCGCCGCCGCGCTGGCGCTGGCTGCGACCGCGGCTCAAGCGCAGATTCTCGCGCAAGTCCCGGCGAACGGTATTTCAGTCGGGGCCGCAATTGCCGTGTCCGATTTCGACGGGCCCTATGCGCCGCCGGAGGCCGCGCCGCCGCCGCCGCGCTACGGTTACGGCTACGGCTACGAGGAGCGCGGCGCGGCACCGGCGCTGCTGCCCTCGACCGAGGTCTATGCGGTGCTGCGCGACAACGGCTTCTCGCCGCTCGGCATCCCGCGCCTGCGCGGCAGCGTCTATACCATCGCGGTGATCGACCGCCGCGGCGACGACGGCCGGCTGGTGATCGACGCCCGCGACGGGAGAATTTTGCGCTTCATGCCTGCCGCCGACGCCTACGGCATGGCCCCCGCTTTCGAGGAGCGCGCGGTCGCGCCTTACGGGCCGCAAAGCGCGCTGCCGCCGCCCACCATGGTCCGCGGCGGCCCGCCGCGTCCGCCAGCTCCGATCCCGCATGTCGCCAGCCGCGCCGTGCCGCTGCCGAAGGCCGCTCCGCCGCGCGGCGCGGCGCCTGCCGCAGCGGCGAAGCCGGCCGAGCCCGCGACGCAGACCGCCGCCGTGCAGGCAAAGCCGGCCGAGGCTGCCGCGCCAACTGTCGGTATGGCCAAGCCCTCGCCGACGATCCTGCCGACCCAGGAGATGCCGGCCGCGCAGGGGCTGGAATAGCTTTGCTCGTTTGATGCGACGGCGCTAACCACACCAACGCTGTCGTCCCTGCGAACGCAGGGACCCATAACCAAAGGGAGAAGTTTGACGAAGACTCGCGGCCCGGGACTCAGACCTCATCCCCACCGATAGATCACGCGGTATGGGTCCCTGCGTTCGCAGGGACGACACCGCGGAGAGGGCTAAGCGAACGAAAAGCGCCCGGAAACTCGGGCGCTTTTGCATCTCGGCGGCGGTGGCTCAGCTCCGCGGATACCCCGCCGCTTCCAGGATCAGATTCGCCACCTCCTTCGGATGCGACACCAGCGAGAGGTGGCCGGCATCGAGCTCGACCGTGGTCGCGTTCATGCGCTTGGCGAGGAAGCGCTCGAGATCGGGATTGATGGTGTCGTCGTTCTTCGAGACCGCGTACCAGCTCGGCTTGGCGTGCCAAGCCGCTTCCGTGGTGCGGCTGGCGAAGATCGAGGCGGCCGTCGGCCATTGCACCGCATAGAGCTCCCTGGCCCGCTCCGGCTTCACGCCATTGGCGAAATACTTCAGGAACGCGTCTTCCGAGAGCTTGGTGTAGCCGTCGCGCTCGACGATGCCGGCGCGCGCCGGACCGGTCGGAAACTGCTTCGACAGAGCGACGAAATCCTCGTTCGCGTCGGGGGCGCGCGCGGCGATGTAGACGAGGCCGGTGACCTTCGCGTCGGTACCGACCTGGCTGATCACGGTGCCGCCCCAGGAATGCGCGACCAGCACGGTCGGTCCATCCTGCTCGGCCAGCGCGCGCTTGGTCGCTTCGACCGACTCGGCGAGCGAGCCGAGCGGGTTTTGAACGGCAGTGACGTTGAGGCCTGCGGCCTGGAGGATCGGGATCACCTCCGACCAGCTCGAGCCGTCGGCCCAGGCGCCGTGCACCAGGACGACATTCTTCGCCTTCACCGTCTGCGGCGTCTGTGCGTGAGCGAGGCTGAGAGGGGCCGCCAGCAGGCTCGCGGCGACGAAAAGGCTGCGCCAAAGTGTCATGATCGTTCTCCGTCTTGTTTTGGGTGCGACGTCCAAATGACGGAGTGCGGGGCTGCGACGTTACGCGTCTTCACCGCTCTGTGATGCGGTGCAATACGAAAAAACGCCCCGGGGCACCGGGGCGTTTTCGCAACCTGGAAGTGGTGCGCGCGTTTTACGCGGCGACTTGCGCGGCCGAGTTCTCGATCACCTGCGCCTTCGGCGCGCCGGTGTTGATCGCGATCTGGCGTGGCTTCTTGGCTTCGGGAATCTCGCGCACGAGGTCGACGTGAAGCAGCCCGTTCTCGAGTGAAGCGTCCTTTACCTGCACGAAGTCGGCAAGCTGGAAGGCGCGCTCGAAGGCACGCGCGGCGATGCCGCGATAGAGCACTTCGGCCTTGCTGTTCTCGTTCGCGACTTTCTCGCCCTTGATCGTCAGCGTGTTTTCCTTCGCGACGAGGGAGAGCTCATCCTTGGCGAAGCCCGAGACCGCAACGGTGATGCGGTACGTGTTCTCGCCGGTACGCTCGATGTTGTAGGGGGGATAACCGGGACTGCCATCCGAACCGGCCTGGTCGAGCAGGTTGAAGAGACGGTCGAAGCCGACGGTGGAACGGTAGAAGGGGGTGAGATCGTAGGTACGCATGGTCAAGTCCTCCATTGAGCGACTGTTGGCTAACCCGCCCGCCAATCGGGCCGGGCTTTCGTCTGTGTGCAGCCTGATGTTCCGGTTTCGAAACACTGGTAGCGGCCTGCACCATGGTGATATGGGTTCAGGGACACTGCGTTCAAGAGGGCGGCAATTTGCGCCTTTTCGGCGCTCCCGCCCCTTGATTTTCAGCACTTTGCGCCCAATGACGCTGGTCTCGATTCCGTCCAATCCCGTGCCCGAAAACGTCGTCAGCGGCACCATCAAGACGCCCGACGGCGTCGAGCTGCGCTTTGCGCGCTGGGCGCCGCCGGCGGGCCGCAAGGGCACGGTCTGCGTGTTCACCGGGCGCAGCGAGCAGATCGAGAAATATTTCGAGACCGTGCGTGACCTGCGCGACCGCGGCTTTGCGGTGGCGATGATCGACTGGCGCGGGCAGGGCCATTCCTCGCGCCGCCTGCGCGATCCGCGCAAGGGCTATGTGCGCGATTTCTCCGATTTCGAGATCGACGTCGAGACCTTCGTGCAGCAGGTGGTGCTGCCGGATTGCCCGCCGCCTTTTTTCGCGCTCGCGCATTCCATGGGTGGCACCGTACTGCTGCGGGTGGCGCATGCCGGCAAGCGCTGGTTCGACCGCATGGTGCTGTCGGCGCCGATGATCGACCTGCCCGGCCGCGCCACCTCGTTGCCGGCGCGGGCGCTCCTGAAGACGATGCGCCTGATGGGGATGGGCGGCCGTTATGTCCCCGGCGGCAGCGACCAGATCACCGGCCTCAACCCGTTCATCAACAATCCCCTGACCAGCGATCCCGTGCGCTATGCGCGCAACGCCGCAATCCTGGAGGAGGATCCGACGCTCGGGCTGGCGTCACCGACGGTCGCCTGGGCCGATACCGCCTTCCGCGCGATGCACACCTTCAAGGGCATGCACTACCCCTCCGAGATACGCCAGCCGATCCTGATGCTGGCGGCGTCCAACGACACCGTGGTCTCGACTGCGGCGATCGAGGAGTTCGCCTATCACTTACGCGCCGGCTCCCATCTCGTGATCGCCGGCGCCAAGCACGAAATCCTCCAGGAGCAGGACCGCTACCGCTCCCAGTTCTGGGCCGCCTTCGACGCCTTCGTGCCGGGCACGCCGCTGTTCAAGTGAGCGTTTGTATTGCGGACAGAGCCGCAAACTCGTCATGCCCGGGCTTGTCCCGGGCATCCACGTTCTTCGTGTCGCGCTAAAGGTCGTGGATGGCCGGGACAAGCCCGGCCATGACGATGAGGGCTTTGGCTACAGCGTCTTCAGATACTCGATCAGCTCGTAGCGCTCGTCGTCGCTCTTGAACTCGCGGCCGATCACGCCGGGACGCCGCGGTTCGCCCGGCTTGCGCTCGAAGGAATGGCCGAGCACGCTGTTGCCCTGGAGCGGCTTGCCGTCGGGTCCCGTCGTCGAGAACTGCGTCTCGCCGGTCTTGCAGCGCTCGTCGGTGGTGACGGCAAAGCCGACGGTGACGGGATCATAGTCGCGGCGGCCCATGCAGAATTTCTGCGGGCGCTCGCTCGCGGGCTTCAGCAGCCAGTACAGCGACGGCACCGAGCCGTTGTGCAGATAGGGCGCCGTGGCCCAGATCCCGTTCAGCGGCCGCGCGCGATAGCGTGGCCCGGGCGCCGGGTTGGGGCAGTTCTTGCGCGCGAGATTCCAGATTTTCG
Organism: Bradyrhizobium cosmicum; assembly: GCF_007290395.2. NCBI lineage: Bacteria > Pseudomonadati > Pseudomonadota > Alphaproteobacteria > Hyphomicrobiales > Nitrobacteraceae > Bradyrhizobium > Bradyrhizobium cosmicum. The sequence continues at coordinate 6,589,383 of NZ_CP041656.2, read as the reverse complement.
CCCGCTCGGCGTCCGGGATCTTGTCGTCGTCCATCCATTTGCGGGCGACCAGATCCACCACCGTCATGAGGCCGAGCGCATATGACATCTCGGTCGGCGAGCTCGCTGTCGAGCCATCGCATTGCCACCAGGTCTTGAGGTCGGCCGTGTTCACCTTCAGGAAGCCGGGCACGTCGACCGTCCGGTTGCCGAGCACGAGCGACTGCTCGGGATCCGTCTTGATCTCGTCGGTGGGAATCGTCACCGCGTTCAGCACCTTGCTGTCGCCGCTCGGCTCCCAATGCGTCGAGGACCAGAAGGCCGGTGTGTTGACGGCCGGCAGGTGACATCCGGCGCACATCTCCTCGTAGATCTTGCGCCCGTTCTCGGCCTTCTTCTGATCGATCTTCCAGGCGTCGCCGAGAATCTGCGACGGCCATTTCGGCGACAGCAGGCCGCCGAACTCCGGCGCGGCCGCCTTGAACGGATCGGGGCCCCTCAGCATCTCCTCGATCCAGCCCAGAGTGGGCACGTGAACCGAGGAGCGCCAGATTCTGTCCTCCGGATAGGCGTCGGACAAATTGAGCAGCGCCGTGACGCCGAGTGCTTCGCCGGCGTTGCGGATCAGCGGCTGCTCGATCGAGGCATCGTACTGCGCGAACTTGAACCACGGCACGGTCCAGATCGCGGGATAGCTGACCGGCGCGTCCTGGGCATGCAGGTTCTTCTCGAAGCCCTTGACCCCGCTGAGCGCGAAGTCCTGCGAGAACACCTGGTTGCCGATGCGATTAAGGGCATCGAGGCGACCGAAGCCTTCCTCGGTGTCCTGCTGCTGCTTGCCGTCCCAGGTCTTCTTGCCTTCGATGGTCTTGCCGTAGTTCTTGGCCCAATCGATCAGGAAATTGCCGATCGCGCTGAGCTGCTGCTTGAGCGCGTCGCGGTCCGACTTGCTGGCCTCGGGGCCGAGCACGCGATCGGCAAAGCGCTGGAAGCGAAATGGCACGTAAAGCGTGTAGGCGATCGACAGGCCGGTCGAGAGCTCGAGCTTCTTCAGGTCGGTCATGGCCGGGCCGCCGTCGAAGCGGACGTCGATGCCCTTGTAATGGATCTGGCCGGTATGGCAGGCCGCGCAGGTCAGCCCGATCTTGTCCTGCTCGCGGCGGCCCGTCGCGGGATCGGTGACGCCGGTCATCCGGGCGAAGCCGACCGGCAGGCCGTCGACGTTCTCCGCGGGAGTCCATCGTGTCGACCAGTCCGATGCCTGCGTCGTCTCATAGACATTGGCATAGCCATAGCGGCGCAGCGTCGTGGTGTCGGTCTGGATCGATTGCGGGCTCGGGATGAAGCCGTAGCGCTCGAGATAGGCGCTGTCCTTCATCATGCCGGGCCGCGAGAACAGATGCAGCCGCGGCTGCTCCAGCGCCATGAACCAGTCATAGGGCACCGGGAAGGTCGCGGTGCCCTGGCTGGCATGATGGAACCAGTGCCGGTCCTTCAGCGACCAGTTCTGCTCGAGCCAGAACGCGGCTGTCGTTTCCGGAAGCTTCGGCAAGGGCGGGGGCAGAAGGTTTACGAGGATGCCCTTCTGCGGCAGCATCGCGCGGACCTGGTTGGGGAATTCGGCGACCGCGACCAGGATGGCGAGACCGATGGCGACGAGCAGGGCCAGAAGCTTCGCGGCCCCCAATGCCACGCGCTGGCAGGTGGACGGCACCGGCTGCGACACCAGCCGCTGGTTGATGCGGACGGGGAATTGGCGCGCGTTGAACAGCGTGCGCACGTCGGCGACGCCGAGATAGCGGTTCTCGCCTTCGCCCTTGCCGATGATCTTCAGGAGGATCGGCCATTCGAACTTCATCAGCAGCGGGTAGTACCAGCGCCCGGCGCTGCCGGCGCGCTTCAGGTTGTCGCGCATGAAGGTCTGGATTTCCGCGGCATTGAGGCCGGGCTCGGTGCCGCCGCCGTTCGGATCCGGGTAAGTCCGGCCAAAGCTCTCGAGCCGCTTGATCTCGCCCTCGTTGACCTTGCCGTCGACGCCGAGGATGCGTGAGCCGGCGCCGAGCTTGTCGAGCGGGCCGCCGCGCAGCGCGTCGAGCTGCGCGCCCGAGAAGATGCTCTTGAGGATATGACCGAGGCCGTTGGCGATGAGCGCCACGCCGCGGACCTGGAGACGGGCGAATGCTTTCTTCAGCCCGGTCTCGCCGCTCGCATTCGCAATCGTCTCCGACAGCTTGCCGAGCGGGACGGTGTCGCCATCGACGAAGCCTCCGCCCACGAGGCCACGCAGGAACGGACAGGGATTATTCGGCGAGACCTGGATCGAGGGATCGAAAGGGGGCTTGGAGGCGGGGTCGTTCATGGCCCAAATCCTGAAAACGGCGAATCGTCAAATGCAGGCGCGCCGATCAAGCGCGGAAAGTCCTAACAAACCGGCATCAGGCTATACTACTTCAGCGTGTGGCGAAGTGTGGCTGAATTCACTGTCCCGTCAACAAAAGCGGGCCGGAGGGCGCGACGAGTTGCCGGTGACCGCGGGCCGCGGGTCAGGACTCCGCCGCACGTTTGACGTCGCTCTGGATCAAGGTCAGCCTGGCGAGCGGCACGCCCGCCTTCAGAAGCCCGTCGCGGTAATGGGCGAGGTCCTCGGGCCGCTTCCAGTGAAAATTGCGCAAGTGCCGGTCGACGTTCAGGGTCGGGTAGTGGCCCATCAGCACGCCGGTGGCCTCGGTCGCCTCGCCGATGCGGCCCAATTGTGCCAATGCCGCAGCGCGAATCGCCAGCGCCTGCATGTGGTTCGGGTTGATGTAGAGCTGCTCGCGGGCCCATGACAGCGTCGCGTCGTACTGCCCCAGCAGATAGTGGCTGAAAGCGTTCAGCGCCGCCCATTGGTAGCGCGGGTCGCTGTTGTCGCGCTGCGAGGCCATCGAGAACAGCTCGATCGCCTCGCGATGCTCGCCGACGATGAAATGGCAGATGCCGAGCACCCCGCGTGCGCCGTTGTCATAGGGGTTGAGCGCGACGGCGCGCTTGGCGGCGTCCATCGCCGCCTCGTAGTGCCCTTCCATCCCGTGCGCCCAGGACAGGATCGAGAAGGCGAAGGAGGAGCGCGGGTCGAGCCGGACGCTGGTCTCGGCGAGCTTCATCGCCTCCGCCCACATCTCGCGCGTGCCCTTGATCCAGCCGAACTGGATGCTCTGGATCTGGATCGTGGCGAGGTAGGCGTGCGCGATCGACAGCTTGGGGTCGAGCTTGATGGCCTCCCCGAACAGGTCGATGGCGAGGTGCAGATCTTCCTTGGTCTGCCGGTAGTAATGCGACAGCCCCTTGAGGAAGCGGTCCCAGGCGGTCACGTCGGTCGAGAGCCGCGCCGGCGCGGAGGCCTCCGCCCGGACGATCTCGGTAGCGATGGCGGCTGACAAATTGGTGGTGATCTCGTCCTGCATCGCGAAGAGGTCGCCGATGTCGCGGTCGTAGCGGCCGGTCCAGAGCTGCTCGCCGGTCTCGGGCGCGATCAGCTCGGCGGTGACGCGGATCTTGGCTCCGGCCCGCCGCACCGAACCCTGGATCAGATACGTGGCGTCGATCTCCCGCGCGATCAGCCGGGTGCTGACATTGTTGCCCTTGAAGGCGAAGGTCGAGTTGCGGCTCAGCACGCGGTAGAACGATTGCAGCGACAGCGCGTGGATCAGATCCTCGGTCAGTCCGTCGGAGAAATATTCGTCCTGGGCATCGCTGAGATTGGCGAAGGGCAGCACGCCGACGATAGCGGTGCGGTACTGTTGCGACAGCGCCGATGCTTCCCGCTGCTCGGGGGCCAGCGCCGGTGCACCTTCCGGGGACCAGGTCCAGATCGCGACCGGGTCCTTGATGTTCTTGAAGCGATGGTTGCCGCCATCGACCAGCGGCACGGTCAGATGCCGGCTGGCCTCCTTGTAGGCCTTGGCCGAGATCGCGAAGCCGCCGGGGCTCGCCACGGATTCCAGGCGGACGGCAATGTTGACATCGTCACCGAATACCTCGCCCTCGTCGGCGATGACGTCGCCCATGTGGATGCCGAGTCGAAACTGCATGGCGCGGTCGGCGGGCAAATGGTGGTTGCGCTCCGCCATCAGCGTCTGCATCGCGATCGACGCCTCGGTGGCGCCGACGATCGAGGGGAACTCGAGCAGGAAGCCGTCGCCGGTGTTCTTGATGACGCGGCCGCCGTGATTGAGGATGATGGGATGGATCGCGCTGCGGTGAGCCTTGAAGGCGGCATGGGTGCCGGCCTCGTCGCTGCCCATCATGCGCGAATAGCCGGCGACATCGGCGCAGACGATGGCAGCCAGACGTCTTTCCATATTCCGGGGCTCCAAGAGACTTGGAAGGGATCTGTGACCGGCCACGGCGTGGCAGCCGCCTCGAATCCCGCATTGCAAGAACCCTGCCTTTATAGAGCAGATGCAGCCGAGCGATAGTATGATCCGTATTGCAAATTCGAGGTAAATCCTCCGCGATTCCGGTGGTGGACGGCGGAGGGTGAACCAACTAAGCCCACCCCTTGAGACGCGGAGCGGGGCGGCGGGGGCACCTCACATGCTGGGCATTCACGAAATGTGGCTCTTCATCCTGTCGGGCGTGCTGCTCAACATCACGCCGGGGCCGGACTCCGTCTATGTGATCGGACGCAGCATGCAGATGGGCTGGCGAGGCGGTGCCGCTGCCGCGCTCGGCATCAGTTGCGGCTGCTTTTTCCACGTTGCGGCCGCGGCGATCGGCCTGTCGGCCCTGCTGATGGCGTCGTCGACCGCGTTCTCGATCCTGAAGCTTGTTGGCGCAGCCTATCTGGTCGTCACAGGACTTCAGATGCTGTGGTCGCGTCCGGCGCTGGCGTCGGCGATCGACGAGCCGGTGCGGAGCTCGCTTCGGCGGGTCTTCTTCCAGGGCGTTTTCACCAACGCGCTCAATCCCAAGGTCGCGCTGTTCTTCCTGGCCTTCCTGCCGCAATTCGTCGCAGCCGATTCGTCGCACAAGCCGCTGGCCTTCCTGACGCTCGGCCTGATCTTCATCTTTACGGGGACGCTGTGGTGCCTGGTGCTGGCGGCGTTCGCGGCCAAGGCCGCGCACCGCCTGCGGAGTTCGGATGGCGCAATCGCCTGGGTCAACCGCGCGCTCGGCGGCCTCTTTATCTATCTCGGCATCCGCGTCGCCATGCTGGAGACGCGGTAGCTCGTTCGAACGAATGACTGGTGCAGCCGCAGTCGGCCCGATGGAGGCCGCGCGGGAGGGAGGTTTCGATGGTTCGTGGAAGCTGTCTCTGCGGCGCCGTGCGTTTCGAGGTCGATCAGGTGCGCGCGCTGACGCATTGTCACTGCGCCAATTGCCGCAAGCTCACCGGGGCGGCCTTCGCCACCTACGCTCATGTCGACGCCGACAAATTTCGCTTCGTCGCGGGCGAGGACACGACCTTGGCTTATGAATCCGCGCCGGGAAGTTTCCGCAATCGTTGCAGGACCTGTGGCTGCCTGACGCCGGGCAGGGCGAGCTATCTGCCGACCGTCAGCATTCCCGCCGGCCTGCTCGACGACGATCCGCAAGTCAGGCCTCGCCTGCATGTCTTCATCTCGTCGCGCGCGCCGTGGTGGACGATCCAGGACGATCTGCCCCAGCACGAAAAATGGGTGCCGGGCTACGAACCTAAATCCTGAGCGTCTCAGGCAAACTCTTTCAGCAGCGCGCTGCCGGCGAGATAGACGCCGAGCAAAATCATCGCGATCAGGAACCAGCGGCGGAAGGCTTCCGCCGGCATCCGCGCCCGCACGGACTGGCCGATGAACATTCCGGCAAAGGCCATGGCCATGCCCACGGCGCCCGGCACGGCGTTGGCCGGCGTCAGCAATCCGCCAGCGGTCAGGGTGAAGGCGAGCGCCAGCGTCGCGGTCGTGAAGAACACGCCGAGCGCCTGCACCAGTTCGTCCTTCTCCATGCCGATCGCCTGCATGAACGGCATCGAGGGGATCACCTGCACGCCGGTCGAGGCCGAGATCATGCCGGTGATCACCCCGACCACGCCGCCGACCCATTTCTCGTTCTCTGGCGCGACGTGGAACTGAAACTTGTTCAGCCCGATCACCGCGTAGATCACCAGCAGGACGCCGAGCACGATCGTGCCGTAGCGCGCATGCGGGCCGGTCAGCGCGCCGGCATTGAGCCAGCAGCCGATCACGGTGCCGATCATCAGCGGCCAAAGCCGCCTCAGGATATCGCGCAAATAGGGGCCGGCGAAGGTCTGCCAGATGTTGGTGACGATGGCCGGCACGATCACGATGGCGATGGCGCGGCTTGGCGCCATGCTCACGGCGAGCAGGCCCATGGACACCGTCGGCAGGCCGAGCCCGACCACGCCCTTGACGAATCCGGCGATCAGGAAGACGGCAGCGATGACAATGAGAAGCGGGTCGATCATACCGGGCACATTGACCGAAGCCGCGCGCCGGCGCAATCTGGAGGTTACGGAGACAGCCTTCGTCACTGACGAAAGCTGCGGAGACCAGCCATGCGTTTCGACCTCGTCGACCTCCAGCTCTTCATCGCGGTCGCCGACCAGCGCAGCATCACCCGCGGCGCGGAGCGGTCGCATCTCGCCTTGGCCTCGGCCAGCGCCCGCATCAAAGGGCTCGAGGATGCTCTAGGCGTCGCGCTGCTCAAGCGTGGCCGCCGCGGCGTCGAATTGACGGCGGCGGGCGAGAGCCTGCTCGACCATGCCCGGGTCGTCATCCATCAGATCGACGCCATGCGCGGCGACCTCGCCGGCTTTGCCAGCGGCGTGCGCGCCAGCGTGCATTTGCTCGCCAACACCTCGGGGCTGTCGGAGCATCTGCCCAAGGCGTTGGCCGGCTTCCTGCGCGAGCATCGCGACGTCGCCATCGACATCGAGGAGCGCGAGAGCACCGACATCGCGGCGGCGATCACCGCGGGCGCTGCCGATCTCGGTTTTGCCGCCGAGCATGCGCTGCCCGATCATATCGAGCGCTTCGCCTTCAGCGAGGACCGCCTGACCCTGGTCACGTCGCGCCGCGGCCCCTTCGCCGGCCGCCGCCAGATCGACTTCAAGGAGGCGGGCGCTTGCGACTTTGTCGGGCTGACCAGCGCCACCGCGCTTCAGGTCCATATTTCCAAGCACGCCGCACGGCTCGGGATGCGTCCGCATTTCCGCGCACGGTTGCGCGACTTCGACGCGATCTGCCAGATGGTCGCCGCCGACGTCGGCGTCGCGCTGGTGCCCGAAGCCGCCGCCCGCCGCTGCGCCAAGCTGATGCCGCTCGCCATGGTCCGCCTGCGCGATGCCTGGGCCAACAGGCGCCTCGTGATCTGCGCGCGCAGCTTCAAGGCGCTGCCACGGCCGGCCAAGATGCTGGTGGAGCATTTGCGGGCCGAGGCGGTGTGAGAGGGGACCCCACAAATTCGTCATGCCCGGGCTTGTCCCGGGCATCCACGTTCTTCGTGCCGAGTGGGAGAGACGTGGATGGCCGGGACAAGCCCGGCCATGACGGTGTGGCCTACTTCGCCGTCTCGACCCCGGCGTCCTTGATCACCTTGGTCCATTTCGCGGTCTCGTCCGCGATGAATTTGCGAAAATGCTCTGGCTCGTCACCAACGAGCGTCGCGCCCTGGGCGGCGAGCTTTTCCTTCACCGCGGGATCGGCCATCGCCTTGGTCGCCAGGCCATGCAGCGCCGCGACGATCTCCTTCGGCGTGCCCTTCGGCGCCACCATGCCGTACCAGTTCTCGATGCGCAGGTCGGGAAAGCCGGCTTCTGCCGTCGTCGGCACGTCAGGCGCAGTCGGTGATCGCTCGGCCGAGCCGACCGCGATCGGCCGCAGGGCGCCTGCCTTGACCTGCGGCAGCAGCACCGGCAGGTCCAGGAACGTCATTTGCACCTGCTGGCCCAGCAAATCATTCACCGCCGGCGCGGCGCCGCGATAGGGCACGTGGACGATGTCGATCCTGGCTGTCAGCTTGAACAACTCGCCGGCCAGATGCGGCAGGCTGCCGGGGCCGGAAGACGCGAAGTTGAGCTTGCCGGGCTGCGCCTTGGCCAGCGCGATCAGCTCGCCGATGTCCTTGGCCGGCACGTTGGTGGCGACGACAAGCATTTCCGGCACGGTCGCAACCAGCGTCACCGGTGTGAGGTCGGCCAAAGTGTCGTAGGCGACCTTCTCCATGCTCGGGCTGATCGCAAGCGCGCCGGCGCTCGATATCGCGATGGTGTAGCCGTCAGGCTGGCTCTTTGCGACCGCGTCGGTGCCGAGCACGCCGCCCTGGCCGCCGCGATTGTCGATCAGCACCGGCTGGCCCGACAGCTCCGACATGCGCTGGCCGATCACGCGGGCGATGATGTCGTTGGGGCCGCCGGCCGGGAACGGCACGATCAGCTTGATCGGCTTGGCCGGGAAATTCTGCGCCGACGCCATCGTCGGCAGCAGCAGCAGGATCGTGAGGAGCAGCGTGCGGGGGATCTTCATGCGGGCTCCTGCAGGCTTCTTAACGGCCTATTGGTTGAGCAGCTTCAGTGCTTCTTCGTGAACCCGGGCGTCACCGGCGGCGATGATGCGGCCGCCGCCTTGCGCCGGCTTGCCTTCCCAGGTGGTGACGACGCCGCCGGCGCCGGTCACGATCGGGATCAGGGCCGCGATGTCGTAGGGCTTCAGCTCGGTCTCGACCACGAGGTCGACGTGGCCGGCCGCGAGCATGCAATAGGAGTAGCAATCGCCGCCATAGCGCGACAGCCGCGCGCCCTGCTCGATCCGTCCGAAAATGGCGCGGTCGCGCTCGTTCATCAGCAACGGGCTGGTGGTGTAGGTCGTCGCCTCCGACAGCGAAGCGCAGCGGCGGACCTGGAGCCGGCGCTCGCCGGAGGGGCCATGATAGGTGGCCGAACCATTGTCGCCGGAGAAGCGTTCGCCGATGAAGGGCTGGTGCATCATGCCGTACACAGGCGTGCCCTTGTGCAGCAATGCGATCAGCGTGCCCCAGATCGGAAATCCACCGATGAAGGATTTGGTGCCGTCAATGGGATCGAGCACCCAGACATAGTCGGAATCCTCGCGCTCATTGCCGAATTCCTCGCCGACGATACCGTGCTGGGGGAAGCTGGCCTTGATCAGCCGCCGCATCACCGCTTCGGCGGCGCGGTCGGCCTCCGTCACGGGGTCGAAATCCTTGGTCTTGCTCTTGTCGTCGATCGACAGCGAGGTGCGGAAGAACGGCAGGATGGTTTCGCCGGAGGCGGTCGCGAGCCGTCCGATGAAGGCGGAGAAGTCGATCACCGTCACGGCGTATCCTCAAAACGAAAGTCGGGTGAAGCTCGCTCCTGCCTAGCTTAAATCGTCTCTCCCGTGCAGCGCTGTCTTGATTTGCTCCCTGGTATTTTGGATGCCGAGGCGGGTTGACTTGTCCCTGTCACATGGTGGCCAAATATCGATCATTGAGTTGAAAACTTAGTTCCGAATATGCCTCGTTCGTATGCAAATGACTATCAACCCATTGAATTTCCTTATCAAAGAAACTGAATCTGGGTTTCTGTATAAGCAATTGAGCCATGTGCGTTTTGCATGGGAAATGGCTCGAAAGCCCTTGCACTTTGTGCGTCGCGGCCGCATATTGTTGCGGTGCGGTAGCGCTCTGCGTTACCGCTGCCCTCCTTGGGCGTTTCCTCCCTAGACTTGGGCCGCTTCTTCATCAGAAGCGGCCCTTTTTTCTTATGGCCTCCATCTTCACTTCAGCCGCGCGAAAACGCGAAGCGAAGATTCGGCGTTCGATATGCTCGCAGCTGTGTTGGGTTGATCCGCGACGTGATCGCGCGGCGACGGCTTGCGCCTATTCCGCCGCGGCCTGGAACGGGCCGAGGTCGCCGAACGGGATCGTGGTCGCCAGCACGTCGGCGAGCACGCCGAAGTCGGAGGCAACCTGGCCGAAGCGCGGACCGCGCTCGCGCCGCCGCTCGTCCATGTAGATCCCGCGGTTGAGCTCGAGCTGCACGGCGTGCAGGCCGCTCGCGGGATTTCCGTAATGCTCGGTGATGAAGCCGCCGGCATAGGGCTTGTTGCGGCCGATCGAATAGCCGAGCCCGCCCATGGTCTCCTCGACCCTGTCGGCAAGCAGCGGCGTGCAACTCGTGCCGTAGCGATCGCCGATCACGATGTCCGGCCGGCGCGGCTCGTCGCGGGAGACGCCAACCGAGGGCATCGAATGGCAGTCGACCAGCACCACGGTGCCGAATGTCTGGTGCACCTTGTTGATCAGCCGGCGCAGCGCGCGATGGTAGGGCTTGTAGAGCGTTTCGATCCGCGCCAGCGCATCGTCGACCACGATGCGGTCGCGGTAGATCTCCTGGCCGTCGCCGACCACGCGCGGAATGGTGCCGAGCCCGCCCGCGACCCGCATCGAGCGCGTATTGGCAAAGCTCGGCAGGCGGCCGGTGAACATGCGGGGATCGAGCTCGTAGGGCTCGCGATTGACGTCGACATAGGAGCGCGGAAAGTTGACCCGCACGGTCGGAAAGCCGCGATCGCTGAGATGGCCGATCAACTCGTCCATGAAGGAATCTTCCGAGCGCCGCAGCGTCACCAGGTCGATCCGCGATGCGCTCAGGAATTCGTCCGGATAGGTCGAGCCGGAATGGGGCGAGTTGAAGATGACCGGCGCGCGCCATTGCGCGGGCTCTACGATCTCGAAGGCTGGCGACATGTCGCCGTCAAACCGGGTCATCTTCTCAGGCTTCGTCCCTTGTTCCAGGCTTGGTCCCTTGCACCGCAGGATCCGCAAAGAGGCCCGGATCGAATGATTCGGCCGATCAAGCGGCTCTTATGTGTCGTCATTGTCCGGAATCGCAACCATTCTGCCAAGCGAAAAGATGTGATCGGCACTGGAACATGTCTTAACCGTGCGGGCAGCGAGGCGGGGACTGCATCGGGCGCCGCGATTGATTCGTGCCGCGTTCGGGTTCACAAGGGGTGCGCGCCGGTCGGGCCAGGGTAAAGATTTTCACCCGAAATTTACCCTCTGTCGGGCTTAGTGAGCTGCTGCTGCCTTGTAATTGTCTTGGGGATTCGACGTTCCAGCCATGCCAAAGATCCTGCTCGCCGAAGACGACAACGACATGCGACGTTTCCTGGTCAAGGCACTGGAAAACGCCGGTTTTCAGGTTTCCTCCCATGACAACGGCATGGCCGCCTATCAACGGCTCCGCGAAGAGCCGTTCGAGATGCTGCTCACCGACATCGTGATGCCCGAGATGGACGGCATCGAGCTCGCTCGCCGGGCTTCGGAACTCGACCCGGACATCAAGATCATGTTCATCACCGGCTTCGCCGCGGTCGCCCTGAACTCGGATTCGGACGCCCCCAAGAACGCCAAGGTGCTGTCCAAGCCCGTGCATCTGCGCGAATTGGTCAGCGAAGTGAACAAGATGCTGGCGGCCTAAATCGGCCCCCTTCGGTCCTTGCACCGGCTCCCCTGAGCCGTTATAGGGACCCGACCCGAACGCAAGTGGACTTTTAGGGCGCGTAGCTCAGCGGGAGAGCACTACCTTGACATGGTAGGGGTCACAGGTTCGATCCCTGTCGCGCCCACCATCTTCTTCAATAACTTAGGCGCCCCGCGTCAGGGGCTTGAAAAGGTGGTTCCCACGAAATTTCCATGAGGGTTTATAACGAGCGGGGGTGTCGGAATGCGGGCACTCGGTCTCCAGGCCGCTGGAGAGTGATGCCGAAGCATAGCCTTGCTTCCCCCGCGTTACTCCGAAGGTAACGCAGAAATGCGCCCCTAGCTCATGTCTCCGTATCGAGGAAGAATAGCCGGGCGAGCGGCTCGTTTACATTCGGGCCTCACGTCATCCAACGAGGCGCTGGGCCGGGGCGATCGCCGCGACTACACCGCCAAGCTATCGAAGCGGGTGAAGCCAGGCGACAACACGGTTCGGCGTTTCATCTCGGCTGCCCAATACCTGGGAGAGCAAGTCGGGTGCGCGGGAAATCGTTTGCTCAGTGCCAAAGGAGGTACCGGTTTGGTCGTATCCATCAACGGATCAGCCGTGACGTACCGATTATGGGCTCGCCATCAGTGCTCGAACAATCGGTGCAATGTGCCGTCATATGGCGAAGTCGACGCGGCGGTGTTATGCGCTTGCGCCGGTTACGCTGTGTCAATGAGCTCCTCAAATTAGGACCTGCCTGTACTGGAAGACTCCAGTGCCCGGTACTCGTGGAGGGTCTCGGTAGCACAGCGAAATCGAGGATCACTGATCCTCTTCTTCGCCGTCGGAGGATGAAGGGCGGACCATTCCAAAACCCTTCGGCCTGAGCACGCGCACCTCGGAGCGACGGAGTTCGGTTTCCAGTTCCACGAGAGCGACTTCAATGCGCAGCCTTCGGAGTCTCTCCATCGCCGCGTCGATTTGTTGTTCCGACAGTTGCTTGGATTTTCGAGAAAGAAAGGGGATCTTCATAGCGATTCCTCTTGCACAACTCGACATACCCAAATTCGTTGCGTACTTTTCTCATGAAATCCAACGAGTGCGAGACGCACTGTTCTATCGCAACAGGCTTGCTGATCAGTTTCCGCCAAAGTTGCTTTGGCGAGTTCCTCAAATCAGTTGCGTGGGAGTTTTCGACTTCAACCAGTTTCCTGGTTGATCGCTTTGAAATCGCGCCGCGGCCTCGCGCGTGGTTTGGGAGATTGCTTTGCAAAGCGAAATCACGTCCGCAACCAGTTCTCGACGCAACGAAATGAAAGGGATGTCTCAGAGCTCCATGTCCTCCGCGCACTACTGGCGGCGCTCAACATTCAAAGCGGAGTACCGATGGACCGCTGGTATTACCTGCGTTCATGCAATGATCGAATTTTCTCGGACTGCTACGTAGCGTCGCGACACCAGATTTCGATTGCGTTGGCCGCAGCGTCAGCCGTGCTTCGTTTGCCTGGCAACGAGTCCCACGAGTTCGCCGCAACAGTACCTTTATGAGCACCGTAACGAGTTATGGACCGTATTGGGTCGCTGTAATCCTGGCGGTCCTCGCAAAAAAGATCGGCCTATTCTTGGTCGTGGGGCGGAACTGTTGACCGATGTAGCGCCAGCCCGCGGGCTCTCGATCTTACATGCAGACAAGCTCGCCTTAGATGGGCAGCCGCTGATGGGTAGTTCAGATGCTTCGAGCACAAATTTGATTTTTGTTGCGCCACGATCGCCAGGAAACATCTCTCCTCTCCGCAACCTGCTGTACGGAGGCATGATCAGTCGACCAGACTACCGCCTGGCAGTGCTTTGTTGCACAGGCATCGCAACCACCGCGACCATATGTCCACAGCTGTTACCAAAACGCCCTTGAATCACGCGGTAACCGGCCAACGAAGGTTTCGACAGCTGGACCAACTCTGCATGGAAGGATTGATCATGCATGTCGATCGTCACCGAAACGTCATGAAATTCCAGGAAGGTACCTGTAACTGGGAAATAGGACTTGTAGAACGCCTCTTTGATGACAAAGAGCAGCTTACCCGTGTCCATTCGGTCCTGTTCGCTCGCGCGAGCCCTTGCCCGTTCTTCCGGGCGACAGACCAGAGCAATGAGATCGGGATCAAGGGCAGTATCTCCCTCAATGTCTATACCAAGTGCGCGAAAATCGTGACTTCGGGCCACAATCGCAAATGAGAGGCTATTGGAGTGTGTGATCGATCCCACAATTCCAAGCGGCCAAATCGGCTCGCGATGCTCGCCGACCGGGATGCCGCAGGATTCGGTGCCAAGAATGCTCAGTGCTGCACGGGCGTAGGCGCGACCCGCGCGAAATTCATGAGCTCTCTTGGGTACAGCACGAGCAAGCGCCTTTTCCTCAACTTCAAAACCAGGAAACTCGCGGCGACCAATCGGTCCGCCGGCGACCGCTACACCCTGAGGCAGAAGATTCTTGAGCAGGTTAATCATGATGGCAGCGAGATTTTAATTTTTTAAACTTTGCAGTAGATTTATCTCAGTGACATGCCAAAAGGTCGTCAGGAAGCTTTCGAAGAATGGATTATTTTAAGCCGTGAGACCAGCGCGACGTCGGGAACTGCCGGTCATTAAGCAGGGCGCATTTCCGTCAGGTGGCGGATTCATCATTTGTCTGCTACTGGGCCTCATTGCTACGGTTGCATACTTTCACTGATTTTCGAGCTTTGAGTTTCTGTTGTGGATTTATCGTCGATCTCGGATCACGCCAGTCCGCTATAGGGCTTGAAAAGCCGGTAACAAAATCAAGTGATTGCTTGAACTTAATGTCGAAGTCTTCCCGCTGGTGCCGCGAGGCGGTTGTTCAGACAACACCCCTTGCATGCTGTTTCTCGCGGCTGAGCCGCGTAGTTTGTCTCGTTCGATCAAGCTGCTCGCCTAGCGGGTGCGAGACATGAAAGTCCTGCCACGGAGCAAAACAAAAGCTCCGCTTGGGGTTCACCCAACGCCGTTAGCTTCGCCGCAACTGATTTCTTGAGGCTGTCATTCAAATTAGTCGAGTCGCCTCAGCTTCGCAGCTTCGCATTAAAGCACACTCGTATTTCGAGCAGTTTCTCATCGCATGATGGCGAGCGAAACTACGGAGTATACTAAATCAACTGAGGGGCGGACGGGCGGCGAATTCACAAGAAGCTAAATTTGTATTGCCAGCTCCATAAATAAGGCTAAGGTTAGGCGGATAGTTTTATGCTTTTATGTGAGGGGCCTTTGAGTAGTTCCACCCCGAGTCTCCGACGTATTTATGAGGCAGATCTAAAGCTGAAAGGCATAATGCTGGATATCCAGCGGCTGCGCGGGCTTGTGACTCGAGCAGAGGCCGAGGTGCATAATAGGCGAAAAAGAGTTCGGTTGGGACAAATTCGTGACCTTGGGTGCCTCCGAAATACAAGTCTAGAAACGATCGCAACTCGCCTTACCGTCTTCTCTAGAAGGGAATTCCGGTAAGTTTGATTTGGTATGCCGGTCCTTCAGTCTGCATAGCGCTATCGAGTTGGATAACACTCGTTCGTATGCTTGGGACCTGAAGATATTTTAATCAGATCTGATTTCAGCTGCGGCCTGACGCGACTCTTTCATAGCGGCATTGGTGCTTGCCGCCCACTTACTGAGAGAATGTCGCCCAACCTGATCATTGACTGTAATAATCCGTGTCGCGATAGACCACCCCGGCATGGGCGAGGGCAGTTGAAGAAGGACGATCTTCGCGAACCCAGCGGCCGGATATCGCTTCGAGCGCGAAGACCGTGTCTCTTAACTCTATCAATCAAGCATAATGTTAAACACGTCTTGTCCGATCAGAGCGGTAGATTTAATTTGTTGGCTATTGATTTCATTCGTTTGATTAAGAAGAAATCGCATCGTGTGGTTCTACATCGGGATAGCGTCGATTTCATTAGTGGTCGCTGTACTTGCCTTCGTCCTGTACATCGCCTTCAACTTGCCCGAAGACATTTATCTCGATGAGGACTAGGCACTCTAGGTATAATCATTGAGCGTCTGAGTGGTCGTAATTCAAGGTCCCTGGACGACCTTCAATCACGAGTCGGTACGATGTCTCCGAGAAGATTGGCGTTTGATCACAGCCCCTGCCGCCCAACAAACCGCGCGTGCGTGGCGCGGGTGGATGACCGACTCATCATCAATGCGATCTTTTATGTCTCGAGATGGGATCGTCTTGGCAGGATCTGCCCAATCGATACGGACCTCAGCGACCATCAATAATCGCTACAACCGCTGGCCAAAGGCTGGCATCGGGCGGGCCGCGGATTTTCGAGACATCTGTTGCAATCATCCCTATCCCTGCACTTCATAGACTCCTCGGTCATTCGCGTTCACACCAGCTTGCAGCCGGTAGCAAAAAGGGGCGCACGGATTCACACCAAGGCCCGCTCTCGTGGAGAACTGAGGACCAAGATCAACGCCGTCGTGAGACGAAATTCGCGCCAATCGGGCGCGCATCATCTCGAGCAGGCGGCGCGGCCGATGGGGTGATTGGATCTGTCGTTCTGCTCGCTCGTTGAATGAACGAGGAATGAACTGAGCTGAGGTTCGTCCGCGCTGACGATGCGCGCGAGGCAATATCTGTCATGCTGACCAAAGCGCTGTAACGTCTGCAATAGGTGGCGTCAGCGGCGTCGAGCGTTCGAATGGCGTGTTTTTGCACCAGCTTGCCACCAGTTCGTCGAGTTCGCTCCTCGACCTGATGGAGCTGAAAGTGTGATCAGCGTTCTGAAAAAACTCCAATTGCAAGGAATCGCCGAACGAAACCTTGGAGAAGGCGTTGATGAACTGTTCGCGGTAGGTTTGCCGAGGCGCATGATGCTGCCCCGTGCAAATCACAAGAAATTTCACCCCTGCCTGGGCAGTGGCCTCATAGGCTTTCTCGAGTGAAGCGCGAGGGTCTAATCCATGATATTCTAGGTGCAATGGGCCCCCGTCCAGATGCAGGGTCCGCGAAATATGTTCGAACAGGCGCCTCAGAAGCTTGCTCTTGTGTAGGCGAAAATTCCTCCAGTTCCTGACGTCCCGCAAACGGTGTGAGAGATAGTCGAAGAAGTAGCGGGCGGTTGGCGGGATGTAAGGATCAATCAATACCAGCCCGACGACGCGAGGATCGGAAAACCCGTACAGGATTGCGTGATCGGCCCCGGAACAAAGGCCGATCAGCACGACCCGCGAAATCCCGCGCGTTGTCTGCAGCCATTCCAGAGCGGCCTCGATGTCCGTCAAATTGGACTGAAGAAGCGGCTGATCCGACAAATGGGGCGAGCTGTCGCCAAGACCGGAGAAGTCGAACCGCAGGACCGTGATGCCGGTTCGAGCAAGCTTCCGGGACATTCCGACGTACATGCGGTGATGGCCGACGCGGTGAATTGTTCCAGTGTTCAGGATGACGACGGCCAGTCTGTTTTCGTTGGACGGCACAGCTGGATCCGCAACGATTCCAACCAGCCCCTTCTCGCGACCGAATTGGGCGATCTTCTCGACAATGTGTGTTACCGAAGCCACTTCAGGATCCGTTCAAATACCTCGACTGGCAAACCCTCTTCTTGGTCTGCAGAATCCCTCCAGGGTGAGGGGGCTTCGAGGATCGCAACTTCGCTGTCCTTCGAGGCGCTGCCGATGTTGCACTCTCGATGCTGATTGTTGCTGAAAATCGTCAAGACATTCGAGGGGAGCCGCACTTCACGCGAGGACAGATCAATGGACCTCAAGCCATCGATAAAAGATGATGAAACAAGAAGGCCTCCCAGTTGGGATGCAGCAACCTCCGGCGGTCCACACATTGGAGAAACGGGCGTGGTTTCGCGGCGATCGCCTTGCGGAGTTTGGAGTGACTTGAGGTAGTCGGTTCCGCACAAAATTGGATCCCACAGGACGACGCTGTCGACCCTGGCGGGCAACTGCGGTGCCGCTTCCACGACGAGTGTGGCGCCGAGCCGCATGCCGATGATGGCGATACGCGACGTTCCACTCATTTCCGTCAATTCCCTTAACGCCGTGCCGATATCGTTCTTCCAGCCGTCGAGTTCCGCGTCAATGGTCTCTCCGCCGGAATCGCCTGCGCCGAAGTAGTCGAACCTCAATGTGTCAAAGCCCGCGGCGCAAAGTCGCTTAGAAAGAACCCGCATCGCTCGATGTGCGTTGGTATATTCTGTCCCCCATGATCCGCACAGCAGCGCAGCGCCTGCGCCACCGCGGTGCGTTGCCGGTTCGAAGGAGCCGAACAGGGAGCGTTTCTTTGATCCGAAGAAGAACGGCAACATCGCAAGAGTTACTCGTTTTCACGATTGGCGTATTCGGCGAATTGCCGCAGAGTCTTGAAGTAGAGGGTTCGTGGATCTAATGTGCGCCCAGTGCGCTGTTTGATGATGCTGACCATTCTTACCGCCAGCAGAGAGTGTCCACCCAATTCAAAGAAATTGTCGTCTGCACCGATTTCCCTCACATGGAGCAACTCACGCCAGACGTCGGCGACCAGTTTCTCGATGGCTGAGGCCGGATCGATTCGCTCCGGATCCATCCGTACTTGGGCCATGAAAGGATCCGGCAAGGCCTTGCGATCGACCTTTCTGTTCGGCGTCATAGGGATGTTGTCTATCGGCACCACAACGGCCGGGATCATGTAGTCCGGAAGGTGATTCCGGAGGTAGTTTCGCAACTCACTGACGATTACATCTTCGTCCCTGTAAACGACATAGGCGACCAGCCGGCAATCTGACGAACTCAGTTCCCGTGCGACGACGACCGTGTCAGCTACAGCAGGATGCTGTCGCAACACCGACTCGATCTCGCCGATTTCGATCCGAAAGCCCCGCACTTTGACCTGACTATCAATGCGGCCAAGGTGAAAAAGCTCGCCGTTTGAACTCCATTTGCCCAGGTCACCGGTCTTGTAAAGTCGTTCTCCCTCGCGTCCGTTGAATGGATCCTGCAAAAACCGCTCTGCAGTGGCTTCCGGGAGGTCCTGATATCCAATTGCGACACCGTCGCCGGCGATCAGAATTTCGCCGGGAATTCCTATCGGACATAGTTCACCTTCTCGATCCGCAATGTAAATGCGAGTGTTCTCGATCGGGCCGCCTATCGAAATGGGCCCGTCGCCCGGCTCAATTCGCGCAACAGTCGACCAGATCGTCGTCTCGGTCGGCCCATACAAGTTCCACAATTCGCCCACTCGGGCGAGTAGCGCGTCCGCGAGATCGCGAGAGAGCGGTTCACCGCCGCACAAGGCACGCAGCTTTCCGTCACCTTTCCAGCCGCCGTCAATGAGCATGCGCCAAGTTGCCGGCGTCGCCTGCATAACGGTAGCACCACTGTCCGCAAGCAATTGGGATAGCGCGGTCGCATCGGACGCCGTGGTCTTGGAAGCCAGCTCGATACATGCGCCGATACTCAGGGGCAAATAAAGTTCGAGCCCGGCGATATCGAACGAAATGGTCGTGACGGCAGCCATCACGTCGGTGGGATGCAAGCCCGGGCGTCGTGACATCGAAGAGAGGAAATTCGATAGTGAATGATGGCCGACGACGACGCCCTTCGGTCGCCCCGTCGATCCCGACGTATAAATAATGTAGGCGGTTCTTTCCTTCGACGAGTCGATCGGGCATCCGCGGTCGCTTGCGGCTCCGGTGACGATCGTGAGGGAGCTGCTATCGAAGTGAAGTATGTCGTCAGGCGCAACAATATGGTCGTTGGAATCCGCGTCCGTAATCAAGGCGCGAACCTTGCTATCGGTCAGCATATACGACAGTCGGTTTGCGGGGAATGACGGATCAAGGGGGACATAGTATGCTTCCGCCTTTTGTATCCCGAGCAGGAGCACGACCATGTCGATCGATCGGGCCATACAAAGCGCTATTCCGGCGCCTGGTTGGATACCGAGACTACGCAGATTATTTGCGACGACGCCGGCGCGCGCGTTGAGAGCAGCGTAGGTGATCGTTTGCCCGCAGAAGGATATCGCGGGTGCGTCGGGGGACCGGACGACCTGCTCTTCGAACATCGTTATGAATCGCGGCCTGCTTGCGCACGGCGTAATACAAGTACCCGCGTAGCGTAGAAGCTGAGTGCGCTCCACCTCAGGTAAAATCGGAACCGATGCGACATTGGAGGTAGGGTCGTCCGCGAGCTGTTCGAGAATGCGAAGGTACTGGGCCGCAAAACGCTCGATCGTGCGCTGCTCGAACAGATCCGTATTGTACTCGAACGTGATGCTGTGCGACACTTGAGCATCCATAGACAGGCTCAGTTCGAATTGAGCGCCCCCGCGGTCGATGACGGCCGGCTCCCACTTCAACCCGTCAAATGAAACGCCGTGAAACGGGGCGTTCAGCATATTGAACATCACCTGCACGAGAGGTGCTCTGTTGTTTTCCCGTGCGGCCGAAATGTCCTGCACCAATCTGTCGAAGGAAACGTCCTGCCGGGCGTAAGCATCGAGTGCAACAGTGCGGACCCGCTTTAGGAGCGCTAGAAAGCTGGGCCTGTCCGAGAGATCAATGCGTAGGGCAAGAGTATTGACGAATGTCCCTACGAGGTTCTCCAAATCGCTGTGGGTACGATTCGCGATCGGCACTCCGATCGCGAAATCGTCTTGCCCGGTCAAGCGATACAACTGAAGAGCGAACGCCGCCAAGGTCGTCATGAAAAGGGTGCATCCCTCACGCTTACTCAGTCGATCCAGCTTCGACAGTACCGACGGGTCTATCGATGTCAGATAGCTCGCGCCATTCAATCCACGTACTTGCGGTCGAACGAAATCGGTCGGAAGCTCAAGTGCGGGCAGCCCTTGCAGTTGCTCGCGCCAATACGCCAACTGCGTCTCATGGTGGCTTTGCTGCTGTCGCTGCCACGCTACATAATCGTGATAGCGAAGCTTGAGTGGTTCAAGCGCCACGCTTTGTCCGATCCGTAACGCATTGTATGCGGCGGCCAATTCTCGTGCAACGATTCCGACCGACCATTGGTCGCCCGAAATATGGTGCAGGGTCAGCTGAAGCAGATGTTCTTTGTCTGCGATCTGGAACAGTGACGTCTGAAAGACCGGGCCGCGGGATAGATCAATTGGAGTTTGCGCGGCTGCTTGAGCCATCCGCATTGCCTCGGCCAGTGCCGAGTTCCCGAGAAAGCGCAGATCGGTCGCGCTGAGTTCTTGAGGCTGCCAAGCGTTGATCTGTTGCCGTACTTCGCCGTTCACCTCTTGAAACGTAGTCCGCAAATTTTCATGCCGCCGGCGCATCTCATCCAGGGCGCGAGAAAGAGCCTCTCCATCCAGATCGCCGAATAAACGTACAGCACCACTCAGATTGTAGGCTGTATTTTTCGGATCGAGTGACTGTATGAGCCACATTCGTTGCTGTGAATAAGAGAGTGTCGAAGGCACTTCCACTGATGGAGCTATTGGAGCGACGATACGCGTAAGCGATTTATCGCTTCCATCCGAATCGGAATCCGGCGATCGATGACCAACACCGCGGGACTGCACAACGGACTGTTTGGTCGCTCCTATGGCTTGCTCGATTTGTCGCGCCAGATCGTTCAAGGTCTGAGCTTCGAAGATCATGTGAAGCGGAATTTCAAGATTGAAAATTCGGGATAGGCGCGAGGCGACTTGGGTTGCCAGTAGGGAGTGGCCGCCCAACTCGAAGAAATTGTCGTACCGTCCAAAATGCTCGATCCGAAGCACCTCTTGCCAGATCGCATGGAGGGCAATTTCTGTACTTCCCTGGGGCGCGAAATCGGCGACAGCATCTTCTTGGGGTGGATGTCGTGCGGCGAGCGAGGGTCGGTCCACCTTTCCGTCGGCGGTTAAAGGCAGCGCTGCGACGGGTAAATATCGGGTCGGCCTCCAGTGAACGGGAAGGCTGTGGGACGACGCCCGCTGCATAGCTGAGATCGTGAGCGGGTCTGGATGGCCGAGCGCGGCCGGGTCTGCATCGGTCTCGGTGAAATAAGCTAGCAGCTCGCGCATACACACAGTGTTCTCGCGCAAAACGACTGCTGCGTCTTTCACCCGCTTGACTTGCTTTAGGCATCTCTCGACTTCATTCAGGTTCATCCAGATGCCGTGAAGCTCAATTTGGCCGTTGCGGCGGCCCATCAGTTCCACCGAGCCGTCTGGTTGCCACCGTCCAGAGTCGCCGGTCTTATAGAGCCGGATATCCGGATCGTCCGGGGCAACGATTGACGAAACGAACCGCTCTTCATTGAGCGCCGGTTGCCGGAAATAGCCCCGCCCGATGCCGGCATCGGCGATGTAGATCTCGCCCGTGGCTCCTACTGGTACCGGCTGCATCAATTGATCGAGAATATAGATTTGGGTATTCGTGATCGGACGTCCAATTGTGTTTGAACTTAGATCAGCAGCTAGACACTCACGGTGAGAGGCCTCGGACGCTCCGTCGGTTGGCTGATAGAGGTCGTAAAGCCTTATATCCGGCAGAAGCTCGAGGCAGCGTCGCGAAACCTGCGGCGAAAGCCGTTCGCCGCTACAGAGAATGCGGCGGATGGACCTGCAGCTATCCATGTCGGCACAATTGAGGAACGACGACAGGGCCGACGCAAAGAAGTGGATGGTCGTGACGCTATGCGCGCGGATCAACTGTTTTAGATACAGCGGCTCGAGATATCCGCGAGGTTTCGCCACGACAAGTTTCGCCCCAACCGTGAGTGGCCAGAAGAATTCCCAAACGGATGCGGACAGTTGCAGCGATGTCTTTTGCAGAACGCAGTCATTGTCCGATAGACGATATTGGTCCTGCATCCACTGCAACCGACTTACAATCCCCTGGTGCTCGTGCTGCATTCCCTTTAGGTCGCCCGTGGGGCCCGGCGCAAATATCACGGCGGCGAGGTTGCCGGGCGCCAATCTCATCGCCTCGTCCTCAAGGTCGGGCCCGGCGAATTGCGCAAGGTCTGCTTCATCGATAGAGATGACTTTATAGCGAGTGTCCTGCAGGTGCGCCCGCAGGTGACCTGCGGTCAGCACGACCGACGGATCGATTGCCCGGAGCAAGGATGCCATTTGGTCCGATGCCAGATCCGGATCGATCGGGACATAGGCTCCCCCCGCCTTCAAGACAGCGATGACAGCCACCAGCATGTCGATGGACTGGCAGAGGTAGACGGGAACCAAGACCTCTGGCCCGACTCCTTCACTACGCAGACGGTGGGCGAGCTTGTTGGAAAGAACATTCAATTGAGAGTAGGTCAGACTGATATCTTCAAAGCAGACTGCAATCGCATTCGGACTAGCTTTCACCTGCCGCTCGAAGAGCCGGTGAACAAGCGTATCGCCAGCATGGCCGTCGCGATTGCCGGCGAAACCGATCAGTATCCGCTCTCGCTCAGTGGATGTGAGCAGATTAGCGCGACCGCAAATCGTGCTTGGCCTTGCGGTGCACTGATTTATCAAGTCGCAGAGTTTGTGAAGGTGCTGATCGAGTTGCTCGACGGTATATTTGGCGGAATTGCCGACAATGTCGATCCGGTATCCGGTTTGGACCGAACCTCCATAATAGACAAATTGGATATCCTCCACGCGCCAATTACCCAGCGGAGCGCGGCGGATGGGGTAGTCTGCGAATTCGATATCCTCATCAAGCGGCATATAATTCGCGAAGACAGAAAAAATGTCGTTCTGCGGCAAGATCCCCAGATCGCGCCTGAGGTCTTCGATCCGGTATAACTGATGACGGAAGGCCCCCCGCATTGCTCGAACGGTACGTTGCAACAGGGCATCGAAATCCTCGTCTAGGTTTACGTTGAGGCGAAGGGGGATGACGTTGGCCGCCATGCCGACGGCGCGTCTCGATTGACTTCCAAGTCTCGCCGATACCTGCATCCCGAGCACGATGTCGCGGGCTCCCGTCATGCGACAAAAATAAAGAGCGATGCCGGCCATCATCACGGCCGCGGCACTCGATCCGTAAGCACGGCTGAGGCGCTCAATCTCCACGTCGCCGGGAATCCACCCGGTGAGCTGCCGCACGCCCTGTCGCGTGGCGCTGATGGTTGAAAGACTTGCAGTCTTCGGTCGATTCCTAAGGACGGTCAGCCAATAGTTTCGATCGCGCACGAAATGTTGGGATTCGCGATACGCTCGTTCGGCTTCGATCAGGTCGTCCTGAGTGGCGAAGCGCTGAGGTTCGTAGTCGCTACGGCTGGTCAGATGGCCGTACAGTTCCGCGACGCGGCGGAGCAGGAGCGTCCAGCCAGCGCCGTCGTTGACCAAATGATGGTTGACGGCATACCAAAAGTAGCAGGCAGTGCCGATGCGAAGGAGAGAGAATCGAAACAAGGGGCCGCGAGCAAGGTCGAAGCTGCGAGACATATCCGTCCGCATCCATGCTTCGGCCGCCGAACGGGGATTATCCTGCGGCGTAAAGTCGACGAACGGCATAGCCCAGTCGTCGTCTCTTCCAAGGTATTGCCGGGGCCCGTCATTCGTATCCACCACTCGAAGGTGAAGCGCGTCCGCCTCCATAACTGCTTCACGCAGAGCCAATTCGAAACGTTCCTTGTCGACGGCACCGCAAATTTCGACGCACTCGCCGATATTGAACGCGGGATCGTTCTCGTCGAGCATTTGGGCCAGCCAGATACTGAGCTGGCCTTGCGATAACGGGAGAAGTTTCGAATTATCGAAATTGGAATTATCGAAGTCCAAGGGGAGTCTGCTCCTGGCCCACTCGAAATTAACGATGTAAAACTAAGTGTCCGTGGCTAAGCTATCGGAGTATCACAGATTGCATAATACTGGAATAATTCCGCCGATGCCCACATCCGCGTCATAGGATTAATAGACCGATTAGCCTGGAACCGGAGCGACTTTGCCTAGGGTGCATATATGCTGGACTGATCGGGTGTGTCGATTTGCCGCCGATTCTGCCGCGTTTTATGGCTGCCCGTTGAACCCGGAGCCTGTTGCGCGGGAAGACATTACCATCAGGGCATTCGCGACCGGTTCCATGGAGCGAGCAGGATGGGGGTGAGGGGTGCGTTCCTCTGGGCATCGTTCGGGCGATATCTCGTTATGTCGATCAATCTTGCGGTCGCAATTGTCGTCGCAAGGTTGATCGGCCCCGCCGCCTTCGGCGTTTCAGTTCTCGGCAGTTCAGTCTTCGTGATCGCAGAAGCCTTTAGAGAATTCGGCGGAGGCGCCTATCTGATTCAGCAGAAGGGGCTTACTCCGAAAAAGGTCCGCACGAGCATCACGATAAGCATTCTCGTATCAGTGGCGATTTCCCTCTGCCTGTATTTCTCCGCGGGTTTTATCGCGAATTTCTACGGTCTTACTGAGGTCGGTCGTTATATTAAGATCGCTACCATCGGATATCTTCTTGGCTCTTTCGTCTTTCCGGTTTTTGCGTTGCTGAACCGTGAAATGGAATTTCGAACCTTTGCGTTGATCAACATACTGATGGCCCTTTCCGGAGGGCTCACAAGTATTTGGTTGGCAAAGTTGGGTTTCGGCTTCCTGTCGCTCGCTTGGGCGGCGACCGCTTCGGCTGCCTCGGGGAGCATTCTCTGCCTTCTTCTTTATGCAGACCGCTCGATCTACCGGCCGTCGTTGAGCGAATGGCGCAGCGTGATGGGGTTTGGGGCCTTCGACAGCGCCGCAGCCCTAGTTTCAGCGATTGGTGAATATGCGCCTTATCTAATTATCGGGCGGACGCTGGATTCTGCAAGCGTCGGACTTGCGCAGCGCGCCGTACTTATTTCCGTGTTTCCGGAGCGCGTGATCCTCGCTGGCGTCGGAGCAGTCATGCTTCCGATCTTCTCACAAAGTGTACGCGACAAGTCAGATACGAAAGCGATCTATCTCAGTGCGCTTGAATTAATTACGGCAGTGCATTGGCCCTGCTTGGTGTTGTTGGCCGCGCTTTCGACGCCGTTAATCTCGCTTCTCCTCGGGCCTCAGTGGCTGGACGTTGCGCCGCTTGTGAGGATCCTGTGTCTTGCCGCGGCCTTTTCCTTTCCTTGGGCTCTTCAGTATCCCGTTCTCGTGGCGGTCGGGGCCGTGAGAAAGTTGCCCTTTCTGGTGGCTGTGCAGGCGGTGCTGAATACGGCGGCCGTTGCTTTGGTTGCCGGACATGGTCTTTTGGCGATCTCGTGGTGTTTGGTCGGCATCGTGCCCTTGAACGCGCTGATCGCCGTTGCGGTCGTTCGTCGATATCTTGATTTTGGCTGGGGCGATTTCTTCGGCGCACTTCGCAAAAGCATTTTGCTTTCGATTTTAAGTAGCCTTGGCCCGACTTATTTGATCTTCACTCATGGCGGGCCTGACAGCCTTTCGATCGAAGCAGGGGCGCTCGGTGTATCACTCTCGTTAGCCGGGTGGGGCATTGGACTGGTCATCACGCACCATCCCCTTCTTCAGCAACTGGTACGAGCATGTGTAATTTTAAGGCGAAAGGTTGCCGTGCAGATGTCTTAACCAGTAAAAACTTGAGAACGATCGATGCCGATCCACACCTTCTCAATCAAACCATCGTTAGATTCGGGCGAACGGGGGATCGAGTTGCGGTGTTCTTGGAAAGAAACGTAGCTCCTTGAGCAAGGATGATTTGTGGGGCATTTAATATCGCGGAGTTTGAATTCTAGCCCGCAACCTACGAGGCAAGCGGGTGCCTTTTGGCCGCAGGGCCGCGCTTTCTGAGCGCAACCGACGTTCGGTCGACCCCTCACGAGGAATGGGCAGTCCGATGCACTGAATGAGACGGGTGCGGATCGGGCTTTGTAGGAGCAGGTTTATCGCCGCTTAGTATGCTAACGCGATCCCTCCGTTCAGCCTCAGAACGCGCTATCATAGAGCTCGCGTAAATTGCGATCGCAATGCTCACGCCTATGAGCGTGCAAGCGCATGCGAGCAAGATCCACATTACCGACATTAGGGTCCCCTAGGCACCACGCCGCGCATCGGCATGTTCAACATTCCTGAGCGAATCGTGTCGCAATCAGCCACCGTCGGTAAGGGTGGTACAGGAATTAGGCGGCTTAGGGGCCTGACGTCATTCGCTTAGCGGATACATAATGGACGCCGCTCAACCCCAAGATGAAGTTACCTAGCCGTCGCAGGAGATTGGGGGGGCGCGGGATCAAATCGCCTTTGGGGGTGATAAGTACTTATTGCCCCCTAGGCTTCGGGTTCACCCGAAACGCGGTTGTGGATTGATTGAACGCCGCGCCACTACCGACGCCCCGCGAAGGCGCGCCTAAAGTCCACACTGTGCATGCTCAGAGTAATTGCAAGTCCAGAGCCTCGATCAATCACCCTATGCTCATTGAAGGCGGCACCATTGCTGGGGAAAGCCGTATGAAACTTCGCGATAGCTCCACGAACCGACCGTCGTCCTCACCGGTTGATTGCTGAAGGTGCTCGTCGCAATGACAGGGTAGCGCGGAGGGCCGCCATCTTTCGGGCAACCGGCATAGAGCGGGTAATTGTAGTACTGAAAGTCAGGTCCCCAGGAAAAGGCATTTGTCGCCCCGTAATTGTACGGCCCGGAAGCGCGTCGTGATTTGGCATCTGCGGACGCGGGTAGAAGAACCAGCAGGAGCAATCCGAACGTGCCGGCTATGCTGAAGCGGGGAGCAGCTTTCACCATGTACCTTCCCTTTCATGTCGTCCTTGTCCAAGCAACGGCGATTCGCGCGCGATGGTCGGGCTATTGTTGAACGCAGTGTAGCAGAACCGCCGCATTGTCTTTCACATTTACTTTCCGATTGGCCAATCTTTTGGAGCGGTTCATCCGGCCCCCCTTCGAGACTAAACTTCCCCTTGAGAGACCTGCGGTCGGGGCCATCAGGCCATACCTTGCGAATACTGTCGCAATTAAATACCATCGAGTCTTTATTCGTTTAATTGGCGATTGTGCGAAATGAATGTTGCAGGGGCATTGTTGCTGATTTTCGGATTCTTCCTATGCATCTCGATCGCTTGGGCAACGATCGGGTTTGTTGCCATGGGACTTGGCCTGATTTTCCTCCAAGTCGCCGCCAAACGTCCGCCGATCGAACTGGAAGAAAAATTGGTTCAACCAAATTTCCTGGACGTCTCACCCAATGAACTTGCCATCCCGTCCAAGATGGCAAGTGGAATTGAGCATAAGGAACGGTGGGAGCTTCTTTTGAGATCCGATTCGGAGCTCGCAAGCGTCGCGACAGTCCTCGGCCGATTTGGCTCCCAATATGTTGATCAACTCGCCCGAGTGTACATGGCGATCAACCGAAGAGAGCTTCTGCCTGCCATACTCGAGCTGATCCTCAGCGCCGCAAGACTTGATGCCAAACAGAGCGAGGCAGCAAAGTTGCCGGCGCAAGTAATCATCTGTGCGGATAACGCGGAGGCTACAACACCTGTATCGCCGGCTGCTCGACTGCCTTCCTCCTTGCTCACCGGCGGATCGTGCGACGCCGCAGAGGATGGCATAATGCCGTCCCGCGCGTTTGAGGAAGTGTGGGACGGTCACAAGACGGCGATCGGCGAGATCGCCACGACGTCTCCTGTGCTCGACTTCGATGACCAGAACAACCTCAAAGAACTCTTCGAAAAATTGGCTTCAATTGAGGATAACGACAATCCTTTCGCCACACCGCGCGACCGACCTGGTGGCCAGGATAGTATCCGTAAAACTTGAAGGGGCGACGAAGCGCCGAACACTTGACCTTGTCAGAGGGAATTGTGGTCGCAGCCTTCTGATCGAGGTAAGTCGATCGCGATGGAGCCTGGCTGGGCCGAGCCCTCATCATACTGCTGTACAGCTGCCGACATGAGAGCTGCCAGAGCGAAGCTTTCCTCCATCAATCGGCGTTCGATAAACTCGCTCTCCAACGAGGTAAGCGTTGTCGCCTTCAATTCACGATAGCGGCAGATATTGTTGTAGTGCGTCCGCAACCGGATGAAATCCTCCTCCATAGCGGGATTGTCGGGAAGCAATTCGCCACCTAATCCATTCTGCAGATGTTTCTCGACTTGCTTAAGCAGATCACCAGGAGCTTGAGGCCTTCTGCGTCGATGAGGACGAGGCCGATTGGCACGAAGTAAAGGTGAATTGCCGAAATACTTCATGTGAAAAGCCTTTCAAAATCAATCGCGGCCCAATTGTGACTGACGATCTACTCAAAGGCGCGGCTTCTCCTCCCATAACCGCCACCTCATCGGACGTTGGAATCCAACGCTACGGCACCGCTTTGAGACCGCGCCGTCGCCAGAGCTCAGATCGAGCGACCAGCTGACTCCGCATTGATTCCCTCGACTGTACGATGTCGTGCAGAACGATCTCCGTCGGCATCCAGCGCAACTTTGATTGGTCCTTGCCAGTCGACAGGTTGAGCGCTGAGAAGCCCTGCTCGATCGCCCATTTGATGATCTCCACGACAAGAGTGGTCATCACTCCATACTTCTTCCAGCTCGGCTCAAAACCGGAGAAGTAGAGATAGATGTCTCGGCCGAGGGCAAAGGCAATCCGGGACGCAACAACCTCGCCATTAACCTCGAGTTCGAAAACGCGTACCAGCCCTCGCGACGCCAATTTACCTATGACATCGTCTAGGAAACCTCGGCTCTGAGCGGTATGGAAGTTGTCTCGATGCTGCTTCATATCGGCGGCCGACGATCGCGCCTGATGAAGTCGAAAGAAGCGGTGCAAGGTTTCAGCGTCGATGTTAGCGGAATCGGCTACGCGTAACGCCAATCTGTGCCCGTCTCGATCAAGAAACTCATACCCCTTCCGAATGCTCTTGCGGGTATTGTTGGAGAGGGTCGCGTGGAGCGCTTCCCAACGGTCGGGCAAATTCACAACGTAGTCAGGGAGGATCCGCTCGGTTCTTAGTTTGTCATGAGGAAGTTGACTGAGCGCGTCGGACCGAAGACCGCTCCACTTGAATACATCCCAATTGTTTTCATTCTCGCTAAAATGCTTGGCGAGCGCATATAGCGCATCGCTTTGATGTTCGGCCCTGCACACCAGCCCCCGCACCTCGGTAAGGCTCGGGTCAGTGCCGAAGAACTGCACCTTGCACAAACGGACTGGTCCGAAGCCGGGCTCATAAGTTCGCATCATCGGGGCAATCGCGACGAGTTCTCCATCGGGACGGCGGATTTCATGGAGCAAGAATTCGTCACGCCGCAACAATCCAGATCGAGAAAAGTGTTTCCACCATAGTTCGTTCCAGACCGGCGAAGTAAATGGAGTCCGGGGCGACAAACTACTGTCGAGATTCTCCCACTCGTGTTGCAGCTGCCCAAAGGCCGTTGACTGTGATAGCCTGTTGACGATCAATGACATCGCTTTGCCATATAAGCTTTTTGCCTCATACGAACTTGAATACTGTGCGAGCAAATATCTTTAAGGCATAAAATTCGAAGACACCCCAGGTCGACTTGTACCGTGTATTTGTTCGATGCTGAGCTGCGCGAAGATCGTCCACATCGCATTGCGTGAGGTTGGGCGCATGCATGAGTGAGGGGCTTCCAATGCGATATCTAAGTCCAACCCGATCGAGAAAGCACACGTCAAATTGTCGCATAGCTCTCGCATAAAAATCTACATCTTCGCGGAGCCGAAGTTGCGGATCGAAGCCGCCGAGTTGATCGACGCACCGTCGACGCAGGACTCCTGCGCTGCAGACGAGTAGTGCCCAATGGAACATGAGGCAGGCGACAAAGGCACGTCGCGAGCGAAGGCGCTGGCAGAAGTTTGCAAGCCGCGCTGCTTTCTCGAAGTACAATTTTTCTTGGTGCAACTGTGTTGGTGAACAGTTGCCGAAGGGATCGATACGGCAGAAAACGACGCCGACATCGGTGTGCTTGGCGAAAAGGTGCTTGACGGCTGCATAATGCCCCTGAGGAATAATATCATCGTCGTCGAGAAAATGGACAAAGTCTCCGCGCCCGGATGGCCAGCCCAAATTTCTTACGGCGCTGGGGAAGCCACCTGTCGGTTTGGGGTTGGCCATATATACTATTCGCTGGTCGTTCAGGCTTGCGACCACTGACTCGGCTGACCCCTCCGGGCTGTCATCGACCACAAATATCTCAATCTCCACATCGCGCTGATCGAGTACGCTCGAGATAGCTTCCCGGAGTTCGAGCGGACGGCGGAACGTTGGAATTACGACTGTGAAATCAATTGGTTTCACTATTCACCACCGAAAACTCAAGGGTGCGACAAAACGCGACTTGAAATACGTAATTGTTAGCATCAAGAGAGCCCGTTTTATAGGTTTAAATGCACGGTTGGTTATCGATCGTTCGATCAAGGACTGCCGGATCGACAGCCGAATAGGATGGACGGAAGACTCGGTGAGCGCGGCTGGCGCCCGAGGGCGGGGAACCAGTCCTGTGATCGAGAGCTGTGAAACGATCGCATGCGCCACCCGCCATCCGGCTTAGACCTTTCACGACAAGAAGACTGGCAAGTTCTGCGTAGAAGTATAGGGTACAAGCACGGGATCGTGTTTTGTGCACGGGAGGTGACCATGCGGCTAGTTCTTGCGGTGCTGTTGTTGTGGGGGTCGTCGGCTCAGGCTCAGAATTGCCAGTCAGCGGCTGGGCAGGCCTCTTGCGGGTCCGATGGCTATTCCGGGACGCGCAACGGAGCCGTTACCTATTGGAGCGACGGCGACACCTCGCGGCGCTTTGGGAGTACAAACTATAGTAGTGATGGAACGACCTTCCAAAGCTTTGGCAACAGCACGTATTTCAGCAACGGTACGACGGCGCAGACTTACGGCAACACAACTATCTTCAGCAATGGTCGTGCCTGCCAGCGTTATGGCAATCAACAATTCTGCAACTAGATCGGATCCGAGGCGGCGTCGTGGAGAGAACATTGACGCCTTGTCCGCTGCAAACAGGCAGTCAGGTTGCTGACTTATGAGCGAGCATCCTTCCTACTCCGATTTTCCGTATACCTATCGGTGGATGAACGGGGGCCGGCAGGGGCAGCAATGCCGCCTTCTCGCGGTGGGAACCATGTATGCCTGCCTCATCGAGTTTCCCGATGGTTTCAAAATGGTGAGCACGGTAAACGCTCTGAGAGAGGAAGTCCGGGGCGCCAGCGATGGCGAGCCGGCGGCTCAGCTCTCGTACGCTTTTAAATAGGCAAGCGTCTATCCACGCAATACTCACATAATCGAGGTCCGCTTTATCGTGAGCCGTAAGCGGACAGTCGTGCGTGAAATCACTCGACAGAACCGATTTGGTGCGTGCATCGCGTTTTGGCTAACTGAATATTAACCTTACTGTTATATTTAAATCGTTAATCATCACTGTGAGCCAGGGGTGTTGACCCGTATGGCCGAGCGCATCGTGATCTTGCTGGCGATGGCTTTGTGTCTCTGCGGGTGCTGCGGGGAGACAAGAGGCTACGTACAGTTGTCCAAGAATGCGGGCCTAGAGCGGGGTGCACGCGCCGCCGTGCCGGTTTTCCTTCCCACCCCCCATCGGCCGGGTAGTCTTCGCGATGCAAGCACGGGGGCTGCTAACTTGCAGCAAGTAACGCGAGATGAGGTTCCCACGGAAGCCGATCTTGCTAAGCTCAAGCCGTACTCCAAAGAGTGGGGAACTGCACTTGATGCTATGAACCGCGCGGCCGATGAGAGGTTGAGCAAGAAGCTTATCATCTGCCGTGGTTGTTTATCCCCCGCGGATGAAGATCGAACGGAGTCTTCCGCGTCTTACCTGCAAGGCATCTCAAGGGAGGAATCGGCCCGTCCTTTTCCAACGCCTATTAATATGCATTCCGTTGTTTCAAAACTTCCGAAAGCGTTTTGATCAGGATCCTGGCGTCCAGTTTCAGGCTCCAGTTGTTGATATACCAAAGGTCCAGTCGAACTCTTTGCGCAATATGGTCGACCGATGGAGTAGCGCCTCTGGCGCCGTTACATTGAGCCCATCCGGTAATGCCCGGCTTGACGTGTTGGCGATTCGAATAGTTGCTCAGTATTTTTTCAAACTGGTCGTCGTGGGCCAGTGCGTGAGGACGCGGTCCGACCAGGGACATGTCCCCCTTCAAGACATTGAACAGTTGCGGCAGTTCGTCGACGCTCATGGATCGCAATATGCGCCCGAGATCTGTCACCCGCGGATCGTCCCGGATGGCTTGCGCGACCGCCGGACCGTTCTCCTGAACAGTCATCGTTCGAAACTTGAATATGGTAAAATGCTTCTTGTTGAAGCCTTTTCGTTCTTGCCGGAAAATGATCGGACCCGGACTGTCCAATTTGATGGCGATCGCTGTAATGGCCAGGAGTGGCGAAAAGAAGAGCAGAGCCAAGGTGGAAAGAACGATGTCGACCGTACGTTTGATCAGGCATTCGGCTTCGCTGAGCGGAGCACGTTGGACGTGAAAGGCAAGGGTACGAATGCACTCGGACGCTGCATCACGCGTCAGCAGACGGATATTGGCGTCGGGCAGAAGCCAGACGGTTACCGGAAGGGTCTTTAAGTAACCCCGGACGCGTTCGAGGCGCCCAGCGTCATTCCAAGGCAAAGCGAGTAGAATTTCCCGGCAGTCTTGACGTCTCGCGAAGTCGCATGCCGAACGCAGGATATTTGCTTCGGCAAGCGTGGTCACCGGACTTGCTAGCTCGCTTAGCACAAAGGTCTTGATATCACCCGCGCCAACGCGAGTCAGAAGGCGTTGCTCTCTCAACGCGGCAATCTCATCCGAAAAGCCAATCAATACGATTGGACGCCAGCCAACGATTTTGTGAGAAACGGCAATGGACAGGGATGCTTTCGAGAGGCTACGCGCCGCCAACAGAAGCAACGGCGTGAGAAGGTTGAAGGCAACGAATGCGCCACGGGAGTAGCTCGGACCAATCTTGAGCAGGAAAGCAAGGAGCGCCAGCAAGAGCGCCGTCACAAACCAGGAAGACAGGATTGCGCCGGTCTCAAGGGCGGGCGCCATCGCTTCGGGAAGCCCGTAATGTCCACGCCCTCCCATTCGGAGCACGTAAAGCAGCCCAGCGAGGGTCCCTATCGCGCAATAGGAAGACAGGTTTGGCAGGTCATGATTGACCAGCATCTGATAGCCACCTCCTGCAACGGCGCACGAAAGGAGGATGACCGTTAAATCGAGCGCCGACAGCAAATAGGGTACGACGCTCTCCGAAACGCGAAAACGCGTTCCTGAAGACCAGCGCTCGAGTCGACCAACGTCGCCTGAGAAATCCGAGCCGTTTGTCAAATTAGCACCGAACCAATTGAATATGATGGATATTAATGTTGCCGGGAAATTAAATAAGAATTAACTATGCTACTATAGCCAAGTGACGACTTGGTGCAACATTAAATAATTGGTCGGTGCATAGGGTGTTCTTGCGCCCTCGGGCCGTCAGAGGCAGTTGGTGCCGTGGGGCAGGAAACGATCGGTTGATCCAGAGGTCTGAAGGGATGGGGGCGATACGGCCTTCGTGGCTTGAATCATCGACCTGTTGCGCCGTCCACCCAAATGGCCTGTTGAGAGCCGGTGCCTAGGTAATATGCTCAGTCCATCTGACGGTCCGAGCGCCGCTGGAGGCACCCGGCCTTGATAAAATGCTTGTCTTTTCTGTTTGGTGTCGCCGCCCTTGCAGCCGCAATTCAGGCATGGCCCGTTGGGGAGCGCGTTCTGCGGAATGGAGCGGCGGCTGTTACGCCAGAATCATCGAAGCAATGCCAGATGGCGCCTCGTGGAGGGAGGCGCGTGACCTATCGGCTCCCTCCCAGCAGCGGGCCCCTGGATGAAAGCGTCACCTTCGCGACGAACTGGGGGGAGCTTCGAACAGGCGGCTGGTACGGTCAACAGGCCGTGGACGATTGTCGGGTGCAGGTGGATGGTTTCCAGACTTGGCACGGCAAGCCGGCCGTCCGCATCGAAGTGCAGCCTAACGACGACCCGCTTTCGCTCAACTCCAACAGCGAGCGCGCCGAAATGTTTTCGATGCAAGACAGCAGCGGAACAGAGATTAGGGAAGGACCTGCGAGCGGACTGCAATACTATGCCACCAGTTACTATTTCCCAAGCAATTGGGAGGGGCAGCAACTCCCTTGGTCCGCGTTCGCCCCTGCCGACTGCTCGGCCGACGGCGGAAATGCTTGCAATAGCTGGTCCTTTGTTTGGCAATTCTACGGGTGGGGAGGACTGGCAGCAGCTCAACATACCATGGGCGGCCCTCAGCGATATACATTCAATCAAGCTGCTTTGTCGGATGGCGGGTTCGTGACACTAGGTCGATGGACTGATTTTGTTTTTAGGGTGGACTGGCGTAGTGGCGCCTTCGCCATCTGGCGGCGGGACGAAGGCGAGAAGCAGTTCAAACTAGCGCTGGAGGGAACTGCTCCGGCTCCGTCTGGCAGACGTGTCTATGTCAAGCAGGGACTTTATCGCGGTGGCAGGGTCGAGGGGCGGACGGACGTCCTTTGGATCGGTCCAACGATTCGAGGCGCCACCTTTTCCGGAGTCGAGCGGCAAGCGTTTGGCACCAGAGACGGTCGTCTTGACGATCATGACTAGGTTGGCCCTGCCCATCCGGGCATCGGCGCGATCATGGTCAAACGCGTTCAGCATGTTGAACGCGCGACCCAGTCTCAATGGATTAAATCCCATTCTCTTGCTACAGTTGAGCTTTGGCGCGGCTTCGGAGTGCACAGGGCGCAAAATGAGTAAGATCAGTATTATTATCAAAACCCTTAACGAGGCGACGAACATCGCGAGGGCCGTCCAGAGCGCGCTCGCCGCTATTGCAGACTACGAGGGCGAAGTCATTGTCGCCGACAGCGCTTCAACGGATGAAACAGTCGCGATCGCGAGGCAGTTCCCGACGTCTGTTGTCGTGCTGGAGAGTGCCTCACAGCGACGATGTGGCGTTGGGCCCCAACTGGGCTATCAGTACTGCAAGGGCGAATATATTTACATCCTCGATGGTGACATGGAGCTCGATGCCGGCTTCATCCGCAAGGCAGTCGACATCCTGGATCATCAACACGACGTGGCAGGCGTAGGCGGATATATCCATGAGATGCGGACCGACAATCTCGAGCTCAAAGGGCGGGTCAAGCGCTTCCAGCGCGCGCGCAGGAAGGATAAGCTTGATGTTGATTGCCTGAATGGCGGCGGGCTGTATCGGCGGGTCGCCATTTCGCAGATCGGGTATCTGTCCGACCGCAATCTGCATGCATTTGAGGAATACGACTTGGGAGCACGGCTTCGCGGCGCGGGGTGGCGCCTTGTGCTGTTGGAAGACAAGGCCGTCGACCACTACAGCTACGTTATGGGAACGTGGTCCCTCCTTTGGCACCGCGTCCTCAGCGGCCGCTTTTTGAGCTGCGGTGAACTCTTCCGCGCGGCGATGGCAGGTCAGTACGTCGGACGCCTGCTACGGGAGGTAAGAATTGTTCCACTCTCGATTGGCGTATGGGTTTATTGGGCGCTCGCCATCGTAGTGGCCCAATCGGCCTTGCCGTCTTTGACTCTGCTCGTCGCCCTGGGAATACCGGTCATCGCAATGGCCGTCCGCACAAAGTCATTAAACCTCGGACTCTTCAGCGTCATCACCTGGCATCTTTCAGCCGGTGGGTTTGTCGTTGGAGTTCTTAGATCTCGTTGTTCTCCCAACGCAGTAATTGCAAGCCGCCTTGTCCATTCAGTTGAACGTGACGCCGCTGATACCGGAAGAGGCCCATTGTACGCCGGTGCAGGTCTCGAATCAGGGATCTATCCCGTTTGGTCGAAGCAGCCGGCTGCACAACGATAGCCCTCCAGATTACTGTTAAGCTTCTCGGCCTTGCGAGCGGCCGTTCCGGCGGAGGGGCGAAGCGCGGCTTTCCCCGAGGAGCGCGTAAACCACGCAGGTAGGTGATTCGGACGATCGGCTCGAGCGGTCCAATGCCGGGGAAGACGACCCGCAATAGCGAACCATTTACCTGAATCAGGCAAAAACTCAGCGTGAGACGGCCGAATATGCATTTCCGCGGCCAAAATATCCCTTCGGTCGGGGTTTCTTCGCGTCTATTACGGCTTTTTCTGTGCTTTTCGGGAAACACTTGGTTGAAAATATTAAATCGCAGGCTTTCAGGTCATCCTCCTCTGCAGTCTCTCCGTGTTAGAGCGGAGCAACACAGGGGTAGGGGCATGCATTTCCGCCTAGCGTTTCTGACAGCGCTTATTGCAACGTTGGTAGGTGGGTGCGCGATCATGCCGGTTGCGGGTCCGCAAAGCTGGGACATCACGTCCGGGCAGGGTGATCTTCCCTATGCCCTTGTTCGATTGCGGCCAGAGGCACTCAATATCCTGGCGGCCCACGCGCCGAGGATCGCAGGCAGAATTGCCGACGGGCGGGGGCCCCAGCGGGTTGTCGTGGAGATTGGGGACATTCTCGGTGTGACCGTCTACGAAACGGGCGCCGGCCTGTTTGTGCAGAACGATCTGGGAGTGCGACCGGGCAACTTCTTCACCGTCCCGCCCCAAGCGGTCGGCCCGGACGGCAACATAACGGTACCGTCGGCAGGGCCCATACCTGCAAAGGGGCGGACGACGGCTGAGATCGAGCGCGAGATTGTCGCGGCCCTGAAAAAGCGATCGCTTGAGCCCAATGCTGTTGTCACCCTTCTCGACCAGCGTTCCTCCGCCTATACGGTATTGGGAGACGTTCGTGCGGCTGGCCGTTATGCTGCAAATGCCGGCGGAGAACGCCTGCTCGAAGCGATTGGACGTGCTGGCGGTCTTTTGGGGGCAGGCAACGAATCATGGGTGGTGCTTGAGAGGAACGGTAAAAAGGCTGTCAGCCCCTTTGGCGCTCTCATCGACGAACCCGGGAACAACATTTACGTTCGTCCGCGTGACTTGATCTACCTGTATCGCGAGCCGCGCACGTTCCTCGCCTTCGGGGCATCGGGCCGCCAGGGGCAGTTCCCGTTCGAAGCGTGGCGTGTTTCGTTGTCCGAAGCTATCGCAAAAGCGACCGGCTTGAGCGACCTGACGGCAGACCCGGCCTCCGTGTTCCTCTATCGCGGCGAAACGCGCGAGGTTGCAGCGCAACTTGGGGTCGACATTTCTCGCTTCGAGGGACCTGTTATCCCGATCATTTATCAGGCCGATTTGCGCGATCCCGGCGGCTATTTTCTGACCTCACGGTTCGAAATGCGCAACAAGGACGTGATCTATGTTTCGAACGCCGCGGCTGTTGAATCGACAAAGTTCCTGAATTTTGTCAGGACGATCGTGGCGACCGTTCAAGACCCGGTCACACTCGCGAACTCGGCGAAAGCGCTTAGCACGGGCGGCGGAACCACTATTGTGACCCAGCCCATAAGCGCAGGTAACTAAGCTACCGAAAATGTCCTCGGTGCTCGGCTGGCCCTGTTGAAACGTGGGGGACTTGATTTGCCCCGCAGTTGGCACGCCGCCGACTTGTGGCAGAGCACTAAGTGGCCATATGCATGACCGTTCATTGTACGGCGGGTGCCCCCGAGTGTCTGTGGCGGCTCGCTTAGTTGGTCCTATTTGACCGGCAGCGGCGTCGCCACCCTTGCGACAAGCTCGGACTTTCCGACCTCCATGTTGGCGAATTGAATAGCGAGGGGCGTGGTGATCGGGCCGTAGCCACGGTAAATCCCATACTTCCAGTAGGCTTGGTTACCCGGCGCCCCGATCATCCCCGAAAAATCGACGGCCTTTTTGCCATCGAGCCAGATTTCGAGCTGCCCGTTGGTCGATCCCTCGCGCAGGTGGAATACCACGTGGTGCCATTCGTTGCGGCTGAGCATTTGGTTGTAGCGAATGCTTGTCTCCGGCCCTGAGCGGGATCCCGATGCCTCACTGTAGATGATCAGCCGACCAGCCTTGAAGTGTATGTGGAATGGCCGAATTTTGGATCCGTGCATCTGGCTGATGGCTGTCCAGTCGGATTGGTATTCAGCGCCAGGCTCAATCAGGAACGAGTAGGCACCCCAAACGTCCGAGCCGTACTCATAGCGACGCTTGTAGCCATCAAGCTCGGAACGCTCTTTGTTTTCGCCAGAAGAGCGGTCCTCACCCCAAACATCCCCCGCCCGCACTTCGAAGCGCGTTATATCGGTCGTGTCGACTGATGCCCTGCGGATACTCCAGTCTGCGCCGGCTGTTTCAGCTACGTACGGCGTGCCCCGGATGGTGATAGGTCCTTCCGAGCTTCCGACGGACGTCCATCTCATTGGCGGTGCATCCTGCGCTTTGGAGGAGCAGTTCACCGGCAGCAGGATGGCGAAGAACGTGGTTGTCACCGCAGTGGCGAGCCGGTGTGCGATCCGCATGATTGAGCCTCTCATTCGAGGGATATTAGCCTCCCTGCGTGGCTTGCCTGCAGGCGACGCGACGTTGATCTGCGGCGTAGCCGTCAATCCACTGGCCGACGTCTATGAATTCCACCGATGCGTGCGATCTGAGGAAGTCCAACAAGCTCTCGAGAGCGTGCCAGACAGGCTCATCGTGCACCAGGTGATGTGTCAGAATCCCGATCGGCGCATCGGACTTCAAGAGGCCGAGCCTTCTACCCCGCAATTGCTGGACAAGGCAGTCAGAGACGACTTCGACGCTCTGAGCCGTTCTCGCCTTCCAATCGATGATGTCCAGGTGAACGTCGATCCGATGACCGTCCTTGAATTCCGGCATTCTGACAATTCCACGCCATTGCATGCGAGAACTCAACTGCAAGAGCTTCCGCTCGAAATAGCTAGGCATGAGCGAAACTCCAGCGAATCCGACTTGCGGCAAGGCGCTGACCAACGCAGGCGTAATACGGTTGAAGGGCGGAACAAATATTGGCTGCGACGAGCCAAAGAACTGTCGGAAGGAGCGCAATGCAACCTCTGCGTCCTCGATCATGCTGGCAATCGGTCGGTCGGGGCCAAACTCGGCGGGCTTTTTTCCAAGGTTGTGATTGATGTGCTTCCAGCCGTGGCACATCGGGTAGAATTGATGAACGCTTTCGGCCAGGTATTCTTGGAGGCCCGTAGTTATTTCTCCCGGAATAACTGCCAACCCGATCTTGGTCTCGTGTCGAGTAGCCACGTCGCTGAGGCGCTTCAGATTTGTTGACGTCTCAACGGCATCGTCGTCGCGAATCCAGAAATGAGCCTTTGAAGAACTGGAATCCGCCCAGATGTCCAATTCTCGTCGTGCGTAGTCCCATAAGCTAGTCACATGCAGTCTCGCAATTTAGCAGCCGACCTTGCTAGATCTGGTCGAAAGCTGTGAAACGACGCACGCAGTTGGAGCTGCTCGACGCCTCGTTTTGTGATCGGACGATCAAGTGACCGTAAGGATCCCGCGGGTATGTTGACTTCGATGCAAATCGCATCCCAAAGGCGGTGGTAACAACCGCACTCCAAATATATATGGCGGTGCATTAAACTAAAAATACCTATGGAACACCAGAAATAAATTCGTTCTTCTATTTGAGCTTAACGCGCTTCCTCCATCCGTGGCGGAGATATAATTTTGACCTTTGGGAGGCGAGTTGCCGAGGCGAAATTAACCCTTGTCCAATTGATCGTCTGCCGATTGTAGGATTTGCCTTGCCTCGCTCCGAGTTAGAAACGCACGTTAATTCTACAACAAGGGGTACTTCCAATGGTTTCTGCCCGGCCGATCAAGGTGATGATTGCCACCCCGTTCGGGGAGCATCAAAGGGGGGGGATCGACCGCTTGACGGATTTGATCGTTGCGAAGATCAGCGAGGGTCATTCAGCGCGCGCCGGAGTTTCCAGATTGGTTACGCGCGGTCCCGGTGCGCGGATCATGGCGCCGTTCGTTTTCGGCCGGGCCTTGGCCCGTCTCTGGATCGCCAAACAACGAGGCGATGTCGACATACTGCATATCAATGTGGCCGCCGATGGAAGCGCTATTCGAAAGGCGTTTCTGGCGCGCTTTGCGCGGGGTCTGGGGATACCTTACGTCGTTCATCTTCATGGTTCGCGGTTTCAGGAGTTCTGGCCGTCGGCAAGTCCTCGCGTGCGCATGTGGGTTGATCGACTCTTTGCGGAGAGTTCGGCCGTGATTGTCCTCGGAAAGGTCTGGTCGGATTTGGTTCTGGCGCATGTGCCTCAAGTCCAGAGCCGAATAATCATCCTTCCAAACGCGACTTTGCCAGCCGATTTTGCCTGCGATGCGCCGTGGAACGGGAGTGTTAGGATCTCGTTCCTCGGTGAACTCGGAAGCCGAAAAGGTACGCCGCAACTCGTCGAAGCGTTGGGGCGCCTGAATGGCGATCTGGATTGGACGGCGACGATCGCTGGAAACGGAAAAATTCAGGAGACCAAGGCTCGAGTGGAGCAGCTAGGCATTGCGGACCGGGTCAAGGTGCCGGGCTGGCTGGATGCCGAGGCGACGAAGAGGGTCCTGCGAGGTTCCGATGTATTCGTCCTTCCGTCATTTGCGGAAAATCTGCCGATGTCGATCCTCGAAGCTTTTGCCTATGGGCTTGCCGTCGTTGCGACACCGGTTGGCGCTGTGGCCGACGTGATCATCGATGGCACGAACGGCCTGCTTGTTCCGACAGGGGATGTGGATGCACTTGCGTCTGCTCTTCGCAGGCTGATTGTCGATCACCGCCTTCGTGTCGCGCTTGGGGTGGCCGCCAAGGCTGATCACGCTTCGAAATATGAAATCGGGGTCTATGTGCCACGATTAATAGAGATATGGCGGAGCGCCGCCGCTCCATTACACAGCTAAGTCCTGGCTTTGGAGGTCTTACCGGGAACCCGACGTGCAGGCAATAAATGTTAGGTCGCGGCGCGCTTGAAAAGGTTCACTAATTAAACATGTTGCGTTAATTGTTGCCCGGCGTATTTTAAATAGGATAACTACTTTGGCGGATCGATTTATTTAGTAGTGATTTGAACATGAGAGTCAGTGTTTTTGGGTTAGGGTATGTCGGGGCTGTAACGGCCGGATGTCTCAGCTCGTTCGGCCATTCCGTGATTGGGGTTGATCCCGCCGAGGCCAAGGTCGCCCTGATAAATGAAGGCAAGCCGCCCGTTATCGAGAAGGGCCTTGGCGAGAAGATTTCTGCTGCAGTCTCCAACGGGCAGCTCAGGGCAACCCGCGACGCGCGGGATGCCGTGCTCGGAACTGATTTGTCGCTTATCTGCGTTGGAACGCCAAGCAAGCGGAACGGCGATCTCGACACTGCAGCTCTAAGATTCGTCTGTGCCGAGATCGGTAGCGCACTTGTCGAGAAAGACTCATATCATTCGGTGATTATCCGATCGACTGTGCTGCCCGGCACCATACGGAGTGTTATTATTCCGGAGCTGGAGAAGGCGAGCGGCAAAAAGGCAGGTGTAGATTTCGGGGTTGGCTCGAATCCGGAGTTTCTCCGTGAAGGGACAGCCCTTGAAGATTTCTTCGCGCCACCCAAGACTGTTATCGGCGTCGAGGACGATCGGACTGCCAGCGCGCTGGAAGCGCTCTATGGCCCGATCGAGGCGCCGATCATTCGAACGTCGATCGAAGTGGCGGAGATGATCAAATACTCCGACAACGTCTGGCACGCGGTGAAGGTCGCCTTTGCCAACGAGATTGGTGTTTTCTGCAAGAGCCTTTCCATCGACAGCCATGAAGTGATGGACGTCTTCTGCAGAGATACCAAACTGAACCTGTCCAGCTATTACCTCAAGCCCGGTTTCTCGTTTGGAGGTTCGTGCTTGCCCAAGGACGTCCGAGCCTTGGTGCACAAGGCCAAATCTCTGGACCTTGATCTTCCGCTGCTTGGGGCGGTACTGCCTTCCAACGAACGCCAAACAAGTCGCGGCTTCGAGATGATCGTCCAACTCGAAAAACGGCCCGTGAGTATCCTGGGCATGAGCTTTAAAGCCGGCACGGACGATCTTCGTGAGAGCCCGATCCTTGAGATAGTCGAGCGACTGATCGGAAAGGGCTATGACATCCGCATTTTCGATCGCAACATTAGCTTGTCCAAGCTGGTAGGTGCCAACAAGGATTATCTTCTGCGTATGATCCCCCATGTCTCGTCATTGCTCGTCGAGACCCTGGATGAAGCTCTTTTGCACGGTGGAATCATAGTCGTTGGGAATGCCGATCCTGAATTTCGGACGATCGGTGATCGCTTGCGACCTGGTCAATTTGTCGTTGATCTGGTCCGCATCAAGGATCACTCTCGATTAGTAGGAAATTACAATGGTATTAGCTGGTAAATCATTGCGGCCAAGACGAATATTGATCATCGTCGAGAATCTTCCGGTGCCGTTCGACCGCCGAGTCTGGAACGAGGCCACCGCTCTGGTCAAGGCTGGCTACGAGGTCAGCGTGATCTGTCCAGTGGGACACGGAGCGTCGGCTCGCCGCGAAGTCATCGATGGCATTCATATCTACCGGCATCCCATCATTGAAGCGCGCAGCGTCTCCTTTTACTTCGTCGAATACGCTGTTGCACTGTTCTGGGAGTTCCTGCTGGCATGGCGCGTGCTCTTCGAGCGGGGCTTCGACGTCATTCACGCATGCAATCCACC
This sequence comes from Bradyrhizobium cosmicum, assembly GCF_007290395.2. Taxonomy (NCBI): domain Bacteria; kingdom Pseudomonadati; phylum Pseudomonadota; class Alphaproteobacteria; order Hyphomicrobiales; family Nitrobacteraceae; genus Bradyrhizobium; species Bradyrhizobium cosmicum. The sequence continues at coordinate 6,546,373 of NZ_CP041656.2, read as the reverse complement.
CGATTTGATTTTCCTGATCGGAGGATTCTTCAAACTGCTTCTTGGAAAGAAGTTTGTCTTCGATCACCACGACATCAATCCCGAGTTGTTCGAAGCGAAGTTCGGTAAGCGCAATCTGCTCTATCGAGTCGTGGTCGCCCTTGAGCGTTGCACTTTCGCTATTTCGGACATTTCGCTAGCGACCAATCTCTCCTACCGCTCGATTGCCCTTGAGCGTGGCAAGATGGATCCCTCTCGAGTCTTCGTCGTGCGTTCCGGCCCAAATCTGGAGCGGCTCAGGATCGTTCCTCCAGATCCATCCGTAAGGAAGGGGCGTGCGTATTGCGTCGGCTACGTTGGAGTGCTCGGTGCACAGGAAGGGATCAACTATCTTCTTGAGGCAGCGAGGCATATCGTCCGCGATCTGAAGCGCAATGACATTCAATTCTGCATCGCAGGCGGCGGGCCCGAGCTCGAGCGGCTCAAGGCGCTCGCAATCAAACTGGAAATAGACGAGTACGTTACATTCCATGGCAGGGTCTCGGACGACGAACTGCTCAGGATTCTCAATACAGCGGACGTCTGCGTAAACTCGGACGAATGCAATGCGATGAATGACAAGTCGACCATGAACAAGATCATGGAATACATGGCGCTTGCGAAGCCGATCGTTCAGTTCGATCTCACGGAGGGCAGGTACACGGCGCAGAACGCCTCGCTTTACGCAGCCGCCAATGATTCAATCGATTTCGCGGTTAAGATACTTGAGTTGCTGAGCAACGCGGAGCGACGGAAGCAACTTGGTGAGTTCGGCAGGGCGAGAGTCATGGAGCAGCTCGCCTGGCCGCATGAGGAGCCGAAGCTCCTCAATGCGTACGAAGTCCTTTTCGAGGGTGGCCTGGCAGTGCATGGTCAATCCAGAGGGCAAGTTGCGAGTAGCCATGGCGCTGGTCTCGTGCCCGAAAACCTGGTGAGGCGACTACTGAGTCCGCTTGCAACTAGAAAATGAGTTGGGCCATGCCCTCGTTTTGGACAAAGGTCAGAGCAGACGCCTACCGCGTTAAGGGCAAAACTCCCTCGAGCGGTTCGGTGTTTGCGCTTGCGTTGTTCAATCGCAATTTCCGGCCAATCTTGACCATGAGGCTCTGTCAGTGGAGCGCGGATCATTCTTCAGCTCTGAATCTACTAGCGAGAGTGCTGCATCGCTTCGCGTCGGCGAAAGCAGGAATCGATATGCCGTCGGTGGTCCGTGCCGGCGCCGGTCTCACTATCGTGCATGGTTGGGGTTTGGTTGTGAACCGCGATGCCATCATCGGCTCGAACGTGACCCTGTTCAACGGTGTCGTGATTGGCCGCAAGGACAGAATCACACCCGAAGGGCGCGTAACGGAATACCCCGTTGTTGGAGACGATGTTTGGATCGGGCCGCAGGCCATCATTGTCGGCGGGATCAATATCGGAAACGGCGCGATCATCGGTGCGGGAAGTGTCGTCACGAGGGATGTTCCGGCGCACTCCATCGTTGCCGGAAATCCTGCGAGGGTTCTCAAGACAGGCGTGCCTCCTGACGTCATGAATCGAGCGCCGATGAGCGCCGAGAGTTCGGGAAGGAAGCATCAAATCCGTCGAAATGAGGACGGCCATGCGCGAGCGCCTGACTTGGCCCTTCATCGATCTGAAAATATCGAGTGAGATAACGAATTCATGAGCAGCGCGTTCGTCGATTAAGGCAGCAATGAAATACGCGACAATATTGCGAATTAACCAAGGAGGCCATGTTATCGGGGCGAAATCGCGAACAAGCTGACTATTAGGTCCCGGTCGATTATATTCCACCAAGATTTTTGTATTTTTTAGTACGCCGTCTCGGTTTTTTTTCCTGGAGACTGGCTCGAAGAGGCGATTGTACATATGGCGTGGCCAGATGCTGACTCGCTGGTGATAGGGATGGAGACGCAAGCACGCGCGCCGTTCCGTCTTGAAACATTGTGCCGGTCCTTCGAACGGCAAGCAGCTCAAACGCCAGATAACGTCGCGATTAAGCTTGGGGACGAATGCCTCACTTATCGTAAACTCGACGAACGCTCCAACCAACTCGCACGCCTTTTGCGCAACCTGGATCTGCAGCCAGATAGTCTGGTTGCTGTGTGCTTTGAAAGGTCGTTTGACCTGGTCATTTCCATGCTTGCCGTCCTCAAGGCGGGTGCCGGCTATCTCCCGATCGATCCGTCGTACCCGCTCGAACGAATCTCGATGTTGCTCGCCGATGCAAACCCGTCTGCGATCCTGACACAGGAAATGTTGGCCGGGAGGCTCGGACAGAGAGACTGCGGGACGGTCATCTGCGTCGATCGGGACCGTCGTGAGATCGACGAGCAGAGCCCGGATCGATTGGAGGAGATCGCTTCGCCAGATAATCTTGCGTATGTGATTTACACCTCGGGATCGACGGGCCGCCCCAAGGGGGTAATGGTCACCCATCTGAATGCGGCCCGCCTTTTTACCTCGACTGCGCATTGGTTCAATTTCGGGCCGAGCGATGTATGGACCTTGTTTCACTCATCGGCATTCGATTTTTCGGTCTGGGAGATCTGGGGCTGCCTGCTGAGTGGAGGTCGGCTGGTCTGTGTACCGCACTGGGTAGCCCGCTCGCCGAGCGATTTCTATCGCTTGTTGGCCCAGGATCAGGTCACCGTACTCAACCAGACGCCGGCCGCATTCTATCAATTGGTCCAACTTGAAGAATCCGGCGTCGTTGAACTGTTGAAACTTCGCTATGTCATTTTCGGCGGCGAAGCACTCAATTTCGCAAATCTCCGTCCCTGGTTCGAACGTCATGGCGACCAGACGCCACGGCTAATCAACATGTACGGGATAACGGAAACGACCGTTCACGTAACTTACAGACCCGTCAGGGCAATAGACGCCCAAGCAGAAACAAGAAGCCTGATCGGCGTTCCTATTCCGGATTTGAAGCTCTATTTGCTCGACTCGGAAATGCGGCCGGTCGCCAATGGCAGTGTCGGAGAGATCTATGTCGGTGGCGCTGGCGTAGCGCGGGGCTATCTGAATCGCGCGGAGTTGACGGCGGAACGCTTTGTTCGGGATCCGTTTGCAGCCGGGCCGTTGAACGTCATGTACAGAACCGGCGATCTGGCACGCGCCACCGAGGACGGAGATCTCGAATATCTCGGCCGGGGTGATTTGCAGGTCAAGATTCGCGGCTACCGGATAGAGCTGGGAGAGATCGAGGCTACGCTTGCGGATCATCCGTCCGTTGCGCAGGCCGTTGTTATGGCGCGAAGAGACGGTCAGCCGGGTGAGCCGAAGCTCGTAGCTTATATTATCAGCAAACCGTCTGTATCTGTCTCCACGCCGAACTTGCGTGATTTTCTCAAGTCGCGCCTTCCCGAGCATATGGTGCCTTATGCCTACGAAATGCTCGAATCCTTCCCGCTGACGGTGAATGGCAAAATAGATCGTGCCGCTCTTCCTGCGCCCAAACGAGTGGCTCACGTCGAGCCTGTACGTGCCTCGGTGCCCTTGGAGGTAGAGATCGCAAACATCTGGCGCAAGGCTCTAGGTATAGAAGCGGTTGGTATCGACGACAATTTTTTCGATGTTGGCGGAGACTCCTTCCTGCTCGCGAGAGTTCATGTTCGGATGCAACAAGAGTTGCAGCTCGATATTCCCATTACCGACCTGTTCGAGTTCACCACGATACGCGGTCTCGCGCGGCATCTGAATGCGAGCACCGCGCGGCAGACGGGCCTCGCGGACGCGCGGTCTAGAGCGCAAAGGCAACGCGCAGCGTTTGGCCGAAAGCGGCCATTCCGCATCGGAGATGCATCGTGAGCGATGGGAAGGCAGAGCGTGAAGCTGCGGAAGGCGTAGCAATCATCGGAATGGCGGGACGGTTTCCCGGCGCGCGTAGCGTGGCGGAGTTCTGGCGGAACCAACTGGATGGGGTAGAGGCGATCTCTCGCTTCGGAGCTGGCTCGCCGGAGGGACCTAGCCAGGGCGCGCCGGCGGCGGGCGCGGGTATTGTGAACGCGCGGTCGATTATCGACGACATCGAACTTTTCGACGCAGAGTTTTTTGGGATTTATCCGCGCGAAGCCGAATTGATGGATCCTCAGCAGCGTCTATTTCTCGAATGCTGTTGGGAGGCGATCGAGAACGCCGGCTACGTGCCTGAGTCGTATCCCGGCCTGATTGGCGTGTATGCCGGATCCAGTCTTTCTTCGTATTTTCTCTCACGGCTGTGTGCGACGCCGGGGTTCATCGCGAAATTTACCTCCGGTTACCAGGTCTCGAACTACGTCGAGATGATGGGAAACAGCCTGGATTTCCTGTCTACCCGCGTGTCGTACAAGCTAAACCTGCGCGGACCAAGTTTCACCATGCTGTCTGCCTGTTCGACATCGCTGCTATCGGTGACCCAGGCGTGCCAATCGCTATTGACCTACCAGACGGATATGGCCCTGGCGGGTGGCGTTTCGATCACCCTTCCCCAGGAGCGCGGCTATCAGTATCAGGAAGGGGGGATGGTCTCACCTGATGGTCACTGTCGGGCCTTCGACGCGGCCGCGCAAGGGACGGTCTTTGGAAGCGGCGTTGGTGTTGTGCTGCTGAAGAGACTAGACGATGCGATCCGCGATGGCGATCAAATCCACTCTGTCATCCGTGGCTTCGCCGTCAATAACGATGGATCGGCGAAAGTCGGCTACACGGCGCCAAGTGTGGAAGGGCAGACCAGCGTCATTGCCATGGCCCATGAGGCGGCGGATGTCGACCCGGATACGATAGGCTATATCGAGGCTCACGGAACAGGGACGCCGATGGGCGACCCGATAGAGCTGATTGGCCTGACCAAAGCATTTCGTCTCTCTACTGGACGCAAGCAGTTCTGCGCAATTGGAACAGCTAAAACCAATGTTGGGCATCTGGATATCGCTGCCGGCGTAACGGGATTGATCAATGCCTCTCACATCGTAGAACACGGTGTGTTCCCGCCGACTTTGCATTTCAAGAGTCCCAATCCAAAATTCGATTTGGCGAGCAGCCCGTTCAGGGTCATCACCGAGCGTACGGAATGGAATTGCGGCGATGGTCCGCGACGAGCGGGAGTGAGCGCTTTCGGCGTCGGTGGAACCAACGCGCATCTGGTGCTTGAGCAGGCGCCACAGAGAGAGCCGACGCACTCGACCAGATCATCGCAGTTGCTGGTGCTGTCCGCGCGTTCGCCGACCGCCCTCGAGAGCGCTACCGACAATCTAGCAGAGCATCTGCGGCAGCACCCTGAGCTCGACCTTGCGGACGTCGCCTGGACCTTACAGGAGGGTAGGCACGAATTTTCTTGCCGCCGGATGGTGGTGGCAGGAGACGTCGATGAAGCTGTCCTCGCATTGTCAAAGCGGGAACGAATACAGACACGCTCCAAGCCATACGACACGCCCGAAATCTGCTTCATGTTCCCTGGGCAGGGTTCGCAGCACGTCGACATGGCGCGTGAGGTCTACGCAGCCGAGCCGATCTTTCGGGAGGTCGTTGACCGTTGTTCCGAGATGCTCATCCCGCACCTTGGGGTCGATCTTCGAAGCGTGTTATATCCGCCGGAGGGAGCGAATGACCAGACAAAGCGCGCCGTAACCGAAACAATCATCGCGCAGCCGGCCATCTTCACAATCGAATACGCCTTGGCGCAACTCTGGATGAGTTGGGGAGTCCGGCCAACAACGATGGCCGGCCACAGCATTGGTGAGTTTGTCGCAGCATGCCTCGCGGGCGTCATGTCATTGGAAGATGCGCTGAAACTCGTTGCTGTGCGGGGACGTTTGATGCAGCAGCTGCCTGCAGGCGGCATGCTCTCGGTCCGGCTACCAGAGGCGAAGCTTCACGGCATTCTGCGCGGGCCCCTTTCGATTGCTGCGGTCAACTCTCCGTCGCTCTGCGTGGTTGCAGGCCCGCTTGAAGCGATCGCCGACCTTGAGCGCGAGTTGGGCGATCAGAAGGTCGTTTATCGGCGGTTGGTAACGTCTCACGCGTTTCATTCTGCGATGATGGATCCTCTCGTTGATCCATTGGCGGAGGCAATCGCCGAGACGAAGCTCAACCAGCCTCGGATCCCCTATGTTTCTGGCGTTACTGGGGATTGGATTACCGACGAGGACGCAACCGATCCTCATTATTGGGCGCGACATGCGCGCGAGCCGGTCCGATTTTCGTCCGTTGTTCAGGTGATCCGGCAGAATCCAAAAGCGATGCTCCTGGAGGTGGGACCAGGGAATGTCCTGGCTACGCTTGCGCGGCAGCACGGCGGCCCGCAAGACCAGATCATCGTGTCGTCGCTTTCAGATCAACACTCCGGTGGGCGCGATGTCGAAGCGCTCCTATCCGCCGTAGGCGCTCTATGGCTTGGCGGAGTTCGGCCGGACTGGAAGGGCTTGCACAATGGCGAGCGCCGTCTGCGCCTTCCATTGCCGACTTATCCGTTCGAACGAAAGCGCTTTTGGCTCGAAATGGTCCCAGAGGCGATCGGTGGAGAAGATCCGACATCATCCGCAGGGGCCTCCGGGTCGGATCGCACCGTGCGCAATCTTCAGCCTACACAGGAAACGGAAGTCGCGAACATGGCGCCCAAAAATGGATCGCAGTCAGCTTTGACGTCGCTATCGGCTCGCTCGTCCAAAATTCAGACCGCGATTGCTGAATTGTTGCGCGAACTCTCCGGGGTGGACGTCGCCTCGGTCGATAGCTCGATAACATTTCTCGAATTGGGCTTCGACTCTCTGTTCCTCACGCAGCTCGCGCAAGCCGTGCAGGAGAAGTTCGCGATCAAGATCACGTTTCGGCAGTTGCTCAATGACATATCGAGCCTGGCGGCATTGACCAACTATGTCCAGGGCGAGTTGGCGCCCGATGCGTTCTGCGAACCGCCAAGTACTCCGAAGCGTCCAGATGAGACCGGTACCGTGACGGCCATCGCGGCTGCCTCCGTCGCCGCGCAAGAGTCTCGACCTGCGTCTGCTGCGCCAGGTGCCCCGTCGTCCCTGGCTGGAGACGCGGTTGGACAGCTCATGCGAGATCAACTGCATGCGATGAATCAATTGCTCGCGAAGCAGCTCGAGACGATGCAGGTCGCAGTCTCACAAGCTGCGATCCCAGTGGTCTCTAGTGCGTCAATTGTTCCTCTGCCGCCAGTCCCGCAGGCAGCGCCGGCTATCGTTGCCCAGGAGATCACCCGGTCGGATGTCGGCAGGGCTCACGGTCCATACAAGCCGCCGCAGATTGGGGTGTCCCAGGATTTGACGGCAACGCAAAAGAGTCAGCTTAAGAGGCTCATCGAGCGGGTGACGCAGCGCACCGGGAAATCCAAGAGTTACACCGAAAAATACCGCAGTGTGCTCGCTGATCCCCGTGTGGTTTCTGGTTTCCGCGACCAGTGGAAGGAGATGGTCTACCCGATCGTCACGGACCGATCCAAGGGGTCTCGCATCTGGGATATCGACGGTAACGAGTACATCGACCTTGTAAACGGCTTCGGCCCGATCATGCTCGGCCATCGTCCCGCGTTCGTCCAGGACGCTATAGAAAAGCAGCTGCATGCCGGCTTTGAGACCGGCCCGCAGAGCGCGCTAGCCGGCGAAGTCGCGAAGATGTTCTGCGAGATGACCGGCAACGAACGCATGGCGTTCTGTAACACCGGGTCGGAGGCAGTTCTCGCAGCTTTACGTGTTGCCCGCACCGTAACGGGCCGTAGCAAAGTCGTCATGTTCAATGGCGACTATCATGGCTTGGTTGACGAAGTTCTCGTCAAAGGCCTCCGGGACAAAGCCGGTGAACCAGTTGTGTTCCCGATCGCGCCCGGCATCCCGCGGCAAAGCGTGTCCAACATGGTCGTCCTCGACTACGGGGCAGACGAGTCTCTCGAATGGATCCGGAAGAACGCTGGCGATATTGCGGCGATTCTGGTTGAACCTGTTCAAAGCCGTCACCCCGCGCTACAGCCGCTGGAGTTCCTGAAGGAGCTCCGGAAGATTGCGACACAATCGGACGCCGCCTTGATCTTCGATGAGGTCGTCACTGGATTCCGCGTCCATCCAGGTGGGTGTCAGGCGCTGTTCGGGATCCAGGCGGACCTTGCGACCTATGGAAAAGTGATAGCGGGTGGCATGCCCGTGGGTATTCTGGCCGGCACACGCCGTTTCATGGATGCTCTCGATGGCGGCACCTGGCAGTTTGGAGACGATTCCTATCCTGAGGTCGGCGTCACGTTCTTCGCAGGAACGTTCGTGCGTCATCCCCTCGTCCTTGCGGCAATGTACGCTGTCTTGCTGCATTTGAAGGAGCACGGGCCCGCTCTCCAGGAGCAATTGAACAGGCGAACCTCAGACCTCGTTCATCGGCTCAATGAGGTCCTGCAGGCCGAACAGGTTCCGACCCATATTGAGACGTTCGCGAGTTTCTTCTACTTCAGCTTCCCGGCCTCCGAGCGGCTCGCCAGCCTCTACTATTTCTACCTTCGCGACAAAGGCATTCATATCCGGGAGGGTTTCCCCTGCTTCATGACCACGTCGCACAGCGATGAGGACATGGAAAACATTGTAAGCGCGTTCAGAGCCAGCGCGGTCGAGATGCGCGAGGGCGACTTCTTCTCAACGGCGGGCAATCTCGCTTCTTCCACGGCGGCCGTTTCCAGACTGGAAGATCCGGCTCCCGCAGCGCCACAGCAGATTCCTCTGACTGAAGCGCAGCGTGAGATATTTCTCGCTGCTGTCTTGGGGAGTGACGCGTCCTCCGCCTTCAACGAATCGTTCAGCATCAGCCTGAAGGGCGATTTGCAGATTGGCTTGTTGCGAGAGGCCGTGAACGAACTGATCGAGCGACACGAGGCACTTCGTTCCACGGTTGATGCGGATGGTGGCATCATGCATGTTCAGCCGCAATTACGGCTCAACGTGCCAGTGCGAGACCTGACCTCGTTTGAACCGTCCGAGCGCGAGAACGAATACCGGCGCACTCTGGCGGCGGACGCACGAAGGCCCTTCGATCTCGTCAAGGGGCCGCTGATTCGTGCGGAGATCGTGCGCCTAGAACAAGGCCATTATCAGTTGGCGATTACGGCCCACCATCTAGTGTGCGACGGGTGGTCGACCAATGTGCTCGTCGATGAACTGGCAAGGCTCTACACGGCAAAGGTTGGCAGAAGGGATGCCGATCTCCCCGTGGCGGCGCGTTTCTGCCAGTATGCCCGCGAGCAAGTCGAGCTTCAAGACGCCGGCAAGAATACTGATGTTGAAAGATATTGGCTCGATCAGTTCCGCGACTTGCCCGAGCAACTGGCGCTGCCAACCGATCGCCCGCGGCCGTCAGTGAAGACACACACGGGTGCCACGGCTCGGCATCACCTCGACGCTGCGTCCTACTCCAGGATCAAGCAACTTGGCGCGAAGAATGGTTGTACGCTTTTTGCGACGTTGCTTGCGGGATTTTGCGTGCTCCTTCATCGGCTCAGCAGCCAGACCGATATTGTTGTCGGCATTCCCGCCGCGGGGCAGAGTCTGCTCGACAACGGAAATCTCGTAGGCCACTGTGTCAACTTCCTCCCCCTTCGAACTCGCATCGACCCGAACGCCTCGTTTGCGGCAACTCTGAGCGATGCAAAACGAGTTTTGCTCGACGCGTATGACCACCAGACCTATACTTATGGAACCCTCGTGAGAAAGCTCGGCGTCCCCCGCAATCCCGCGCGGATGCCGCTCATGGAGGTCCAGTTCAATCTCGAGCGCCTCGGAGCGGGTGCTCGATTTGAGGGTCTCGAAACGGCGGTCGAGCCGAACCCCAAGGCTTCCGTAATTTTCGATGTCTTCTTCAACGTCGTCGAGTCCGATCAGGGGCTGATGATCGATTGCGACTACAATGCGGACCTTTTCGACGAAAGCACGATATCGCTCTGGATGCGATACTATGAAGCTCTCTTGCTCGATGCAGTCTCCAATGCGTCGAAAGCCGTCGATGACCTGACGCTCATGAGCCGCGAGCAGACCTCTTCGGTGCTTGCAAGGCTGAATCCGAATTCGATTGATGCGAGCGCGACGGAGTCGATCGTCGATATGTTCGAACGGCAGGCCGCCCGCACGCCAGGCAGTATTGCCGTGCAGATGGGCGATATCCGCCTGACTTACGATGAGCTCAACACGCGGGCAAATCAGCTCGCGCGTTATTTGCAGCGGCTGGGAGTCAAGCCGTCGTCGATGGTGGCGACCAGCTTCGAACGATCGGTCGAGATGATCGTAGCGATGCTGGCGACCCTCAAGGCAGGGGCCGCCTACGTGCCGCTCGATTCGTCCTATCCTATCGAGCGGTTGACCACACTCGTCGATGACGCAAGACCGTCTGTCCTGCTCACCCAGGCCACGCTCGAAGGCAAACTGCCGAACAGCGGACCAAAGGTGATTTGTGTCGACAAGGAACGGCTCGATATCGGCCTGGAGGATTCGACCAATTTGCCGTCATTGTCCCGTTCGGACGTTCCTGCCTATGTGATCTACACTTCTGGGTCTACCGGGAAGCCGAAGGGTGTTGTCGTTAACCACCACAATGTCGCGAGGCTGCTGAAATCGACCAATCATTGGTTCAATTTCGCAGAGACCGACGTGTGGACGCTGTTCCACTCCTCCTCATTCGACTTTTCTGTTTGGGAAATTTGGGGCTGCCTCCTGACCGGTGGACGTCTGGTCATCGTGCCGTATTTTGTCACGCGTTCGCCGCAGGACTTTTACAACCTGCTCGCTGACGAGAGAGTCACGGTTCTCAATCAGACGCCGGCTGCATTCTATCAGCTGATCCAGGTGGAGGAGGCGGGTCTTCTCAAGCCATTGTCCCTTAGATACGTGATCTTCGGCGGGGAGGCGCTGAATTTCGCGAGCCTCCGTCCTTGGGTCGACCGCCATGGCGATCGCAGTCCGCAGTTGATCAACATGTACGGCATCACTGAAACGACGGTGCACGTAACCTATCGGCCGCTGAACGCGACCGATGTGTCGGGAGAGGCCCGTAGTCTCATCGGAACGCCGATACCCGACCTTCGTCTCTATGTGCTGGATGCGAAGCAGCGTCCGGTGCCCCCGGGCGTGACTGGTGAAATCTATGTCGGCGGGGCCGGTGTCGCAGGCGGCTATCTGAACCGGCCTGAACTCTCTGCAGATCGCTTCCTTCCTGATCCGTTCGTCACGGGTCCGGATGCGCGGATGTATAGATCGGGCGATCTCGCCCGGATGCTATCGTCGGGCGACATCGAATATCTGGGTCGCGCCGATGCGCAACTCAAGATTCGCGGATTTCGTATCGAGCCCGGAGAAATCGAGGTCGCCTCGGTCGAACATCCTGGGGTGCAGCAAGCGGCGGTCGTCGTACGCAAGGACGATGGAGGGGCTGCGAGGCTCTTTGCCTATTATGTGGCCAAGCCAGGGAAGCACATTACACCTGCGGAGTTGCGGCAACATCTTCTGGACAAGTTGCCCGCACATATGATTCCGCACGCGTGCGTCGCCATCGATGCCATCCCCTTGACGATAAACGGCAAGGTCGATCAGGCCCGACTTCCTACGCCGGATCCCGACGTGGCGAGCCAGGGACGCGAATACGTTGCACCTACGACCTCGCAGGAGCAAAGCCTCGCAAAGATCGTTTGCGAAATATTGAAGCTCGATGTCGTCGGTACGACGGACAATCTGTTTGAGCTTGGAGCCGATTCGCTTCACGTTTTCCAAATAACCTCGCGGGCGGCTAAGGCTGGTCTACCGATCACGCCAAAGTTGGTGCTTCAACAGCGTACAATTGCCGGGGTCTTGGCTGAACTCGATAGAGATCAGCCAGTGGCGTCGCACGTAATAACTCCGGTGGAGCGCGGCATGTATCGCGTGAGGCGCGAAGTCTCCCGGGGCAGGAAGGTTCAGGACTAACAGCGAGGATGGAGACCGCATGCCCGTTTTGAGTCCCATGCAAGGAGGACTTGGCAGTTCAGGCGCCTCTGTCAGAGCGGATGAGGACATCTTCGCGTTTCCGGTCTCGCCTGCGCAGAAGCGAATCTGGCTTCAAAACGAAGAGCGGCCCGGGAATTCGGCCTATAACGCTTCATTTCGCTGGAGTCTGGAAGGTCATTTGGATCCTTCGGCGTTGCAGCGATGTTTCAACGAGATTGTGGCTCGGCACGAGGTCCTCAGAGCCACCTTCGCCTGGATTGACGGTGATGTCCGTCAATTGATTTCCCCTACGTTGAGGTTGCTCATCCCGGTTACCGATCTCCGGAATCGACCGGCGTCAGGAAAAGACGCCGAGATCGAGCGGATGTGTGCGGCCGAAGCGACCCGGCCATTCAATATCGAAAAGGGGCCGTTGATCCGCGTTGCCCTGCTCCGCGTCGGTGAGGTTCGGTATGTGCTGATGCTGACACTCCATCACATCATTTGCGATGGTTGGTCGATCAGCGTCATCCTGCGCGAGCTGAAGGAGCTCTATACCGCTCGCGCCGAGTGCAGGGCGGCCGAGCTGCCTGCGCTTCCCATTCAATTTCCGGATTATGTGATCTGGAGCGCGGAACGTGCGGAAGAAGCGTGGGATCGTGAAATTGGCTATTGGAAGCGTAAGTTGCGGGGTTACCGGCCGGTCAGGCTGGCGCCGACAGTGCATCATCGCGGCGGAGCAACAACGAACGGAGCGATCGTCTCGCGCCTGCTGCCGAAGGACATGACAAATGCCCTGAAATCGTTCAACGAAAAGTACGGCGGAACGATGTTCAGCACTGCGTTCGCGGCTTGCGCTGCAATACTCCACCGACACACCGGCGCGACTAATATCGCGATGTGGACTCCGCTCGCGGGCCGAAGCCTCACCGAACTTGAGAATCTGGTCGGGCTGTTTGTCAACCAGATCGCCCTGCGGCTCGATCTTTCGGGCGACCCGGGATTTGACCAACTGGCTGCTCATGCCCGGGACGAGGTATGGGATGCGCTCGGTCATCAGGTTGTTCCATTCGAGAGCGTCATCGCTGAGCTACCGGAGGACGACAGACCGCGAAACGGGCAATTTTGCTCCGTCAATTTCGTCTGCCAGCGCGCATTTGGCGGCGCCGTCAATTCCGAGTTTGATTTTGCAGGAGTGCGTGTTTCGCCGATTCCGTCGAAGTCTCCGGGAGCTCTCTATGATCTCAACTTCTTCCTTGTCGAAAGGGCTGAAGGGTGGCGTCTGTCGCTTGAGTACGACACGGATCTCTACACCGAAGCCACGGCAAATCTGCTGGTCGAAGGCATGGTGCAGATTCTTCAAGCGGTCGCCGTAGATTCTTCCCTGAAGCTTTCCACACTGACTGCCGTCCATCCCGCCGATTCGGAACCATCCACGGCGCCAGGGCACGAAGGGGTCGTCGTATCGTTGGCAGAGCCAGAGGAATCGGCGCTTGCGGATGACAGCTGCGAGCTGCCGGCAAGCGTCAGTCAACTCAGATTCTGGAATCTATCGAGGTTGCGGCCTGATAGCGCCGCGTTCAACATGCCTGCCTCGGTTCGAATTGCAGGCCCACTCTCGATCGACCTTCTCCAAAAGAGCCTGACGTCACTCGTCGAGAGGCACGAAGGCCTTCGCACGACCTTCAGGGAGGCCGAAGGCGAACTGAAGCAGATCATATCGAGCCGAACAGACTGCGAGCTTCACTTCTCCGATCTGAGCGAGATGTCGCAGCAGGCGGATTTCGAAGTTGGGGATCTTCTGCGCGAAGAGGCACAAGAGCCATTTGATCTCGAACGTGGACCTCTTGCAAGAGCGCTCCTGCTTCGTCTCGGTCCTGAGGACCACGTGCTCGCAATCACCGTACACCACATCATTTCTGACGGTTGGTCGCAAAGCATTCTACAGCGAGAGATCTGGGTGACGTACGAAGCGCTCGTAACGGGCCGGCAGCCCGTCCTTGCGCCCATACCAATTCAGTACGCTGATTTTGCGGTCTGGCAGCGCGATTGGCTTAACTCTGAAGAAGCCAATGGGCATCTTTCCTACTGGATGAAGTCGCTCACTGGGCCGCTTCCCGTGTTGGATTTTCCGACCGATCACCCGCCGGGACAGCGCCAGCAGGTCCGCGGTGCGATAGAACGGCTCTGCTTGCCTGCCGATCTGACCGAGCAGCTGAAGGACCGGAGCCGCGCGGCAAACGTAACGATGTACATGCTAACCTTGGCGGCATTCGCGGTGTTGTTGGAGCGCTACACCGGTCAGCAAGATCTGACGATCGGCTCCCCAAGTGCAAACCGAAGCACCCAGACGGAGAACGTCATCGGGCCGTTTTCGGGACCGATCGCCATTCGGCTCAATCTGGGCGGTCAGGAGAAACTGAGCGATGCGCTGAGGCACGCCAGCCAACTGATCATGGATGCACTTGACCACGCGACCTTTCCGTTTGAAAGCATTATGGCCAAACTCAAGATGCGGTCGGTTCGTGGCAGAAACCCTCTCTTTCAATTCTACTTTCTCTACCAATCGGCATTTCTTCAGCGTCGCGAGGCGGGCGGCCTGGCCATTACACCGATTCCGACGACCAGCGTCGGCAATCCGTTCGAGTTGCAACTCGCGATCATCGAGCGCGAAGGGAGCGTGTGGCTGAACCTCGAATACGATCGAGGTCTGTTCGAAGCTACATCGATACGTAACATTCTTTCGTTCTATCAATCGATACTCGAAGAGATTGCAAAGAATCCAGGCAAGCGGATTGTTGATCTGACGCCGCCGCTCGTCCCGCGACCGTCGATGTCGGTCGAGACGACCTCGTCGGGGCGGACAGATTATCTTGCGCCGCGCAATCCATGCGAGGCTAAGCTGGCGGCCATATGGGAGAGGCTGTTCGACTTGCCAAAAGTCGGGGTCAGCGACGATTTCTTCGATCTGGGCGGGCACTCGCTGCTGGCAGCATCGTTGATCGGCGAGATCAAGAAAGAATTCGGCGTAAAGATTGATCTCTCAAAGTTGCTCGTCGACCGCACCATCGAGCAGATCGCCGCCGCGATAGCCGGGGAGGATGAAGGCCCGCGCTCGTCCTTGATTCCTCTTCGGGCGTCCGGGACAAGGGCGCCGCTATTTTGCGTACACGGTGGTGGTGGCCATGTGCTTGGCTATGAAGAGCTTGCCAAGGCGCTTCCTCACGATCAGCCGGTGTACGGACTGGCGTCGCCAGAGCTCGACGGCGCTCAGAAAGCGATGACCATCGATGAGCTGGCGAGATTTTACAACAGCGAGATAAGGCGTCTGCAGGCGAAGGGGCCATATCGGATATGCGGCTATTCGTTCGGCGGAGTCGTCGCATTCGAGATGGCGAAGCAGTTGATCGAGGAAGGGGAGGAAGTGCCCATCCTTGTGATGCTGGATACGGGCAATAGGGGATATTATAGGCACCTGCCGTTCAAGGAATGGTGCCGCTTCTGGAGCGTTCGGTGCGTTGATCGCGTGAGGCGATACTATCGCAGGATAGCGGACCACCGGGTCGACGTCGCTCTCTCCAGCGCATTCTTCTTTGTCAGAAAGAACCTACATCTGCGACTGTGGACGCTAACACGGCGTTTCGCTCGCCTGGCAAACCGGCCGATGCCGGTTCAACTGCGCGACAATCAGACGATGTTCAAGGCTTTGGCGAGATCGTATGAACCTGCGCCAATCCCGGCGCGGATTGTCCTTTTCCGGGTCGACGAGCGGGATCCGGAATATAGCCTCAATGAATCTTTGGGCTGGGAGCTGGTCGCACTGAAGGGCGTGAGCGTCAACTACGTCGCCGGGGACCATCTGTCGTTCATGCACGAGCCACATGTTTCGAAAGTGGCGGAACGGCTGGAGGAATATCTTGGCTAGCGATCATGATTGCGGTCGACGTGGATTCTGAGCCTGAAAAGGACTGCCGCGCGACTTGACCGCGAGGAGGCGGACCGATGCGCATTTGGGAGCTTTCTGCGGGCATCGTGCTGATCGCTTATGTCATTTACGCACTTTCGCCGTATCGCAACGATTATCCTTGGCTGGCCTATCTTCCGTTCCTGTGCATTCCAATCGTCGCGCTTCATGTCCAGTTCGAAGGGCCCCGGTGGGAGATGGCCCCGATCTATTTCACGTTCGTGGCCAGCGTATATCAGGAAATGACGGCTCAGCGGACGATGGACATCCAGACGCATTATATCGTCGCGTCGTTCGGATTGTGCTGCATTGGTGCCGGCATTCTCCTGAGTACGAGTTTCCCTGTATTCCAACTTCCAGCGCCGAGAGGCCCTTACGCTGTCGGTACCAGCATTCGACATCTGGTTGACCGAACTCGCGTGGAGCTGGCCCAGCCCGACTTTCCGCGAGAGCTGATGGTGCAGATCTGGTATCCGGCTGATGAGACACCCAAGGGTAGACGGGCAGCTTACCAGGATAGAGCCACCACCACGTTCTGGAACGCGCGCTTTTCGCTCGTGAGAACGCATTCTGTCGTTGACGCTGCTGTCGCTGGGGCGAACGGGCGCTATCCGGTCATATTATATGTACCATCGTGGAACGGTATGAGAACCGAAAACACGCATTTGGCCGAGGAGTTGGCAAGCCAAGGTTATGTGGTGGTCGGAATAGACCATCCTTACAGTTCCTTCTCTACTGTGTTTCCCGATGGCCGCGTGATTGCAAGCAGGCTGTTGGACGAAGAGTTCTTCAGGACGGATGCCTCCTTCGATCGGTTTCTGAAGACAGCCGAAACGGAAGTGCGCAACAGAGCGGAAGATGCCCGATTTGTGCTGAGTGCCTTGGAGCGGCTCGATGCCGCGGATCAGACGGATCCCATCGCGCATCGTCTCGATCTTGACCACGTTGGGATATTCGGCTTCTCCCTGGGAGGGGGAGTTGCGGCGCAGACCTGCTGGCTCGACCGGAGGTTCAAGGCATGCCTCAACATGGATGGTTTGATGGCGGGGGAATCATTTAAGAGCGGTGCGATTGCCCCATTGTTTTTCATGAGCGAGGTCGACCCAAGCCCACCGCCTTATCCTACCGATATTAGTCCGGCGAAGCGTCGCGAGAAGGAGCTGTACTGGGAACAGTTTGCTCAAGCCAGGGAGCTTTTTTCCACGTTCGGTGGATATTGGTTGACGATCGATCGAGCGAAGCATTTCAACTTTTCCGATTATGCATTTTCGTCCCCGTTGCATCTTTTCAGTCGCTCCGGGAACATCGATCCGGAGACAGCAGCCCGCACGATCGGCCAGCACACCCTTGCGTTCTTCGAGTTCTACCTGAAGGGCAATCCCCGTCCGTTGGCGGATGAACCGGATTCAAATGGAACGGACTTTCGCTTCGAAAGGGCAATATCTCATGTCGAGGCCAAGCCCTAGTCCCGGCTGGAAGCATCTCTGCAATGCCGACAACTGGGTGGTCGGCAAAGACACGTGCACAATTATCTTGAACACAGCATCCCGCAGTGGCGGTAGTGGGGTTAACCAAAATGGAGCAAAAATCCCCGGATACTTGGAACGAACGATATCCTGATGATCATCGGCCGACGTCAAGTTTGACCTGTAACTTCGTTCTTGCATGGGAAGGCACACCTCCCATGGCTCGTGGAGATATTCGCGTTCGAGGCTGGCAAGAAGAGCTTTCCGGGCCGGCAATCACCAAACTGGCAATCCGAAACTCATAATAAACATGTCCAAGTTGCCCGCACCATTGCAGTATCTTCTTTCCGCGCGCCCGGTTCTCTTTGTTCGAGGCATGATGGGGCATCTGCTCGCCCTGTTCAGATCATCGTATCTCAGGCATCGCGGCGCGTATGCGACATTTGACGAGGCCGCTGCGGCGGTTCGGAGCGGCGCACTTGTCGGCTACAACAACGACGAAGTTGTCATGCACTCCTTGGAGTACATGTCGGAACTCAAGCTCGAAGACTACCCGATTCTGTTCTGGCTAAATCGTCTTGCACCGGAGACCATTCTCGACGCCGGCGGTCACCTGGGGACCAAATACCGGGCCTTCGGCAGGCACCTGGAACTGAGAGGAAGGGTCGATTGGGTCATCTATGACTTGCCCGCGATCGTCCGAGCTGGACGCCGCTTTTTGGACGAAGGGAAATTGAGTGGACCTACGTTCATAGATGATCTGGCCAAGGCTCGGGAAACCGACGTTCTCCTCGCCTCGGGCTTGCTGCAATATCTCGATGTCCCCTTTGACGCCTTTCTCAAAAAGTTGCCATCGTTGCCGCGTCATCTGCTTCTCAACAAGGTTCAAACCCGTGAAGGCCCAACGGTCGTGACACTTGAAAACTTCGAGTGCGCGGAGATCCCGTATCAGATTCGCAACAGGGCGGAGTTCCTCGCCAGCCTCGACAAGCTCGGGTACGACATCGTCGACGAATGGTCGATTCCAAGCTTGTGCAGGACAATTCAGACCCACCCGCATTTGGGCCGCTCGTCCAGCCGTGGCTATTATGCAAGATTGCGGTTGGTCTAGCTCGTTGTTTTGACGACGAAGCTGATTTATCCGGTAGTATTCGCCGCGTCGCCTGGCCGCCTCATTTCATTGAAAGGCGACGGCGGGCGCCTTGATTGATGGCATAAGAAAAATATTGAGCATGTCTCAGATTGCAACGTTTTTCAGACCGAAGCTACCCATGGTCAGGCTCCTCGCGGGATCAATCGGAAGTCTGGCTACTGGTGTTGTTGCGCAGGCGATCGCTTTTATCCTTCTTGCCCGCTCCCTGGGCGCGGCGCAGTTTGGCGAACTGACGACGATCAGCGCTGTGACGGCGCTTGCAAACACCTGGTGCGGATTTGGGCCGGGAGAGGCGCTACGCCGGATCGTGAGCCGCGACCCTGCGCGATATGCCGAGGCGCTTGGTCATACGCTCCTCGTCATCCTTGTCACGGGTACCGTACTGACGGTCGTGGTCGTTCCCTGCATGTTTTTTGCGCCGGGAATTCACAGTGGCAGCCGGGGTGCCTGGCTTCAGGTTCTGCTTCTTCTGGTGCCGGTCAATGTTGCATTCCCCTCCTTCTTCAGCCTGGTCGAAAACATCTTTCTGGCCCGCGGGGATTTTAAAACGGCCAACTTGATCAACGGCGGAACCGGTGTGGTTCGCGCCCTGGCTGCGGTCGCGGCGTGTGGTCTCTTTGGGGTGACTTCATTGGACAACTGGGCCGTGTGGTGGGCGGCGGTCCACGTCGCCATCGGCGTTGTCTGCGTTGCCCTGATCTGGCGTTTTGGGCGCCCCCAATTGTGCGTGCTCCGCCGAGAGTTGTGGTTAGGCGGAAGCCTTGCGTTTTCGAGCTTCCTCATCATGCTTCGGCACAGCGTGGACGTTCTCGTGCTGAGTGCTGTCACCTCGCCCGAATTCGTTGGCGTCTATGGTGCGGGCCGGAGATTGATAGGTGCCGCACTCGTCGTGCCGGGCTCTTTTGATCGTGTCATTTACGGGAAACTCGCCGTTGCTGGCCGAGATGGGCCTCAGTCCAGCCTTGCGCTCGCAACGAAATACCTTCCCTACTCGGTCGGCATCAGTGCGGTGACAAGCGTCGGCCTGTTCCTGATCGCACCTTACATGCCATACGTGTTCGGCCAAGCTTTTGTCGCGTCATCGGACGTCGTCAGAATCCTCGCGTGGACGGTGATCCCGACCGCCATCCAATTCCTAGCGTTCGACGCGCTCAATGCCGCGGAGCACCATAAGATGTCGACGGTCGTAAGCGGTGTCGCAAATGCCGTTGGCGCCTTGATGGTGGTTTTGCTGGGCACTAGCAACGGCACGTCCGGAATCTACGCAGCCCTTTATTTCTCCGACATCTTACGGGGCGGGGGACTATGGCTCGCTCTCAACCTATCGGCACGCCGACAACGGCACGTAGGAGCCTACTAGAATTCCATGAGATCGGCGGCTCATCTCGAACTCGCATATCTGCTCAAATGCTCTGCGCTCCGATGTTTAGAGCGTTACGTGGAGGAAGTCAGATCCGCACCGGCGGTTCCTCAAAGCGTCCATAGGTCCATTACACCTACGCGCGCGAAGGGGAAAAGGGATCGCTAGGCATGTCCTTTGCGGTAGCTCGAGAGGCCTCGACGATTGCGATGCGACCAATCGGGAAACAGAATGATGCGATGGGCGGGTGTCCAAAAGCCGGATCGAGCAGGCCGGGCACGGCGCGCGCACAGGAGAAACACACTGGCCGCACCTAGTCGAGCATGAAGACGGACAGCTGGCGCTGAGAGATTCGTGCCAGCTGTTGCCCGAGCCAGAATTTGGGAACGGCTTATCGGGCGGGCCTGGCTAAGGGCCCGTCCGATCGCGACTGCCTGTTGCTATTGGTTATAGCCATATTGTGCGTAGTGCTTGTTGACGTAATAGGTCCTGTTCTCGCCGTCGTACTTGTAAAGTCTATCCATATTGACTTTGTTGAGAACGATGCCGAGCGCATTTTCCGATATGCCAGGAGCCCTGCTCAGGGCATGCTCGACAACGTCGACCTTCGTAGCGCCCCATTCGACGACAAACAGATATGCGTCGATCAGGTGGGTCGTCGCCTTTGCGTCGACAACGGGCGCAAGGGGCGGCAAGTCTACGATGATGTAAGCGTACTCCTCGCGAAGTTGGTCCATGAACGTCTTCGTAAGCTGCGCGCCCATTATCTCGTTGCTTTGAACGAAAAGGCCATTGGTGATTGTCGGCAGGAACGAAAGATACTGGGACTGATCGGACCAAACGGCATCTGCAAGGGGTGTTCTCCCCGAGATGACATCGAGAAAACCTACCTTCGCCTTGGAGGTCAATGAACGCGTCAGAGCCGGATTTCGAAGATCGAAGTCCAGAAGCATCACTTTTGCCCCGGCAGCCGCTATGGTCAGCGCGAGGGAAATTGCCACAGTTGATTTACCTTCTCTGGGCAGCGATGAGGTCATGCCGATCACCTTGGCGCCTTTGCCCGGGCAATTCAGGTCTATTGCCAACTTGATCGAGCGCATCGCTTCTGCATGGTGCGAAAGAGGGGAGTCGACGGTGGCCCAGGCAGGCCCCTTCGAACGCATAAGTTTCCTTTCGCCCTCTAAGGGCGGCACCAGAGACGGACCATTCTCGGTCTCGTCGTTCTTCCAGAGCGGCACTGGCGTAATGCAATTCATGTGCAGCTGCCGTTCAACCTGGCCGACGCTACGAAAAACATTGTCAGTGAACTCACGAAGAAAAGCCAGCCCAAGGCCGAGGGCAATTCCCCCGCCGAGTATTCCGGCAAGGATCTTCATCGTGGATTTGTACTCGCGGTCCAGCGCGGGCGCCGCGCGCGTGATCACTCTTGCCTCCGTGACCGGAAACGATTTTTGCTCAACCGATTCGAGATATCGTTTGTTCAGATTCTCGTACAGTTCCCTGGTGCTGGCCGCTGTGCTTTCGAGCTCGCGCAACCTCACCTGATTGCGGGTGGACGAATCCGATTGGGAAACCGCTTGAGCCACTTCTGTTTCCAGGCCCTTTTCGCGGCGCAAGGCCAGATCGTAGTCGCTCTTGAAGGCCTCGCCGACCCGGCGAAGCTCGTCGATCATGGCGGAGCGAACCTGCTTGGCCTGACTGTGCAGATTGATCACCGCAAGATGGTCGCTTCCAAACTTCGCAGACCATTCCTTTTCTTTATTAGTAAGTTCGATCAGTTGGCTTCGGAGCTTGGCAATCGGTTCGTTGATTGGAACGTCCGTCACCAGAGCATTGGAGTTATCGGCTGAAAGAGCTGCTTGAACCACTGCATTGACGCGCTCAAGCCGAGCCTTAGCTTCGGATGTCTGTCCACGCGCGGTCAGCAACTGGCCGTTGAGCTCGGCAAGTTGCTGCTCGCTCATGAGCCGCCCGCCGGTATCAACAATGCCATTCTTGACCTTGAATTCCACGACGGCGTGTTGGGCCGCCATGGTCTGCTCTCGCATCTCCTTGACGCGTCCCTCCAGCCATGCACTCGCCTGTCGCGTCGCCTGATACTTTGAATCCAGCTGATCGGCGATGTACGCCTCGGCAAATGCATTGGCGAACTGCGCTGCCTGCTCGGGATCACGGCTCTCGTAGCTGATCTCGATAATCCAGGCGATGCCGAGGCGCTTGACCGTCAGATGCTTCTGAAGGACTGCCACCAATTGCCGGGTGTACGCAAATTCGCTCGGCGGCTTCGACGAGCCGAACCAGCCTGCATTGGCGGCCGGGATATTGTCGGCCAGACGAAGCTTCTTGATGACTTCGAGCGCCAGCTTCTCGGATTTCAGGATCTCGAGCTGACTCTCGACGGCGGACGACGTATCGATGATCAATTCGCCCGCGGGCTGAAACAGTTGGAATTTTGTTGTGTCGATTCCTACAGTCGCTGTCGCTTTGTAAGTCGCCGGCACGACCAGGACATAGAAAGTAGCTGTAGCTATGGCCAATACGATGGCGATGCATACGACCCAGGCTTGGCGTCGCGCGAATCCTAGGACCATCTGGATGTATTCGGCGGAGGAACCGGACGCTGATCCCGTCTGTTCCGGCTCGAATGAGGAAAGCCTGCGATCTTTGTTCAGCTGAAGCATCAAAGAACCCAAATTAAATTGGAGCGCACTTGCGATATGTATTTAAATCTAGCACGCTTGCCTGCCTGCTTCCATGAGGAACCTGCGGCATGTGGGTGTTGAGGCGGTATGATCGATTTAAAGGTTAAGATGTTGAAGTGTCGGGGCTAATCCCTCGAATAATTGAAAATGGGGGAGGCGTGGCTTAAAATCGCAAGTTGGTAGTCGCCGTCGGGCCGGAAAATCGGTATTTAAAAGAAAATGATTGTTGGTAAACGCTGATGTCTGAACTTTCGGGGCACCCACTGGATGTCGCCACTGAATGGGCATTGCCCCGTGCGGGCGTCCGGCGCGGATTGGGGTCGACTGTTGCGGCGGTACAGGCCGCGCCCCTTCCGATACGTCTGGTGCTAGGGTTGCTTCTCATCTTCTACTTTCCAGCTTTTACGATTCAGTTGGCGCTGGATATGACGACCGGTCGCTGGGTAGGCTCGACAACGCTGCAGGTCATAACGATTAGCTCGGAGCTGTTTGCGTTCGTAACGTTGATCATGTCGCCGTCCACCAGAACGCTCGCCTTTCAATGCTGGCCGGTCTGGCTGCCGGTTTTGGTGGCATTTGCTTCGGCTGGATGGTCCTACAACCGTGCTGCGACAATTCAGTCCGCCAACACCTACATGACCACGGCATTGCTTGGGTTTGTAATCATCGGATTGATGCCTGGCTTTCGATCGATCGTATTCGTAGTCCGAACCATGGCCGTCGGTTGCCTCCTGAGTATTATCTGGGTCGTGTTGTTACCGGAGACTGCTATTCACCAGTTGACTGACCCGTACCAAACCGTTCACGCGGGCTTGTGGCGCGGCATATTCAGTCACAAGCAAGGTCTTGGATACTTTTCCGGGGTCACGCTCGGACTTCTGTTGTTCTATCGAACTTCGATCTTTTCCGCGCCGGTTCTGGCGTGTTTTCTGGCTTTCAGCGGCGCATGCCTGATCGGGACGCAATCGGCTACCGGAATGATCGCCGCGGTGATCGTGCCCGCGTTTCTCTCGATGGCATATTTGGTTACCCGCCTGCCATATCCGCTTCGCCAACCCATGTTCGTCAAATTCGGCATCGGCATCGGCATTCTCGGTGTGGCGTTCAAGCTCGGCATCCTAAATTACGTGATCGTTGGGATCCTCGGGAAATCCACCGATCTCACCGGCCGGGCTGATTTCTGGCCGATCATCCTGAAAAACTTCTATAGCTCTGGTTATAGCTTGCTCGGAGGAGGCTTCGGGGCTCGTATCGCTGATAATATGTCCGAATGGAGTGTCGACAACGGCTACGTCGACAAGTTTCTTGAGTTTGGCTACGCGTTCTCTCCGCTGATTTTCGGAGCGTTCATCGCGATCTTGTGGGGGGCAATCCGCTTGGTTATTGCAAACCCCGCAGGGCAAGCGAACACCAACATCTTCCCGTTCGCAATCTGGTCGGTCACCCTCGTCCTGAACATCTCCGAGAGCAATTTCATGACGAAATGCCTTAGCACGGTGCTGACCTCGATCATTGTCGGTATGGTGGTCCAGCAGACCCGATTGTTGTCATCGCAAGCGCGAAAATCGACGGTCGAATATCGGCGGGTTGACTGATTTCGAGATTTTCGAGATCCGAAACGAGACAAACTCCGACGGATCAACCTACAGCGCTGGGAAACGGGGTAAGCGCAACTTCACATGGCCCGCGCGTGCTCCAGGCGGAGCGATGCTGCGTTCGCGGACTTTCGGACACATAGAGCCGAGAGGTGCGGCGCAATTGCATCAAAGCCTCGGGCGATCGAGGCAATAAATCGTATTCCCCCGATATTTGATTTACACAGTTAATTTCAGAAGTTGCCGACTCGGGTTTGATTTGGACGTCCGCTCATCTCCGGCACCAAATTAACGGCGTAGACTTTGATGTCGGTAATATGGTGTGGTTTAAGGCGTCACATGCACCAGAAGTGTCACATTTTGAACAATTCGGGTTCCAAGCGATGCCGCAATGGGCAATTAACCATGTTTTACTGCTTTAGGGTGCAAGATAGTGTGCCTCGGGTGGTGGGGTGTGCGGGGTATTGGGCTGCGTCTAGAGCGGCCTGCGGCGCAAAGGGGATGACGTTGGAATATTCAATTGGAATAGGGGGATCTGCAAATGCTGGTTGCGGCACGGTACGCCGCGAACTGCCCGAGCACCAATTAAATCAGATGGCCCAAGGCGTGGGAAATAAACGGTGTAATTCACGGGATGGGCACGAAGATTTTCTAAAACTCTACGATTCTAAAAAGCCCGAAATTCATAGGTGGCCTCTCAATTTGATCCAGTAATTCGACTGCATCAGGGCGCTCGTGGCCATCGAAGGGGGCTAACTAAATGGTTTCGCAGATTAATCCGCCCGTAATTCTGGCGGCTTCTCCGGATAATGTCGCTTTCGATAAGGATCCCGGTGTTAGTTACTCCGATGAACTGACGCTTGTCGGCACGGCTACTGCATACAGCACGATTACCGTCTATGACGGTACTACCGCGCTCGGCACGACGACGGCTAACAGCGCGGGAGTCTGGTCGTATGCGACACCCTCACTGGCGGATGGGGCGCACAGCTTTACGGCAACAGCGACGGTCGCGGGCGTCACGAGCGTGGCGTCCTCAGCCATGACGCAAACGATTGCTGGGGCCATTTCCAACTTCTCTCCGCTGACCGACCAATGGTCCTCTCCGATCTCCGTCGGAGGTATGCCGTACTATGCGGAAAATGCCAACATCAACGGCAATGCGCCATGGGCAATCACCCAGCTCGACAGCCACACAATTCGATTCGAGGTGCGCCCGAATGACATCTGGGCAGGCAATGACAGCCATCGCAGCGAAATCAGTGGTGGTACGGTTTACTCGGCGACCTCGACGATAGACCTGTCGTATCAGTTTACGGTTCAGCCCGGGTTCAACGACACAAGCAACAACTTGGATTGGCAAATTCTCGGGCAGTTCCACGCGGACGACAATGACCCGACATACCTGTCAATAAATGGCGGCAATCCGCCGTTTGCGTTCCACCTGACGGGGCCCAACGGATCCGGGGAGGGCGATTATCTCGCCGTCCAGGCATTCTATGCCCTGCCCGGCCAGAAGGAGTGGACGGCAGCGACGCTGCCGAGCGATCCCTTGAATGGCTATCTCTGGGTTTCTCCGACGCCGATCGTTCGCGGTCAAGCTATTGACGTCCACGTCGAGGCCAACTTCCAGAACAATGCGAGCGGATTCCTGGAGGTCTGGATCAACGGCCAGCAGGTCGTCGATTATCACGGCGCGCTCGGATATGGCGGCGGCGTCTATTGGAAAGAGGGAATCTACGAGGGCTGGTCCAGCGATCAGTCCATCACCGTGGATTATGCGAATACCAGCATTACGACGAAGCCCGGCGCGCCGCTCATCCTTGGAAACGTGGTGAATGGCAACCAAGTGATGCTGAACGGCACGGCCCAGGCCAACAGCATCATCACGATATACGATGGTTCGACTAAGCTGGGGACGGCGACGACATCGTCCAACGGTTTATGGTTCTACGAAACCAATACGCTGGCTGTCGGCGGCCATAGCCTTTCTGCTACAGCGACTGACAATGCCGGCAATGTCGGAGCAGCATCGGCGGCGAGTGCGACGATCGCCGCGTTTACTGGCCCGATCGTCACGCAGGTTACGACATCGGCTCAGACCGGCGAGACTGTGACCGGAAACTCCATCACATTCACGCTTAAGACGAGCTCGGTTGTGTCGGTGACTGGAACTCCGACCTTGACGCTGAACAATGGCGGCACGGCCGTCTACAGCGGCGGGTCCGGCACCAATACACTCACATTTACTTACAGCGTTGGAGCGAACGATAGCATCGTCAAGGGAGTTGCAATCACCGGCGCCAACTTGCCGAACGGCGCATCGATTACCGATAGCAGCGGAAATGCGGCGATCCTGACTGGCGCTTCCGTCCTGTTTCCCGGGGTCATTATCGACACGCAGCCGGTCAAGACGCCAGTCTTCGGTGATCCCGTGGACAATGGTAACGGCACCTTTACATTCACGGGCACCGCGGGCGCCAATAC
Source organism: Bradyrhizobium cosmicum (assembly GCF_007290395.2). NCBI lineage: Bacteria > Pseudomonadati > Pseudomonadota > Alphaproteobacteria > Hyphomicrobiales > Nitrobacteraceae > Bradyrhizobium > Bradyrhizobium cosmicum. The sequence continues at coordinate 6,519,701 of NZ_CP041656.2, read as the reverse complement.
CACCGTCTATTTCGCGACTTCATATGGCACCGCGTTGGGAAGCGCTCCGGTCGACAGCAACGGGCGCTGGACTTTTACGACTCCCACGTTGGCCGGTAATACCTGGACCAGCATCCAAGCCTATAACGTTAACTCGCTCGGAGATGTCAGCGCGATCGGGAGTGAAAATGGAGTTGGGTTCGGCAACGACTCGAACCTGCCTCCTTCTCCGACCATTACGGGTAACGCCCTGGTTGGAAACGTCGTTACTCTTTATGGCTCAGTGGAAGCTGGCTACTCGATCAGCAAAGTCACCATTTTCGACGGCACCACGCAGATTGGCACCGCCTCGATAAACAGCAACAATACATGGTCGTTCTCGACAAATACCCTGACGAATGGTGTCCATAACTTCTCTGCCAAAGTGACGAATGCGGCCGGCACTAGCTCTGGCTCGGTGTCGGATCCGATCACTGTCGGCACAGTTGCATCCCCGGTCGACACCACGGCGCCGACGGTGTCGTCGCTGGTGGCCTCGGGTTCTGGCATCACGTCTGGAAACGGCACGCTTGGTGTCGGCGGCGTAGTAACGCTGACGATGAACCTGAGCGAGGCGGTGATGGTGTCCGGCGGCACGCCGACGTTGACGCTGAATAACGGCGGCACGGCGACCTATGCCGGCGGCTCAGGCACCAACGCCTTGACCTTCAGCTACACGGTTGGAGCTGGCCAGAATACGTCGGACCTCGCGGTGACGGCGGTGAATCTGAACTCGGCGGTGGCGAAGGATAGCGCTGGCAACATTGCCAACCTGGCTGGCGCGGTGACCAATCCGTCCGGGACGCTGCAAATCAACACTGCTGCAACGACGGTATCGTCGGTGGCGGCTTCGGGCGCCGGGATCACTTCGGGGAACGGCATTCTGAATGCCGGCGACGTGGTAACGTTGACGGTGAATCTGAGCTCTGCGGTGACGGTGGTCGGCGGTACGCCGACGCTGGCCCTAAACGGCGGTGGCACGGCGACTTATGCCGGCGGTTCGGGCACCAATGCCCTGACTTTCAGCTATACAGTGGGAGCCGGCCAGAACACCTCCGACCTTGCGGTGACGGCGGTGAACCTGAACTCGGCGACAGTGAAGGATGGCGCCGGCAACACTGCAAACTTGGCCGGCGCGGTGACCAATCCGTCCGGCACGCTGCAGATCGACACCACAGCGCCGACGGTGTCGTCGCTGGTGGCCTCGGGTTCTGGCATCACGTCTGGAAACGGCACGCTTGGCGTCGGCGGCGTGGTAACGCTGACGATGAACCTGAGCGAGGCGGTGACGGTGTCCGGCGGCACGCCGACGTTGACGCTGAATAACGGCGGCACGGCGACCTATGCCGGCGGCTCAGGCACCAACGCCTTGGCCTTCAGCTACACGGTTGGAGCTGGCCAGAATACGTCGGACCTCGCGGTGACGGCGGTGAATCTGAACTCGGCGGTGGCGAAGGATAGCGCTGGCAACATTGCCAACCTGGCTGGCGCGGTGACCAATCCGTCCGGGACGCTGCAAATCAACACTGCTGCAACGACGGTATCGTCGGTGGCGGCTTCGGGCGCCGGGATCACTTCGGGGAACGGCATTCTGAATGCCGGCGACGTGGTAACGTTGACGGTGAATCTGAGCTCTGCGGTGACGGTGGTCGGCGGTACGCCGACGCTGGCCCTAAACGGCGGTGGCACGGCGACTTATGCCGGCGGTTCGGGCACCAATGCCCTGACTTTCAGCTATACGGTGGGAGCCGGCCAGAACACCTCCGACCTCACGGTGACGGCGGTGAACCTGAACTCGGCGACAGTGAAGGATGGCGCCGGCAACACTGCAAACTTGGCCGGCGCGGTGACCAATCCGTCCGGCACGCTGCAGATCGACACCACAGCGCCGACGGTGTCGTCGCTGGCGGCCTCGGGCACCGGGATCACTTCGGGGAACGGCATTCTGAATGCCGGCGACGTGGTGACCTTGACGGTGAACCTCAATGAAGCAGTGACGGTGGCAGGCGGCACCCCTACGTTGAAGCTGAACAATGGCGGCGTTGCAGCCTACACGGGTGGGTCTGGCACGAAGGTCCTGACCTTCAGCTACACGGTTGGAGCTGGCCAGAATACGTCGGACCTCGCGGTGACGGCGGTGAACCTGAACTCGGCGACGGTGAAGGACAGCGCCGGCAACACTGCCAATCTGGCCGGCGCGGTGACCAATCCTTCCGGCACGCTGCAAATCGACACCACGACGCCGACAGTATCGTCGGTCGCTGCCGCTGGCACCGGGATCACCTCGGGGAACGGCATTCTAAATGTCGGCGACGTGGTGACGTTGACGGTGAACCTCGATGAAGCAGTGACGGTGGCAGGCGGCACCCCTACGTTGAAGCTGAACAATGGCGGTGTTGCAGCCTATACGGGTGGGTCCGGCACGAAGGTCCTGACCTTCAGCTACACGGTTGGAACTGGCCAGAATACGTCGGACCTCGCGGTGACGGCGGTGAACCTGAACTCGGCGACGGTGAAGGACAGCGCCGGCAACACGGCCAATCTGGCGGGCGCGGTGACCAATCCTTCCGGCACGCTGCAGATCGACACCACGACGCTGACCATCGAAGCCTTGGGCGCGACAAGTCTGGTTAAGGCCGGACGCAACTACTACATGAATCCCGTGGGTGGCGGTTCAGGGCCGGTGCTGAAGTATGGTGACGCGTCCGTGGTCGCAGCGCAATTTGGTGTCTGGACTCCGGTTGCCGCTGAAAAGACGTCGGGCGGTTATCAAATCGCTTGGCAGGCGCCTGGCTCGAACCAGTTCATCATTTGGAACACGGACGCCAAAGGCAACTATCTGAGCAACACAGCTGCGCTGTCCGGTGACAGCATTACCCTGGAACAGGCGGAGACCAGCTTTCGACAGGATCTGAACGGAGACGGCACGATCGGTGTCCCGACGACGGTGTCGACGATTGAATCCTCTGGCAGCACAAGCCTCGTGCAGGTTGGCGCAAATTTCTATCTGAATCCCGTGGCTGGCGGTTCAGGACCGCAACTCAAATACGCCGGTTCGGCCGTGGTCGCAGAGCAGTTTGGTGTCTGGACTCCGGTTGCCGTTGAGAAGACGTCGAGCGGCTACCAGATCGCCTGGCAAGCGCCTGGTACGAACCAGTTCATCATCTGGTACACGGACTCCAGCGGTAACTATCGAAGCAACACGGGCGTCATCTCGGGGACCAGTGCCTCGTTCGAACGTGCGGAGAGCAGCTTCCATCAGGACCTTAATGGGAATGGGGTGATCGGTGTTGCCGGAGCGGCGACAACGGCTATTGAATCATTGGGCAGCACGAGCCTGGCGCAGGTTGGTACGAGTTTCAATTTGACCCCCGTTGATGGGGGCTCCGGACTTGAGCTGAACTATTACGGCTCGCCCGTCGTCGCAGCGCAGTTTGGAGTTTGGACCCCGATCGGTGCGGAGCAGACCTCCACCGGCTACTTGGTTGCATGGCAAGCTCCTGGCACGGACCAGTTCATCCTCTGGACCACCGACAGCAATGGCAACTATCTGAGCGACACTGGCTTGGTGCTTGGAAGCAGCGCAGCGCTTCAGCGGGCGGAGAACACGCTCCACCAGGATCTCAATGGCGATGGAATCATCGTTTTGTCCGGTAGCGGGACGGTCATTGGATCAAACTCGCTCATAGTCGGCAGCGGTGCCAGCGTCGAGCTTGTTGGGGCCTATTCGGGTACAGTACGTTTCGCGGGAGCTACCGGGTCGCTAATAATTGACCAGTCGACGCAATTCGGTGGCACTATCAGCGGCCAACTCACCAAGGGCGATTTGATCGATTTACGGGATATTACCGCCGGCGCCGGCGCAACCGTCACCTATTCTGGGAATAATTCACCTGGAAATCTCAGCGTGAGTGACGGAACCAATACCGCCACTATTGCCTTGAGTGGCAACTATTCGCTGGGTAACTTCATCGTATCAAGCGATGGAAATGGTGGCACGTTGCTTGTCGATCCACCGCTTTCCACGGCTCAAGGCAACGAGGTCCTGACGAATGGCTCAGAGTCCAAGTCGGCATGGCTCGATTCAATCGACTCCAAGCTCGCACTTTGGTCGCAACATATCGCATCTGCATTCTCTTCCTCGCCGTTCGACACAAGCTCTTCGGGAACCACTGTGAATTCCGAGACTGGTCGTGCCACTCCAACCTTCCAATTGGCCACGTCAGCAATTAGCCAACAGCAATATCCAAGTTGACTCTTCCAAGGCGCTCAGACCGCAGCGGTGATTGGGCGCTGGTTCCGCGATCAATCTGTGCAGTTTCTTCGCAACCTGACCGATTCTTCGGACTCGGCTGTGTTAAAGCAATGCTTCAGCCTGCAAGGCATTTCAGCGAGAAAAATGCAAACATACTTGAAAATGTTGTTGCTGTGCTTTGTCGCTGTTCATCTACAGTCACGCGCGAGTATGGCTGCGTCTGAGCGCATTGCTCTCGTTGTCGGGAACGCGTCGTATCGGGGGCAGCAGCGGGTTGAGATCGCAGCAAACGATGCCGGGCTCATTGCAGGTGAGTTGCGGGCGGCAGGATTTGAAGTTGCCGACACCCGTGACCTGAATAGTGCGAACCTCAAGAAAACATTTTTCGACTTCGTCGAGAGGGTCTCGAAGGCTGGCCCCGATGCGGTTGCTCTGGTGTACTTTAGTGGCTATGCACTTCAGTTTCAGGGGGAAAATTTTCTGCTGCCGGTCGATGCCGATTTCGATATCGACGTTGCCGAAACCTCAATTTTGCCCCGGTTCGCCCTGCGCGTCTCCGATCTCACCCACTCACTTTCGGCGCTTCGCCCACAGGCTGCTCTCGTCATTCTGGATGCCGCGCGCGGAAGTACGTTTCTGCTTTCGGGGCAGCCACCAGCCAGCGGGCTGGCATGGATCGAGACGGCGCCTAACGTCCTCGTGGCATCTAATGCGGCACCGGGAATGATCTCGCCCGCTTTTCGAAGCAGCGACGGTTACGGCCTTTACGCTAAAGCCATTGCCGAGATGATTGAGGACAGGAATTCCACGCTCGCCGATGGCCTTGTACGTGTCCGTATACGCGTAAATGAAATGACGCACGGAGAGCAGGTGCCTTGGCACGGCTCAGGCATATTATCGCAGCTCTCACTGTATGAGCACGGAATGTCAAAAGAGCCTGAATCTCGGGAAATGGACCGGTTGCGGTTGCGACCGATGTCGGGACTTTCCGGGCAGGATGCTTACTTTGCGGCGCTCTTGCGCGATACGCTCGATTCCTACGCGGATTTTCTGGCGGATCATTGGCGTAATCCGTTGGCCAAGCGCGTTCGCGCCCTGCTGGCGACTCGGCGCGAGGTTCTCCTGTGGCAAAGGGTTTGCCGCGCAGGTGCGTTGGAGAATTTTTGGTCATATTTGGAACGTTATCCGGGCGGTCCACACGCGGATGAAGCGCGCCGCACTCTGAAGAGTCGCAACGCGTCCCCCGTTCCTCCGGCAGGCTTCAGGCAGCCCGAGTACGATATTCCATCTCCGCTGCCGGGCGAGGCGGACTATCTCGTCGGTCCGACGGCTGGACTCGATCCGCCGCCGCCGGTGCCCGCTGGCCTCTTGGGGGCGACTGCAGAGACCGCCCTCTTGCCGAAAACTCGGACGTCCGAGGCGGAAGACAGAACGTTTCTCAGCAATTCGTCGATGGATCAGAGAACGGTCTCTCTCGAAAAGAACGCGTCATCGTCCCCGCGGGCTCGGTCCTCCGATTCGGAGGGAAGCGTTTCCGGAGGACGTTCCGACACGCAGGCTGGGCTGCCCTATTGGGTTTATCCAGATCTGGCGCCGGTGACGCGCAAAGACGATTTGGCCAAAGCCTTCGCCTCTCGATTTCCAGAATGGGTAACTTTTGGTCTTTGGCCAACAGCAGCGCTGGGGCTGCATTCCAATGACCCTGCGTTTACAGGGGCTCTAGTGCCTCCTGCCTCGCTCGACCGCGACATGCCGGCAGACCAGACGGCCGTCACGTCCTTGCCCGCGCTTCGCCCGTCTCTGACCGAGCCTCAAGCAACGCCGCGCGTGCGAATTCCCTTGCCAGTCGCTCGCCCAACGGCGGGAGCTTCACTTCAGGCGACTAGGCAGCCACTCTCTTCGCGTCGATCGCAACCAACATCGAGTACGGGCGCGCGCGAAAGGCTCGCGCCGAGCAGGTGAATGTTTATCGCTCGCGCATGCTCTCTTGCCTATACTTCATGATGGGCGACAGCAAATAGCTGATCAGCCGTCGCGAGCCCGTCTTGATCTCTGCCGTGACAGCCATCCCTGGCGAGAGGCTAACCACTCGATCGTCGATCTGAATACGGGGATTAGAAACGGCAATGCGCGCCACGTAGGTCATTTCCTGACCCTTGGGTTCGCTCGTCGTGGTGGTGGATCCGGGCGCCTGTCGGTCCGTCGGTTTTTCTCCTGGAACTTCGCGCGTGACTGCGTCGGATGAGATGCTAAGTACCTTTCCATGCAGGAGGCCGTATCTGGTGAAGTCGAAGGTATCGACCTTGATTTCGACATCGTCACCAGTGTGAACAAAGCCGATGTCACGATTGTTGATAGCCGCCTCGATCTCCAACTTGCTGTCGTAGGGGACAATGACCATGAGTGCCTGTGCGGGGGTAACAACCCCGCCAATCGTGTGAACAGCCAGCTGCTGCACCGTACCGGATACTGGTGCAGTCAACGACTGAAGCTTGGCCCGCTGCTCCGCCTTTGAAAGGTCGGCGGTGAATCCAGAGGCCTTCCTTTCGGCTTCAGCAAGGTCTGCGAGCAAAGTGCGACGGAATTCGGCCCTCGTCTGCGATCGCGTTTCGAGAATGGTCGCAATCGCCGCCTGCATTTCTATGGCGTGGCTCTTCTGGACCAAGCGTTCTTGCTGGCTTTCGGTGAGCTGCTGCAACACTTCATAATATTGTAGTTTGGATCCAAACTCGTTGAGGTTTTTGCGAATGTTTACACGCTCCTCAATGGTGGGAATGACCGCATCGAGCTTGCTGACCGTGGCGGAAATCGTGGCCAGGGCCGCTTCCTTTTGCGCCTTTTGGCCGTCGAGCGACGCGATCTTGGCGCGGTGCTCGGAGACCTGTGCGATCAGGAATTGACGCTGCATTGCCACCAGATCCGGATTGACCTTGTCTGGGGGTTGAAAGGCACTCAGCGGGTCGTCCGTATCCGCCAGCGCCGCTCTCAAGCGAGCAATATCGAGCTGCACTGAACGGAGGTCACCCAGAAGATGACTGATCTCGCCGTCGTTGATGGTGGGGTCCAGCTCAATCAGGGGCTGGCCGGACTCGACAAACTGCCCCTCGGAAACGCGAATGGCGCGCACAACGCCCGTTTCGAACGGTTGAATGACCTTGCTGCGGCCGGTTGGAATGACCTTTCCCGTAGCAGTCGCAACGATATCAACGCGGCCGAAACTTGCCCATATCAGGCTGGCCACGAACAGCCCGAGAAGCGTGGCTCCGATGGCGCGCCCTAACGGCGAGGGAGGAGTTTCAACGATCTCCAGGGCCGCCGGCAAAAACTCGAGCTCTTCGGTCGAGCGCGGCTTGGACAGCCCAGGGAATTGTACGATTCTCGCAGTCGACTTCATTGTCCGGCTAATCCGATGATTTAATTAGGTAATCTGCGCCTGACCAGCGTGATTGTGAATCGCCTTGGCGCAACCGGAGCGAATTCTCGAATTATATCAGCTCCAACTCTGTTATTTCAGCTGATTGAGGATATTTTTTGAATAAATCCGTGCCGAATCAGCGCCTGATTATCGCTATAACTTTACCAACAAGGGCTATCATCAAGTGGCAGGAGGCGGCCGGGGGTGCCGCCGATAGGGCAGATAATGAACGCAGATATGGACGTGCCCGGGCCAAATGACCCGGGTCTCATCGCACTCGCCATGATGCTGCGTTTTCACGGCATCAGCGCAGACCCGGCGCAAATACGCCACTATTGCGGCATGGCAGATATCGGCACTGCGGAAATGGTCCGGTGTGCGAGAGAGTTTGGGCTCAAGGCCCGTGAGCTCAAAACAGACTGGGGGCGGCTCCTCAATACACCCTTGCCTGCCATCGCTGCGCTCAAGGACGGCGGATTCATTCTTCTCGGAAAGGTGGGGGATGACAAGGTCGTCGCTCAGTCGACAAGGACGCCGCGCCCGGAATTACTGACCAGAGCGGATCTGGAAGCGATCTGGGACGGGCGGCTTGTTTTGATGACCAAGCGCGCCAGCTTGACGGAGCTCACGCGCCGTTTCGATTTGACCTGGTTTCTCGGCGCCATCCACAAATACCGAGCTCAATTGGTTGAGGTGCTGGTCGGATCCTTTTTCTTGCAGCTTCTGGGCTTGGCATCACCGCTGTTCTTTCAGGCCGTCATTGACAAGGTGCTGGTGCAGCGAAGCCTCAGCACGCTGGACGTGCTCGCAATCGGCCTTATCGGAATAGGTCTATTCGAGACCATTCTCGGTATTTTGCGTACTTATCTTTTTTCCCACGCGACCAACCGTATTGATGTCGAGCTCGGCGCGCGGCTGTTTCAACATCTGCTTGCGCTTCCAACAGCGTATTTTCAGGCTAGGCGTGTCGGCGATTCTGTCGCTCGCGTTCGTGAGCTTGAGAACATTCGGAACTTCCTAACAAGTTCTGCGCTGACGCTGGTTATTGATCTCCTGTTTACGTTCGTGTTTCTCGGCGTGATGCTTTTCTACTCCCCGCTATTGACCGGCATCGTCTTGCTCGGATTCCCGTTCTATATCGGCATCTCCGCCGGCGCGACGCCGCCATTTCGCCGATTGCTTGACGAAAAATTTAAACGCGGTGCGGAAAATCAGGCGTTCTTGGTGGAATGCGTCAACGGCGTCGATACTTTGAAGGCAATGGCTATTGAGCCACAGATGCAGAGGCGCTGGGAAGAGCAGCTGGCTGGATATGTCGCTGCAAGCTTCAGGGTTCTTAGGCTAGGCAACTATGCAAGCAATAGCGTTCAATTCGTCAACAAGCTCGTAACCGCCGGTATCCTGTATTTCGGGGCACGCCTCGTTATTTCTGGTGACCTGACAGTGGGTGAACTCGTCGCATTCAACATCCTGGCGGGACGGGTAAGCCAGCCGGTGCTGCGTCTCGTGCAGATTTGGCAGGATTTTCATCAAGCGCAGATCTCGGTGGATCGCCTTGGCGACATTCTCAACACGCCTCCCGAACCCCGGTTTAATCCTGCCCGTGCCGCGTTGCCGTCCATTAGAGGCGACGTTACTTTCGATCGCGTTGTTTTTCGATACCGTCCCGATGGCCCTGAAGTACTTCATGCCGTCAGCTTTGGCGTTTCTGCCGGCCAGGTGATCGGAATAATCGGACCTTCCGGTTCAGGGAAGAGCACAGTCGCGAAATTGATCCAGAGGCTGTTCATTCCTGAGAGCGGCCGCATACTTATCGATGGCGTCGATATATCCATGGTTGATACCTCCTGGCTACGTCGACAGGTGGGGTCCGTGTTGCAAGAAAGCGTTCTCTTCAACCAATCTATTCGCGACAACATCGCTCTATCGGATCCGAGCATGCCGATTGAACGGGTCGTCGAGGCAGCAAAACTCGCAGGTGCTCACGAGTTCATCCTGGAGCTTCAAGAAGGCTATGACACGGTTGTCGGGGAGCGCGGCACAAGTCTGTCAGGCGGACAGCGCCAACGGATAGCGATAGCCCGCGCACTTGTGACGAATCCGCGCATTCTTATTTTCGACGAAGCGACAAGTGCGCTCGATTATGAAAGCGAGCGCATCATCCAGGACAACATGCGGCGCATCGCACAGGGTAGGACGGTATTCGTTATCGCTCATCGTCTTTCAACAGTTCGGCGTGCAAATCGAATATTAACCATTGATCGCGGACGATTGGTCGAGGATGGTACGCATGACGAATTGATCAAGCGCGGAGGCCGCTATGCAGCCCTTCATCGCTTGCAGTCTGACATTCAGGAAGTCCGCTAGATGCGCCTGCCAAGGCTGGGTGCTTGGTGGCCGCCCGAGTTCCCGACCTTGCGGGATTGCTTGAAATACGGCAAGAGAGGTCGTCCAATCTGCATGCTGCGGGCGATTCCGAGATCGAGACCACTTGATGACCCACAAATTAGACTTCGATAACATGTCCGTCGATGAATTGTGGCGGTTGCACGAACAAATTGGTCGTATCCTGTCGGCGCGTCTGACGACGGAGAAGCGGGAGTTGGAGAAGCGTCTTTCGCAACTCCACCGCGAGGGCGAGGAACGGGACACCGAGCTGCAGAATTCGTCAGGTGCCGTGCGTCGCCGTCGTAAGTATCCGGAAGTCCTGCCGAAATATCGTAATCCCAACAGCCCGACGGAGACTTGGTCCGGGCGCGGAAAGCAACCGCGATGGTTGGTTGCGGCTTTGAAGACAGGCCGACGCATTGAGGAGTTTGCGATCGCCCAAGCTGCCGCAGGCAAGCGGGCATCCCGCGGGCGACGTCAAAAAGGGCACGCCTCCCGAACCTGAGATTTTGGTTGTGTGATCGATGTCGTCCAACCAGTAGTTAAGGTGAACAGGTTCCCGCTTCGCGGTTATCTATTATTCGGTTGCTCAATTGGCTTTCGCCAGCGACGCTAAATCTCGGCGCGAAGCAACTCCAGATAGCTGACGCGGCCGCACAGATTCCTCCAGTCCTGCAGCCGCTCCAGCGGAATGCCTTCGATCTCACCATCGTCAACGAATGATGTGGAGTGGAGTCGAGCGACATATGAACTGCCGAGGTCATTCCGAAGAAACTCTTCGACCTGGGTCGTCCACCCATGGGCGTGCAAACGCGACGATTCGGTGTCCCTTGCTGGATCGCGTAGTCGCGCCAGCATAAGCCGTCCTTCGTCAATGAACTGGCCGAGTAGTGCACGCATACGCGCGTGCTCCGATGCCACCGTCAGGGCTTTCTGACGGTGGATGTATCTAACCACGGGGGCTGAGCCAAGGCTTAGCAGGCTTCGCGTAGTCTCCAACGGAAAGTGGGCAACGGTCACTACCATCGTCGCAGTCAAGATCCCGACGACGTTGAAGAGAACGTCCATGCGCTTTCCCAAAATGTGCTTCGTCCCACGGCCGCATCGAGGCGCCCATGGAGCAGACAGGTGGCCCACCTGTAGAGGAAAGCCAGGAAACTAGGTGACCTGCCCGGGAAAGCCAATCAGCCGAAATGATACTTTTCCCGACGCTTTAAATGTTTATATTTGTTTAATTGTGTCCGAAAACATATAATTGCGGCCGTTTTCGGTTTTTAAGTTGGCTGCATATGTACTAACCCAATTTTTGATAATTATTTCAATGCCTTGATCCTTTAAGCATGTCGATTTCTGAGCGGATATTCGAGTGAACTTGATGCAGTCTTTTTTGGCGGCCTTTCTCGGTCGTCTGGATGGTCGAAATCGGTCCAAATATTCCGACAGAAGGTTGGAGATGGCGGAGATAGATCCGGTCGACTGGAACGTCGAGGAATTCAGACGCTTGCTGGACGGCCCATTTAAACCGACGAGTGAGCCAGCACGTGTTGATGAGCTATCGGATCTGGCTTGGGATGATTACCAACTGACCCCGGCCACGACCGAAGATAGTCTCGCTCCGGAAGAAACCGGCGATGGAATTTCGCTTCCTGCGCCAGCGGGCGGCGAGTCGGCCAATTCTGTTTCCTTCATTCCTGCCCAACCGCCAGTTGAGCCGTCCTTGGAGTCGGTGGCCAGGCCGGCGCTGCAAGATACAGATCACGATCCGCAGCCGCTCAGTGCGACGACCGTCAGCGTCCTCAAGATTGAGATAGCTTCGGTGTTCAGAACCGCCCCGGCGAATCTGAGCGTTGATTCAATGCAGGATCATAACGATCGCCCCTCAGCCATGTCCACTCGTGCCGACTTGGATGCCGCGGTGCATTCCACGGCCGAACTGTTCAAGGGAGGGCTGCCCGGAGAAGTCGAGCAGCATGAGGATGATGATGAGGTTGGTCGGTTCTTTGACGAGTTCTCCGCATCGAGCGGCGTTTCTGTTTCGCCAATGCTCGAGATCACGGAAGGGCATCCTCAGCAGGAGAGTGCGGTAAGTGGCCCGTCACTCCTAGCGACGCTTGCTGAAGGAGCGCCGACGCCTATCGAACGGCCACAACTTCAAAAAAATGAGATAGCCAGCAAGCCGGCTCTCGAAGTTGAAGCGGCGACGCTAGACCGACAATCCGAAGCGAGCCCACCAGCAAAGGAAGTCGGGCAACCGTCGTCTCTCACCGATACCAAACTGTACGTCGAAGAAGCATCGGCCATCGAAAAGGACCGGATATCGGAAGATTATTTGCATGAGTTGGACACGGCAGACCCAGACCGCCCGGATGGCGGGGCGCAAACCATGCTGGACCCTCCGATCGAAATCCCAGAACGCAGCCAAGGAAGTAACACCACTTGGATAGAATCTGCCTCGACTGCAGATCTCGACGTTTCGATCTCGTCTGCCGCGGACGATGCTGCTGGGTTCGAACCTCTGGATATTCAGCATTTAATTCAGGGTGGCGATTCCTCTTGTGATCGGCCTTTGATTGGATGGGATGCTACAGATGAAAAATTGACGCCGCTCCCGGAGGCGCTAGACCCACATGCATGCGACGCGACTGCGCTGGTAGCTTTCGAAGGGAATATCCAGGAGCATCAACGGGCGGTGGTGGGCAATCAAGAAGTCCCTCGAGAACCAATGCCTTCCCCCGGTGTGACCTCCAATGGAGAGAGGATCGACGCCGCCGAACATGCCAGCGCCGATGGCGGGCCGGGGCCCGTAAAAGTCCCTGTAGTTAGCCCGGCGTCCCCTTTGCTCAAAGCCATCGTTGAACCTGATATCTGGACAGATCGTGTTGATCGGGACCGGGCGATTGATTTGCGTTGGGCGTTGAGAGATATCAGAGCAAATCGCTTGAGATGGCTACCGATCGACCCATTGACGCTTCAGACGCTTGTCGACCTAAATTTCGTCGAGATAGCAGATGGAAAGCCGGTGTTGACGAGTGCAGGTTCCGAAGCGATTGCGTCGACCTGACGGTGTATCCCTGTTGTTTCGCCATCCGTGCTGCTGCAGCCGTGATCGCATGGTGACGTCTCGACAAGGACTCGGTTCACCGCTGTATCGGCAGAGCGCATCGCAGCGGGCGATTTGGACGGGCTGAACTGTGCCGATTGCGACGAACTTAGAGGGGAGTGTGAAATTTATCCCCCACACCGGCTACAGGCCCCTGTGCTGCAGCAGGGTGCAAACGCTTAACTAGCCCGACGGGCGGCCTGAAGCGAGGATCACAAAGCTTGGCGGGTCCCACGATCAAAGAGCGAGTTTTTTGCTCAGTTGGGTCGGAGCTTGAGACGCCATCTGGTATCGATCTGAATTCCACGCTTGATACGAGCCTTCAGCCTGGAGACAGGCTCCTCGACGAAAGTCCAGGAAAGCATCGCAAATGCAAGTGTCAGCGGCAAGCCCACCAGCAGAACGACTAGGCCGCTCCGATAGTCGGAAGGTAGGAGATACACCATCGTCTGCTGAATCGGGAAGCCAAACAAGTAGATACCGTATGAACAGTCCCTATCCCGCAGAATACCCGGAAGGCGCATTTTGCGTGTGCCAATGTAGATGACGATATATGTCAACGCCAGAAGGTGAAGGATAATAAGGGGCGAATACATCGTGGCGCCGGCCGCGATAAGCACCGCTAGCAGGGCACCGGGGCCAGACATGACGAGACCGTCGTTCCAGTGGAACGCGCAGCCGCCAATGACGAATGACAGAATGAGTATCTTCCAGTCGGCCACGCCGACAAAGTTATAGAGTTGCCCGCCCCGGATCACGTACACCGCGCTCAAGACAATCGTCAGGAATGCAACGAGAGTGTATATCTTCCTGCTGAAAATGAATTTCATCGCGATCATGGTCGAAATGAAGAGATAGCAGAAAAATTCCGGCTTAAGCGTCCATAGATTGAGATTCACCGCGCCAGGTACGGGATTGTGCAGAAACAATCCTGGGAGAAAAAACTGAACGTTGCCGACAATGTTCAGGAAGTATTTCGCAAACAATGGATCAGAGAAGTACTCGGGAAATGTCTTTTCCGTGAGCCATGGTCCGAGGACCAATGCGCTGAGCGCAACTTCGATAGTTAGCGCAGGCATTATTCTCAGCACGCGGAACATGAGAAAGGTCGATACGCTCTTCGTGCGGATGGCACTTCCGGCGACCAGATAGCCGCTGACAATAAAGAACATTGGTAGAGCGGGCTTGACGAGAAGGCTGTGAAGCGGGTTGGCAACAAATGCTTCGGCAGCGTCGGCTCCATCGCAAATGAACATCGCGTGTACCGTAAAGACCCACACCGACAACAGGAATCGAAGCGCGTCAAAGCCGGGGCCCGTCCCTCCGTTGATTTCCAGAATGTCCGCGGCCGTCGAACGCGGCCGGCTCACCGATTGATTTAGTTCCGGAAACATCTTGCTCACAATAGAACAACAAAAGCGAAGGCCTGGTGCGGCCCATACATCAATGAAACAACAGACTCGTGCAACCGGAGCGTCGGCCTAGGAACTCCGATTCTTTGACGGGGGCGGCCTTGGTCTAAAGTAGTGGCCGGCGCTTTAAGGATACGGAAGACGGTTTGCATTCGGTCCCGCTTCCGATGCTTATTGGCGACAAGCTGCATATGTTCCGTTGAACCGGCACCCTGCGGACGACGACCAATTGTCAGGGCTCTCAGAAGCAGCGTAAGAGTATGTCCCAAGTCGCACAGGAATACGGACGCCGCAAACGCGCATCCGCCGTGAAGATTGCTTGGATCGTTCTGTGTTCGATATCCATGGCTGGCTGGATGAGCGCGCTGGTCTGGAGCGCGGTGCGTTTGATGCAGTGGTTGTTCGTCGGCGGATGAGAAAAAGTTCAAGCGCACAGATCGGACGTGGCGCGGAAATCCGAACGATATGAACTTTTGGGGTGTGGACGGCAAGTATCGGCAATTGCTGGCCGGTGCTGGATCAAATCGCACGTGGGGAACACTTCTCACCTTGAATTTCACTAACGAGTTATTTAACATATTATATCGGATAATATTGCGAACTAGTTTGTCTTAGTTTTGATATTTGATTAATTGTAGCGCATGTCCGGGTCGGATCGATGCGGCTGCCGGTCCATGCGCCCTGACTTCCTGTTTTGAAAACGAAAAGATCATTGAGCAGTTGGAATTCATGCCTGGGGATCTGGCTCGTCGATATTCTGAAGTGAAACATTTGCGAAAATTGGTGGCTGATCTCGAGCTTCGGCTTTTGCAGCGCAGGCGCGGCCGTGAAGATGAGGTCGAAGTCCAGGTCGTGTCGCGCGAGTCCGATACCCCGACCAAGGCGGCAAATGAGTAGCGTGGCGGCAAAACGACCGAGCTCCGAGTCTGGTTTGCTGCCGTAAGGTTTCGAGGTGCTCCCTTTGCTTCTTACCAGAGGCAAGTCCGAAATCGGCTGCTCCGCTCATGCAATATTACCACGAAGATGAGGCTTCGTTGACTAGCCAAATCAGCACACGGAAGATCCGGTAGTACGATTGATCCGCGCGGCATTTGCATAATGAAATAGAGCCCGACTGCAGTTGTTGCAGGTGGCCGCAGTTGCGTCAATCAAAGGGCGCTGGGCTACGCGCTGTGGAAGTCTCACTGAGCTTCATCGCGAGCAGGGCGGATCTCCTCCCAGGCTATTGGGAGCAATGCTCGCGCGTTGCAGGTAGAGCGAAACGATGTTGATGGCGTTGATGCGATGTGAAGGCCGGTCCCGCCCCTTTGTTGCCACCCTCGTTGCGCTTCAGCCGAAAATGCCGATGTCAATGACGTCGAGAGGGACTACGAGATTCCTTTGGGGATGCTGGATCTCTGGCGAATAACACGTCGAGACAGTTGGTGCCGGTTGAAGAGACTTGAACTCCCGACCTCCGCCATACGATGGCGGCGCTCTAACCCTGAGCTAAACCGGCAATCTGATTAAAATATACTACTGAAATCCATTGGACATGAATAGGGGTGTCGGGAAAAAAGGTTAATTACCGTAGTCGATATTTAAATATCGAACAAAATGAAGATCGAATCAGCCGATGCCTGCCGCGACAAGTTCCCCAACGGCGCTCTGCTCCGTCGGAACATGTCAATCGGCTGCTTGACCACGTCAGCTGGCGTGATGGCAAATTCGCTGAACAGCCGGTTGCATGCGACAATGTGATCCGCCGTTTGCGCCACAACGCCGCAGTCCCTGACACGCCCGATGATTTATATTTCGGCGTGTAAACATTAATTGTCTCCAGCGTCACGATTTAAATCATGCGATTAGCCGTATTGGCGGCCTGTATTATTCCTGCTCTTTTGGCGTTCGATTTGTCCGCGGATTTGGCGGATCTGCTGGCTTATTTCGAAACTGATTTCGCAAGATCGCAAGCCCAGGCAATCCTCGCCGCGCTGAATGGTCAGGCCCTAGCCTCGGTCGGGATGCCTGCACGGCAGGTGAAGCCTTTCGCGCAGCCGGAGCCTCGCCAAAAAGTGCGAGTTCTGCACTATATGGGCACCAATTTCGGAATGACCGGCGTCGAGACCTTCATCCTGCAACTCACTGCCGCCCAAAGGCGTCGCGGCCTTGCTCCGACGATCTTAATGGACCTCCACAATCGGCAGGAAGTCCGGGAGATTGCTGGCGGGCGCGGCATAGCCGTGCATGACCTGCCCAATCGAAATTCCATTGCACAGCTCCTGCCAGGAAAGCTCGGCACGGCGGTGCTACGCGTTCAACGAATCGCGGCAATCTATCGATTGCTCAAGAAGAATGACGTCTTGCACATCCAGGCTGTTGGCATCTCCTGTCTCGACGGCTTTATTGCAGCGGCCATGGCGGGCGCCCATGTCATCGTCACGCACCACGGCACGCTGAGCTGGTTCGCGCCGCAACGTGATCTGCTCGCCGAAATCACCTTCTGGATAGAGAAGCGTATCTCGTCAACGATCGTCATGCCTTACAAGGCTGCCCTTGCTGAACTGATGTCGGAAGGTGTGTCTTCTGACCGGTCCAGGGTCATTCCATTCTGCGTTGACGAGGAGTTATTCACACAGTCTGGTCCTCACGCGAACGGCGGCGCATTCACGCTAGTCATGGTCGCGCGCATGGTCTTCGGCAAGGGCCATCTAGAATTATTGGGTGCGCTCTCCAAGCTCTCCGCGCGCTATCCCGAACTTCGGGCCCTGTTCATCGGAGACGGACCGATGCGCGGCCAGATCGAAAGGGAAATCGACCGGCTGGATTTGCGGCGTATCGTCGAATCCAAGGGTAAGGTCGATCACCGAGAGGTCCCCGCACTAATGCGGAGCGCCCAGGTGATCGTCCTACCGACTTACGAGCCCGGCGAAATGTATCCCGTTTGTCTTCTCGAAGGTATGGCGCTCGGCCTCCCAGCGATTGGCACAAGATGGTCCGGTATTCCGGATATCATCGATGACGGTGTGACAGGCGTCATCGTTGAACCAAAGGACGAGGCGAACCTCATACACGCTATAGAACGATTCGTTGCCGACCCAAGCTTTCTCGCGCAATCCCGTGAGGGCGCCCTGGCTCGAATACGATCTCGTTTCACCGCAACCATCGTTGCCGACCGCTATGCGGAATTGTATCGCGAGGCGATGTCGAGCCGTACGCCGCATCTCACCTCGCATCACATACGGATTCGGCCCCCCCGGCGTCTGGCGTGACAAGGACCGGCATTGCGCCAGTTCAAACACGGCTGCGGGGAACGGAGCCGCCGGAAAGGTGGAGTTCGCTCCGTTGGAAGGCGGTCGCTGCGGCCTCAGCACGCTCTTGTCGGCTTCTGGCCGCAGCATTTTTGGAGAGAAAGATGGTTGACCGAGCGGCTCAGAGTGGGCCCGCAATGGGGCCGTGCTGCTGGTTTGCGACGGGCTGAGCCAAGTGCGGGAGCTCTGAACCCTTCCATGCTCCTTGACTGACCGCCGAGGTGTTCGCTTCAGCGAACGGCGAAGACGGAAAGGCCGACGCAATGTGCTGCGCGAACAGCGCCAGGCGATGATCCAGCGAGGACCCCATCATGTGCGATGTATCACCTGCGGATGTATCCTGCACTTTGGCGGCTTGGCCTGCCGTATCGGTGGACGCAACGGTTGTGCGGGTGGCACCGCTGAAGGCAGCAAAGTGGTGCTGCCAGTGATGAGGCGTGCTGTCGGGGTTCCCGCCGCTCCCGGTCGACGGAGTCGGCGAGTTTGTCGCCGTGGCGGTCGTGTTGACCTGCAGCACGCCCGCGGGATTGGAGATCGCTGCCGCAAGATTGGCGATATTGCCCGCGCCGTCTTTCACCGTTGCAGTGCCGGAATTGACCGCAGTCACTGCAAGATCTGCTGTGTTCTGACCGGCTGCGACCGTGTATCTGAAGGTCAACGTGTCGCTGCCCGAACCCGATGCATAAGTCGCCGTACCACCATCGTTGAGCTTGAGCGTGGGCGTGCCCCCTGTGACGGTGACTGCTTCGCTCAATTTGAGCGTTAGGTTGACAACCTTGCCAACTCCCACGACTCCCGAGCCCGCCGATATTCCTGAACCCGACGCCGCAACAGACGTCACCATTGGTCTCGTCGTATCGATCCTCAGCGTGCCGGCGGGATTTGAGACTGCACTCGTAAGATTGGCAATTCCGCCGGCGCTGCCCTTCACGGTGGCCGTGCCCAGATTGACTCCCGTCACGGTCAGGTCAGAGGTGTTTTGACCGGCTGCGGTTTTGTAGGTGAACGACAATACGTTGGTGCCGGAGCCGCCGGTGTAGGTTGCAGTACCGCCATCGTTGAGTTTCAGCGTTGGCGTGCCGCCCGTGACCGTCACAGCCTCGCTCAATTTGACCGCCAAAGTAACCGTTTTTCCGGCCCCAAGATTGCCAGTCCCGGCCAGAATTCCGGCGCCGGACGCCGTGACCGACGTGACCGTTGGCGTGCTGGTGGGCGCCTTGATGGTGGCGTTGAAGGAAGACGAAGTCACGCTGTTGTTGCCGGCCGCGTCCGAGGCCGTTGCCGTGAACTGATGAGCGCCGGTCGACAGAGCTGCTGTGGTGAGAGTCCACGCCCCACTTCCGTTCGCAGTGGCTGATCCCAACAGGGTCTTTCCATCATAGACGTTCACCTTGCTGTTTGCCTCTGCATTGCCTGTCAGTGTCAAAACCGAACTCTGGCCAGCCTTGGGAGAGGATGAAACGATCGCTGGAGCCGCCGGGGCGACGGTATCGACAGTGACGGCAAGCGTTTTGGACAACGCGCTGGTGCCGCTCGAGGATGTAGCGGATGCCGAGAAGCTGTGCTTGCCGTTTGCGAGCGTGCTGGTTGTGTAAGTCCAGTTTCCGCTGCTGTTTGCTGTGGCAGACCCGAGCAAAGTTGTTCCGTCGTAAACTTTGACGGAGTTGCCTGCGGAGGCAGTCCCGCTCAGCACCAGGGTATTGTCGTTCGTGATCCCGTCACCGACGATATTGCTGTCGTTCGAGAACGAACTGATCGTAGGTGCCGTCGGAGGCGTCGGCGTCTGACCGGTACCCGCTCCGCCGAATGGCGGGGTCGGGAAGTTGGGATCGGTCGAGGTGACGATATTGCTGTAGTCGGCGGCCATCGTGTAATTGGCAGCCGTCGGCTCTCCCCGATAGATGCCGAGCTTCAGGTTGTAGTTTGCTCCGGGGTCTCCCAACACCCCGTGGTAATTGACGATCTGGACACCATCCCGCCACATCTCGAGATAGCCGGTCGAGTCCGAGGCAAAGCGCGCCTGAATCTGAATGCTGTAGGCATGGCCTCGCTGAATGGAATTAGGGTCGATGTAGACTTGCTTTTCGGTCGCCTCGTTCAGATTGACAACGACGGCCATCTGCTCGCCCTTGAGCTGAATGGAGAATGTTGCTCCGTTTGCCCCGTACATCTGGGTGAGTGATAGCCAGGACAGGCCCGAATTCACGTTCGACGTGCCGGGCTCGATTGTCATCTGGTAGGTCGCATTGAAAACGTCGCCGTTGGCCACCGAATTGGCAGCCAGGATCTCCGAGCGAGAGCTGTCGCCTCCATCAGCCCAATAGTCGCCGGCGCGCAACTCCATCCGAACCGTATGAGAGTCCGGTGTCGTCAGGCTCCACGATTGACCGGCATTTTCGCTGTACCAACCCTGGCCGTCTATGATGGATGGATTGCTCCAATTGTCCGTACCGGACACGAATTTGGTCACGCTCGGAACGACTTTGATCGACATGGCAGCTGATGCCGCGCTGGTGCCCGATGCATCGGTCGCCGTAGCCGCCAGGCTGTGAGTGCTGTCGGCGAGCTTGGGAGTCGTAAATGCCCATGAACCTGAACTGTTGGTGGTAACCGTTCCCAACCGTGTCGTACCGTCGTATATCGTTACGGTCGAATTTGCCGCAGCCTTGCCCCACAACGTAACGACATTGGAGTCGGTAACGCCGTCGCCGAGCGTACCGCTATCCGCAGAGAATTGTTCAATGGTCGGAGCCTGAATTGCCATAGACGGTTCTCTTTCTGAGAATAAGACAGGGGACACGTTACGAAAGGTAGTCAGACGTCACCCAACATTCGCGCGCGCGGCAAACGTGGAGGTGTCTCTGCGATAATCAGGTTGCGGGACGACTATTTGCTTCAATAGAGGTGGTGATGTGATCAATTTGCGCCTGCCGTGTGCAACAGGAACCATGCCGACGCGACTTACTCTCGGCCCGGCTGATAGCTATCCGTTGTGAAGGCTGCGCCCGCGCTGGGTCTCGTTGGGTGCATCCCGGGGCGCCCCGGAGAGCCGAGTTTGTCATAAATCAGAGCCGATTGGGTCCCGGCCGAGGCTCGAGCCCGGACCGCTCGGTTAGGCTTATCGATAGCTTAGGCCGCTTCTGCCCCAGCCAGATTGCCCGGCCCGATGTTCAAGAAGATATCAGGGTTTGCGCCTTGATTTGCACGATCTGAGAATCGACTCTGGGCGAGTTGGTCTCATACGCTGCCTCAACCACGATAAGCTTGCTAGCTTGGTCACCTGTGGCCTGCGAGGCGCTGTTCAAAGATGAATTATTTCGGCGGTAGATAACCATACAAAGTTAGGTTAATCCGTAAATGGAATTGAATCCGCCGGTCGCACTGCGCTACGACTTGTATCGCCGGACGGGGGCGGATCTTTCCCCAAAAGAGCGCTCACCCACTCAACTGAAATCGCCCGGCACGGGTCGCCAGCTCATCGCCCCGGGTTGGCGGCCCGCCCCACATTTCGAGCATCAAACTTTTCGACGGGACTTTTGACTTACGATGGACCGCGAGCATTCGGCTTGGTCACCAAGCGATGACGCTCGTTTTCGCGATTTGGTCGAAGACGGCGTCTCACCGGAGAAGATCGCAACGGCGCTGAAAAAGACTCACGAACAGCTTCGTCGGCGTGGTTACGACCTCGGACTGCCCCTTAAATGGTTTCGAAAGACGTAGCGCAGTCGTATGAGGACGGAGCACAAGTCCCGACTAATCAGACGCGATAAAGTTCGACAACTCGTTGCTTCAGCGAAGCTCTCGCACTGAAGCCAGCGCTAAGTCAGGCTCGTGCTGGTTATGAGCGTGAACAAAGTGCCGCTGACATCATTGGCACGCCTACACGCAGGCGGACCTTCGCGCTACTGTCGCCACAAGCGACCGGTGCCCGCCGGTCCAAAATCTAGATCAACTCCCGCCGGCTCAAAGGTCTGCGGGTTCTTGTTTGGCGGAAGGGGATGAGCTTTTTGAGCTAGCTCTTCGATGAGCATGAGCAGTGCGCGGCGCGTCCCGCGGCTCTTGATCTCCGTAAAGGCATTGACCAAGCATAGAACTTCGCGATCAGTTTCAAAGACAGTCATTTGCGACTCCAGCATGACAAGACCACCGCAAAGGAGTGCCGCGGTCCGCACGTCATAATACCCGGGTAAAAAGATCGAACTGAAATAAGCAGCCAGCCCCGGCAATCACTTTTTAGAATTAAATCCGATCTGTTTCAAAACGAATATTTTCGCGGTCAGCCACAACTATTTTACGTGCTTAACGTACACGCTGAAATGAGGGAAAGGCCGCCGAAGGCTGGCTGCTGGCTGGCCTTTCACACCTCAAAACGAGGGCATCTATGCCGGGAGTGCCAGGCCGGCATGACCCCAACGTAACTCAACGTTCTCGACACGAGAATGATCTGAGGCGTTGGGGCGAGGGTGGGGACAAGCGTGCGACGCTTCCCCGCTCAAAGCCTGTCCCCCTTACCCGACGACAGAAATTCAGTCCTCATCCTGCAATCGCGCTTGCCAGAGACTTGCGATCTTTCGCCTCGATGCCCATCGCCATGCCGATGATGACAAGCGTCAAAGGACAGATGTACGTGAGAGCGGTGAATATGCTTCGCATGATGCAGACGCGTCTGTCGGAAGCAGAAGCCGACGCGCCGAGTATGATGGCGCGCCGACTTCGCCTTGGTAAACCCGGACGAGGGCAATGTCCGATGTGTCAACCTAACGCTTTCAACGACGGCAGCAATCGAACTCGCGAATTAAGCTTGATGCCGCGCCCCCGCATTAATTCTGGAACCGGATAGCATCGGCGTCGGACGTCTCATCTTTCGGAGGCGCGAGGGCATCATTTAATCCTGACAAGAAGATATCGAGATCTCGGACCACTCTCTTCTCCCGCCGATTGTTCGCTGAGCTCCGTGCGATCAACGTGAAGCGAGAACATCGCCACACCTCCCTCGAAGCTGTGCTCGTCGGCTCTCCCGTTCGCTGTGGAACGTCCTTTGCCGCTTCGCGATTATCGGCGGTAGGAAGGAAATGCAGTGCCACCATCTGACGCTAACAGGTTCGCGAGGAAAGCGGATGAGTGCCGACGTTTGGCGGCACAAGCTGGAAGCGAAATCGACAAGAGGGCTTGGCTACGTCTGGCTGCCGAGTGGGACAAGCTCGCCGACGATGCGGCTCAGGGGCGAGGCATTTTCGAACGGTACAAGTGAAATCTGTTAGTCGACGGACCAGAGGCCGATGATGAAAAGGGCGCTTCCGACGACGGTCAGCATGCTCGTTGGTCCCCAAATTATCCATGCGCCGGCTAGCGCCATTCCCAGCCCGACAATGCACAAAAATATTGGCAGCAGATTCATGCGGAGAAAGGTCGCAGGTAACGGGGATGGACGAGACGGCTTTGGCGGGGTCGCTCTACCCGCATCAGGAGCGACGCTGGTCCCAGTTAAGCGCCTGAGCAACTGAACGTTCCTCGCCGCGGCGGCCGAAAGAAGGGCCGCCTCCTGGGCGGCCCGTTTGAAGTTGACGATAGGAGGTCAAAAGATTGTTTCGAGCAAATCCAGCCCCGGGAATTAAAAACTTAATTATTCAAACTTGACGCCCGGTCGCCTCGTTTAAAGCAGCTGATTGTTTCGTCGTAAACTTAAATCGTCGTTCCAATTAAGGAACTTGCATCGATAATTGGTTCTTTTACGCCCGTTTTAGTGTTTCGGATTTACCGTGGGTGAATGTCCAGGCGGGCTCCCATCTCTCTTCGCCCAAGGTTCAGTATTATGATTTTAGATAGTGAATTTATAGACCTACAGCTCGAAATTGCGCGGCAGCGTTTGCACATTGAGGACCGAGAGGCGTTGGTCGAGGTCCTCACACAGGACGGTCATGATGTGAGCGACCAGGAAACGATCCTCAAAGAGCAGCGTTCTGAACTTGCCGTGAAGATCGCCCGAATCGTGGCCTTGATCCGCTAAGTATCCTCTGCTGGCAGATGACATTGCTGTGGGCAGCCCGCGCCAGCCCGGTTCGGGGGCTCGTTGCTTCAATCTGGACGATCGTCGGGCTCTAAGCGGCAACGAAAGCTGTAGGTCGGAGGCCTTCGTCGAGTTTTCTGCGATGGGGTCCTGCAAGGCGCAGAAACTTCAGCGTCGGTAATGTCGAGCGACGGTATCGGCGGTTGCGTCCCTGAACCAGCCTTTGATCGGCACTGAACGCCACCATGAACGTAGCTGTAATCCCTGGAGCGCGTGAGCCGGATATCCGTCTCAAGGTCCGTCAGGTCTGGTCAGTCTCGCGCCAAGCGTAGCCGCGGGCGCCAAAGTCTTCGAGGACCCGATAAACGCTGCAGTCGAGGTCAGTCGGCACGATCGAGAGTGATGAACACAATTCGGCGAGCCCCCTGTCATAGCGTTGGCCTGTGGCAGCTAACTCGGTCTCGGGCTTTTCGGCGCGTGTGAGCTGGCCGGCGAAGCTTGCCAGCTCGATCGGCCGCTTGATGGTTCGGGTCGTGTCGATGCCCTCCAAAGATTGCGTTGCGTTCGATCGCGATCAATAGCCGGCGCAGGCGCAGCACCGATGTGCAACGACGAGAAGCGCAGTGAGATGCTCCATGGGTCGTCTTAACCCTACGCGGTGAGGTTAATACACGCTTCGCGTTGTGGCTGCTCGAACATCACTGTACTTTAGCTGAAATAATACAATATCGAGACGAGGATACGCGTGAAGAAGACAAAGCGGACTTTGACGCCAGAGCAGACCATCACGGTTATTGCGGAGATCGAGCAGCGGCTCGCACAACTAGACGCGATGGAGCAACGCCTTGCACGGCCCGTGCACAAGCTGGCCGACGACGAGCTGCCCTTCAACGACGGCTGCACGCGGCACCGCTGCTACTAAGCTGTGACGTCTGCGCCGCCCGCAGCCACAGAAAACAGTTTCAGCCCTAGATATCTTTGAACCTGCAGAAAGTGTGATCACGCTAATAAATGAAGATGGCAGCGCGTGATAAGGTGCAGCCCAGACTTCGGGAGGATAAGCTGACCGTCCAAGATCCCAGCATCAAGGCGCCGCGCTGGTATCGACGCATCGTCACGCTTTGCTATCTCGTTGCCATCGCCCTGGCCACCTTGGGCTGGTCGGCCGCGATCCTATGGGGGGCCTTCGCAATTGCAAAGTGGCTGATTGCTCTAAGTGACTAGAGCAGTACCTGATAGCATTTTATTGCGGCGCAAAAAATCATAACCCAAAGCGCAACGGTTATCTGCAAGGTCGTGGCCATCGTCCCACCCGTGCTGCGTAGCTCTTAATGGCTGTACGCGATTCAACGCAAAGTTCCCAGTATTAGTTCCCTCACCCGGAACCTTACGGGCACTCCAGTTCATTTTTTCTTAATCGTGAGAGCCGCGCTCTAACCACCTCGGTTTCCGTCGACATTTTAGCTCGACGAGTTGGCGACCAGCGTTCCATCCGGCAGAGAACGTCAAGCTGGCGTCGCGGCCGCTGACGGGGACTAAGTCTTCAAGCTTGTCGGAGGGATCGAGCCGCATCGTCCCGGTCGAGATCAAATCGAGGATCGCCTCGACGAACATTAATGACGTGACGCTGATGCCCATCACCTCCCGTGATAATCGCGCAGGCATCCCTTTCCGACGCCACCGCCGCGAGAGACCGGGAGTGCAAAGGCGGCGTAGGGAAGTTTTGCCGGGAGCGCGAGGCAGCGGTCGTTGAGCGTCGGCAAGTCCTGCATGCCGCGCGGTAGCGGCGGTCGGGGTAGCTGATCCTCAGATGGATGTAGCAATAGGTTAGCCGCCTGGACGTGCCCCGAAGATGAAGGACAAGTAGAGTCGAGGTGCTCACAATGGTCACGATGTGAGCGAACGGAACGGCTCTCAAAAAGGAACGTTTTGCAATCGCCCGAACGGTCGTCTTGTCCGCTAGGTTCTGCTGGTCATCTTTCTCCGAGGCGACATCTTTGCGTGACCGGCCGGTTCCAGCCCACGGTGGATAGCCACATCTGCGGTATTTCGCACCGCAACATTGAACCTCTCCAAGTCTATATAGACCAATCTGTACCGGGGTTTTGCATCATCCCCCTCGGGGCTGGTAAGCCGCCGCTCGCGGTCATTTAAGCGGGCGGCGTTTTTATTCCCCCGAAAACGAAAAAGCCCCGATCCGGGGCTGGCGGGACTGAGGCTTTTCCGCAGTCGCACTCCTATGCGGGCGACTCAACACCCACCCATTTGGGAAGAAGATCGTGTCCTAATTCGGAGTGCAAGGTGTCCTAATCGGGACAGGCGTCCGGGACAAAGAGCTTGGATGGAAATGCTCGGCGACCGCGGCGGCAGGGGAGGAATCGTAGTCGAACCCGGGGCCGCTCCGCCAGCCCGGGGCGGGCAGGCAGCAAAACAAGCGATGCTATGTGTCGCAATTCCTAGCGTCTTGCCAGCAGATCGTCGCCTGACGCCATCAGCGTGACGAGAGTACCGCTTTCGTGCAGATCCAGCCATCCTCTTTCGATCGCGGATGCGAGGGCAGCGCTTTAGAGCGGGGGCGAAAGATTGGTGCTAATGTTGGAGCAAGCGACCGGTGCCCGCCGGTCTAGAATCTAGATCAACTCCCGCCGGCTTAAAGCCGGTGGGGTTTTTGTTTGGGACAAGGGGACCGCCTTTCTGCGCCAGCTCTTCGACGAGCATCAGAAGTGCACGGCGCGTCCCGCGACTCCTGATCTCCACAAACGCATTGATCAGAGTAAGAACTTCAAGATCATTTTCGAGAAAGATCATTTGCAACTCCGGTATGACAGGACCGCAGCAGGGGACTGCTGCGGTCTCATTGTCGAAATACCCGGGTGAAAAATATCCAAGTGAAAATATGCAGCCGGCCCCGGCGGGCCAAAGCTACCGAGGCTTCGTGAAAGCGCAAATTAAATCTGCCGCAACGCAGACAGGAACCGACTAATTGATTAAGATGGGGCAAGCTCCAATTGAGGCAAGGCCCACCGCGGGCTGGCTTCTGGCGGGCCTTCGCCTTGAACAAGGCCGCATATCTCCCCCATGGCCTTTCCCGAAGCCGAAGATGATTCTCACGCCGTTAAGGTTGAGTTGAGCGTATGGTCGCGTTGCTAGGCTGTCGTGCTACACTTGCTTCGAGCGACTGGCCTCCGCCTCTCGCTATCTGTAACTCCCGTCGGCCCGCCAGGTCGGCGGGTTTTCTTTTGGATGGCGAGGTCAGGGTGACCCAATCGCCAACCGTCCCATCAGCAACTATGGGGGCGTCGCTGGGGAGCCGCAGCTTGGCTTTCTGCTGGTCTCACCGCCAATTTTGCGGTCGCGGAAGGGTTCGGCCCCGACATCAAGCTCACGCGGACGCAGACCATCATGCAAGGCGCCGATCATTGCGACTTCCGCTATCGGCGCGATGCGGGCGGCGGATCACGATGAGGGGATGCGTACAATGCGGGCGAGGTGTCTTGCCGCCGCGACATTTGCGCTGATGGCGCAGAGCGCGGACGCCGCAATCATCGACTGGCAGGCCGAGCTGCAGCGCTGCCGCACGCTGCGCGAAAATGTGACGCCGCTGCTTCAGGCCGGCGAGGGCATATCCGCCGTCGGCCGCTCCAACAGGTCCGTCCGTCGTTGCATCTGGATCCAGCGCATGGCAGTGCGGAAGAAGATCCCCGGCGCGGAGGTGTGGTAGTCGATCGCCGGTCAGATGGACTTGTTCTTCGACGCGAGCAGCAAGTCCTTCAGTCCAGTCGGATAGAGCCTCGGTCCGTCTTCGACGTCGAGATCGTCAAGATCGAACCAGCGAGCGACGATCTGCTCGCCGTTATCCTCGCGGAAATCGATGCGGTCCCGGTTGCTGAACGCGCCGTCCGGGAACGTGACCCCGGCGATAAACATCACCTCGTGTCCCGTCGCTCCCTCATGCACAAAGATGTTCTCCATCATGATCGGCTCGCCGGTGATGATGATGTCGATGCCGAGCTCTTCATGGAATTCGCGCAGCAACGCTGCGCGCCAGCTCTCGCCGAACTCGATCTCGCCGCCGAGCGGACGCACGCCCTTGATCCGCCCCGTATCGTCGCGCACTTCGGCGGCCAGCAGCCGCCCGTCCCGCCAGTGCAGGCCAATTGCGACGACGCGGATGTAAGGGTTAGGCCGCCATGTGGTCATGGAGGATCGTTATAGCGCTCGCCGCCGCTGCGCAATGCGCGCCAGCGAAGTCTTGTCGGGCCGGATCCGCGCCGCCTCCGGCATGCAAGACTTCACAGCCTTGATCCGCGACTCCCCGGCTGCCATGGTCCGTCCATCCACCACGGTAATGCGTCTGGTGAGATCCAGTTTGTGGCGTTCGGCGCCATGTGTCGCGTCGCCGGCCGTGAAAGAAAGCAGGTGTCGAGATGAGCAGCGTGAACAAGCCCGGCGGCAACTATTTGCCGGTGATCATCCATGGCGGAATTGCGTATGTCAGCGGTCAGCTGCCGCGCCGCGGCGAAGACCTGCTGTATTCAGGCAAGGTCGGCGCGGGTGTCGATATCGCGGCCGCACAGGAGGCCGCGGCCCTCTGCGCCGATCTCTGCATTGCGGCCATCAACCACGCCACGGGCGGCGAGGACAACATCGTCCAGGTCCTGCAGGTCGTGGGATATATCGCCTCGGCGCCTGGATTTACCCAGCAGTCGCAAGTCATGAACGGCGCCTCCGACCGTCTCATCGAACGCCTCGGCGATCGCGGTCGTCACGCGCGCACGTCCGTCGGTGTCGCCGAGTTGCCGCGGGGAGCGCCGGTCGAGCTGAACATGATGGCCGCCGTTCGCTCGTAGCGGGCCGCCTTACTCGACCAGATACTTCGTCACCGCCGCCTCGTCCCAGACGATCCCGTTGCCGGGCTCTTCGCTCGGCAGTGCAAATCCGTCCTTGATCGTCAAACGCGTCGAAAGCACCGCATCGGCCCAGTCGACATATTCCAGCCAGTGCGCGGTTGGCGTCACGCAGAGCAGGTGTGCGCTGACCTCCGAGAACAGATGCGTCGACATCTCGATGCCGGCGGCGTGCGCGAGCGAGGCGGCACGGAGCCAGCCGGTGACGCCGCCGATGCGCTGAACGTCCGGCATTACGTAGTCGCAGGCCTCGGCGGCGAGTGCGGTCTGCATCGAAAAGGCGCTGTCGAAATTCTCGCCGATCTGGAGCGGCGTGCGAAGCGCGTCGGCGATCCGCGCGCAGCCCTCATAGTCGTCGTGGCGGATCGGCTCCTCGATCCAGGTCAGGCCCTCGTCGTCGAGCATCTCGCCGCGCCGGATCGCCTCGGTCACCGTCAGCGCCTGATTGTAGTCGCACATCAGCGTTACGCGATCGCCGACGGCCTTGCGCACCGCGCGCACGACGGCGAGGTCCTCGCGCGCATCGGGCCGACCGACCCGGATTTTTGCCGCCTGAAAGCCTTCGGCGAGCAGCTTGTGCGCTTCCTCCACCGCAGCGCCTGCCGGCATGATGCCGAGTCCTTTCGAGTTGTAAGCCTTGACCGGCTTTGGTGCGCCGCCGAGCAGGCGGGCGAGCGGCAGGCCCTTGCTGCGTGCCAGCGCATCCCATGCCGCCATGTCGATGCCGGACTGTGCCAGCCGCTGCAGTCCGGCGAGCCCGAGCAGCGTGAAGCGCTGGGTCAGCTTGCGCTCGATCTCGAACGGCAGCAGCTCGTCGCCGGCCAGCAGTTCTGACATTTCCGTGACCATCGCCGTCAGCGGTTTCAAGGCCGAGGGCGTGATCGAGAACAGATAGGCATGCCCCACGGCGCCCTGATCGGTCTCGCAGTCGATCAGGACCAGCGGCGCTTTGGCCACCGCGCCCGTCGAGGTCTGGAGCGGCAAATTCATCGGCACGATCACGGGACGCGCCACAAAGCGCCTGATGCGGATGGTCTCGGTCATTTGGAGGGTCTCCCGGCGGAGTGAATGCAGGTCTTTGCCGATCTTAAACATTCGGTATGAAACGAAAAGGTGCTTGCCACGACCACCATAAAAGGGGGTTGCACGGGCGCGCATTTCTTGGCTCTGTGCCGCCGCATGTTGTGCTGCAAATCCCTGGACTTTGCGACAAAAACGCACACGACGGAGCCACAGAGTGAAACAAGAGATCGCCGAAGAACAGCGCAAGAGCGGCCTGCTCACCGGAGCCGTGATCGCTTTCCTCCTGCTCGCTCTGCCGCTCGCGGTATGGCTGGACCTGACCGAGCTCAGCAAGACGGCGCTGCGCCGGCAGGCGGTCGATCTCAATTCCGTCATCACCAGCGTGCGCAGCTATTACGCGTCCAACGTGGTCGGCCGCGTGCTCGCCAACCCTGGCGGCACGACCAAGGTCGTCCACAATTACGAATCCGTCCCCGGCGCGATCCCGATTCCGGCCACGCTGTCGCTCGAGCTCGGGCGGGTGATCGGCGCGCAGCAGGAAAACATCACCTACCGCTTTGTCTCGGACTTCCCGTTCCAGAACCGCGCCCCGCACCAGCTCGACAAGTTCGAGAAGGACGCGCTCGATGCCCTCCGCAAGGACCCCGAGCAGAAGATCGTCGAGACCGAGACCTCGCTGTTCAACGACAAGGTCCGCCTGGTCGCGCCCGTGACGATGGGCCCGGCCTGCGTGAGCTGCCACAACAGCCACCCCGAAAGCCCGAAGAAGGACTGGAAGGTCGGCGACGTCAGGGGCATCCAGGAGGTGATCATCGCCCAGCCGATCGCCGCCAACATCTTCTCGTTCAAGTTTCTGCTGGCCTATTTCCTGATCGCCGCCGGCAGCGGCCTATCGTTCCTCTCGCTGCAGCGCCGCCAGGCGAGCCGCATCAAGGGCATGAACAGGGAGCTGGAATCCGCCAACGACTTCCTGGCCTCGCTCTCGATGAAGATCTCGCGCTACATCCCGCCGCAGGTCTACAAGAGCATCTTCAGCGGCCAGAAGGACGTCACCATCCATACCGAGCGCAAGAAGCTCACCATCTTCTTCTCCGATATCCAGAATTTCACGGCGACCGCGGAACGGCTTCAGCCCGAATTGCTGACCCAGCTTCTCAACGAATATTTCACGGAGATGTCGGCGATCGCCCACGAATATGGCGGCACCATCGACAAGTTCATCGGCGACGCCATGCTGATCTTCTTCGGTGACCCCGAGACCAGGGGCGACCGCGCCGATGCGCAGGCCTGCCTCCAGATGGCCTGGCGCATGCAGCACCGCCTCACCGAGCTCAATGCGAAGTGGCGCGCCTCCGGCATCGAGTTGCCGTTCAAGGCCCGCATCGGCATCAATTCCGGCTATTGCAACGTCGGCAATTTCGGCAGCAGCGACCGCATGGACTACACCATCATCGGTGCCGAGGCGAACCTTGCCGCGCGCCTGCAATCGATCGCCGAGCCCGGCGGCATCGTGATGAGCTACGAGACCTTTGCGCTGGTCAGCGACATCGTCCGCGCCCACGCGCTGCCCGCGATCACGATGAAGGGCATCAGCCGCGAGGTGATTCCGTATTCGGTGGACGCGCTGAACGATGCCGCGGCGGAGCGAAGCGGTGTCATCACCGAACGCGCGCCGGGGCTCGAGCTCTACCTCGATCCGGCGGTGGTGAAGTCAGGCGATGCCGCACGGGTGCGCTCGCTGCTGGAGAGCGCACTGGCTGCGCTGAAACCGGCGTGAGGAAGTACCTCCGCAGCCGCTTTCTGATTGAGAGAGTCCTCGTGTGGCACCCCTCTCCCTAACCCTCCCCCATAAGGGGGAGGGAACGCATTCGTGCGTGTGGCTGGTTCAAGCTGCTGAAAATCGGCTTTGAGTTGTGGGCCCAGCTTCCACTCCGCGGCACACTGCGCTCCCTCCCCCCTTGTGGGGGAGGGCGGGGGAGAGGGGTGGCCCAGCAAGCGGTGCAAGTTTATTCGCCGCACCGCCGCCAACAGACCGCTACGGCAGCCCCCGCGCTTCCAGCTGCTTCACCAGCAACATGGTCGGCTCGGCAAGGCTGTCGCCGGAGCCATCGAGCCCGAACGCTCCGGCGATGCCGTCGCGGCTGCGCAGCAGCGCGGCGCGCGGGCAGTGGCCGGCGCCGCAGAGCGTCTTCTTCAGGGTCTCGCCCTGTGCCACGACACCGGCGGAATCGTCCGACGCCCAGGCCAGCACGATCGGCACGTCGACGTTGAGGATGCCGGGAAACACCGAGCGCTTGTCATACTGGCTGGCATCGGTGCCAAGATAAGCCTTCACACTGTCGCTCGCGTCCTTGCCGGCGCGATAGAACCCGGACACCAGCACCACGCCCGCGACGTCGGCGCGGTCGGTCTGGAACTCGGGATGCGCGAGCAGGGTGGCGACATGGAACGCGCCGGCGCCATAGCCGATTGCGACGATCTCGCGGGCATCGCCGTTGAACAGGTCGATATTGCCGTGCACCCAGGACAGCGCCGCCGCCACGTCGGTTGCACCGGCAGGCCAGGCCGCCGAGGGCGCCAGCCGATAGTTGACGCGCACCCCGATCATGTCGTTGCGCGCGGCAAAGCACATGACCTGGTCCTGAATCTCGCGCGACAAGTCCGGTGCGGCGAGGTCGCCGGTGAAGGTGTCGCCGGCTACGAACAGCAGCACCGGCCGCGGCGTGTCCGCCTTGGTCGCGCTGGCGGCGACGTCGAGCACATTGGCCTCGCTCTCACCATAACGCAGGCCGCGCGAGAAGGTCACCTGCTCGCACAGCCGCGCGGTGCCGCCGGCGGTCGTATCGGAATCGGTGAGGCCTGCCAGGACCAGATCGGACGGCGCGACCGGCTGCACCGGCACCGGACCATGCGCGGAGGCCGTCGTGACGATCAGAACAAGGAAAAGTGCGAGGTAATTCTTCATATCGTTCGGCCTTGCGTGCTCATATGGTCCGGCGCGTTTGGCCTGTCTTTTCAATTCGCCTTATTAGTTGGCTGATCTTGAGGCGATTTCACGGCACCCTCGACAGCCTCGGCGTTTCAATTCCCCGGCTGGAACGTGCAGTCCGCCCCGCTGCCGTCCTTCCGCCTGATCGCGTTGGGATCGATCGTGCAGCTCAGCTTGGTCAGGCTTTCGAAATTCGATCCCGCCGCTCCGTCGGGCGGAACGCCGGCCAGCGCCTCGGTCGCAAAGATTTCGTTGGCCGTCGAGCCGTTCACGGTCCTGGTCTTCTTGCCGAAGGTGACTTCGCAGTTGCGCAACGTGATATCGACATTGCCGCTGCGGCAGACGATCCTGTCCGCGGTCACCACGATCGGCTTCTTGTAGGGAATGTCGGCATTGGCGGCGAACAGCATCGCCACCCCTTTCTTCTCGGCGCCGGTCAGGTTCGGCGACAGCGGCGCGATCACGCCCGCGAGCGCCAGCGCCGTCGAGCCCGAGACCTTTGCGGGTGTGGCGCCCGAGGCGGCGGCGGCGCCGGAGGCAGTCCCGACAACGAGGGCGCAGGCGAGGATCAGTCGGACGGACGTCATGTTGCCTCCCCGGCGCTGCGAGCTCAGGCCTTTGTCTTCCGCTCGGCGACCGTGCTGGCCGCCTTTTGCACCGCAAGATCGGTCTCGATTGCGTGGATCAGTCTAGCACGCAACCGGATTCGGATGGCAAGACGCGAGCTGCGCGGTCATTGCGCGGAGCAGCGTTTTGCAGCGGTTGCTCAGACATTTGCACGGCGTGACCCCGCCTCGGCAGGGAAGAGGCCGTCTACTGTGCATGGGGTTGTTTTCGCAGCTTTGTGTCCTCGCATGTCCGTGATGGAACCTTTCGCCGGCTGAAGCGACTTATCCATGCATGACACGGGGAAACACGTGCGAGGCAGTCATGGCACACAAGCATACCGCCGATCCCACCGAGATCATGCGGGCGACCGGACATCCTGAACTGGAATACGCCGCCGGCTGGACCATCGCCGGTCTGGTCACCATCGGCACCATCGTCGCCGCCTGGGTGTTTGCGATCTAGGCAGCCGGAAACTGCAGCTCGAAGGCCGCGCCCGCTTCGGTAGGCTTGAGCCTGATCGAGCCGCCATGGCTCGCCATCACCGCGCGCGCGATCGCGAGCCCCATCCCGGTGCCGCCCTGGTCGCGGCGGGTGGTGAAGAACGCATCGAAGATCCGGTCGCGGTTCGGCGCCGAGATCGGCTCGCCGTCATTGCTCACCGTCAGCAGCAAGGTCGTCCGCGCGTCCACCGCCTCCAACCTGATCGACCTCGCCTGGTGCCGCACCGCGTTGTCGGCGAGATGCGACAGCACGATCAGCGCCTTCTCGCCGGACATGCCGATCGCCCGGTCGAAAGTGCCGCTGGCCTCGATGGAGCTCGCCGGAAACCGGCTCCTGAGGTCGGCGATGACGGGTGCAAGCTCGGTCCGCTCGTTCTGAGGCAGGCTCTCGGCGCGCGCCAGCTCGCGCAGCCGCTGTGCCATCGCCTCCAGCCGCTGCGTGTCCGACAGGATGTTGGCGATGAAGGTCTTCTGCTCGGCCGGTGTCAGGCCGTCCGGCTTGCCTTGAAACGAATCCTGCAGCAGCTCGGCCGCACCCTTGATCGAGGTCAGCGGCGATTTCAGTTCGTGGGTCAGGTGGGCCGAGAACGTCGCGATATAGTCGGAGCGCCGCGCGAGCTGCTCGGCCATGCCGAGGAAGCTGTGCGAGAGCTGGGCGAACTCGCGGGTGCCGTAATGCCGGAGCGGCCTGAGCGCCTCGCGGTCGCCGCGGCCGATCCGCGCGGCGCGATCGATCAGCTCGTACATCGGCAGCGTGATGGTGCGGGAGAACACGAGGCCGATCGCGATGGTGCCGAGGACGACGGCGAGCCCGGCCAGCACGAACTTGGCCCGCTCCTGGTAGAGATGGTCAAAAATGTTGCTCGGCGTCCGCGTGGTGTAGATCACCCCCGCAACGCGGTTGTTGACGATGACGGGCATCGCCGAGAATACGTGGACACCGAGGCCACGGCTGAAGGAATAGATCGGTGGCGGCGGCTTGTCCGGCACGCGGTTGCGCAAGGTGGCGCGGTATTGCCCGCGTAGCGCGTCCGCGACCTCCTCGATATGGGCGAGCGACTGTCCGACCTCCTGCCGCCCGGCGATCACCACCCCCTGCGGATCGAGGATCCGGAAGCCGGCCAGCGTCACCTTCTGGGTCTCGCGGATGATCGGCGTCAGCTTTGTGCCGATCTCGACATAAGCCGGCTGCGCCGGCTTGGGCGCAGCTTGTGCATCCGGCCGGCGCCGCAACAGATCGTTGGCGGTGAGATCGAGCTCGGGCCGGATCGGCGTGACCTGGTCGCCGGGATCGGGCAGCACGTTCGGCGGCACTTCGGCGCCAAGCGTCAGGCCGCTGTCGAGCCTTGCCGTGACCTCCTGCGCATAGATCGTCGCCAGCACGCGGCTCTGCGCGATCAGCTCTGCCTGGGTCTGGCGGATCAGCTGATTGTCGTAGAGGCGGAAGAAGAACAGCCCGACCAGCGGCAGCACGCCGACTGTCGTCAGCACCGCGAAAATCACGAGCGTGAGCGACGGCCGCCATTTCTCGGGCGCCGTGCTCATGCCTCTTGCTCGCAGCGGCCGAGCTTGAAGCCGACGCCGTGGAGGGTCTCGATCACGTTCTCGCAATTCAGCGCGGCAAGCTTGGCGCGGATGTTGCGGATGTGGCTGTCGATGGTGCGATCGGAGACCTGGATGTTGAGCTGATAGGCCGCCCGCATCAGCTGCTCGCGGTTGAACACCGAGGTCGGCCGGGTCAGAAACGCGCGTAAGATGCCGAACTCGATTGCGGTCAGCTTCAACGGCGTGCCGGCGAAGGTCGCGACATGCTGCTCGGGGTCGATCAACAGGCGGCCTTGCGACAGCGCGGCCGGCCCTGCCTTGGCCTCGCCATTGCGTGGGCTGAGGCGGCGCAGGATGACGTTGACCCGGGCCACCAGCTCGCGGGGGCTGAACGGCTTCGTCACATAATCGTCGCCGCCGATCTCGAGGCCGAGGATGCGGTCGATCTCCTCGTCGCGCGCCGACAGGAACAGGATCGGGACGTCGGAATTCTTGCGGATCTCGCGGCAGACGTCGAGGCCGTCGAACTCGGGCATGCCGATGTCGAGCACGATCAGATCGGGCCTGTCCGCGGCAAAGCGGACGAGCGCCTCCTTGCCGTCGCGCGCCTCGATCACGTCCATGCCGGCCTTCTTCAGGGCGACGCGGATGACCTCGCGGATGTGGCCTTCGTCGTCGACGATGAGAATGCGATGCGCCAAGAATTTCTCCGCTTACCCGGCCGGCTGACTGTTGGGCGGGCTCTTGGCCTGCGCATCGAGCCTGTGTTGCAGCCGCCAGCTCCGAAAGCCCCAGGCACGCCAGGCCATGGCCAGCCGCTGAGCTTCTACAAGCCGATCGCGGCGCCGAGCAAGGCACTCGTCGCCCGGGCGATGGGCGATCACGCGATCGAGCGCAGGCAGCGCCTGCGGTCCGAGTGTGAGGAGATAGTCGGCATCGATCGTCACGCCCTTGCCCGACATTTCACTGCTGTGCGTCAGATTGTAGTCGGCAATGAAGGCATCAAAGTTCATGAGCGAGCAGCCATACAGCACGATCGCGAGCGCGATCAGATTGGCGCCCACGAGCCACCGGTTGGAGCGACTGAGCACGATGCGGGCCATGATCAGGATCAGCCCGAGCGCCACCAGCCCCATCCAGATGAAGGCCGCGATGCGCCAATAGGTCAGCATATAGATGTCCACGTAGAGATCGAGGCGGAGGATGGAGGAGGCGACGAGAAGGACGTTCTGGCCGACCCAGAGATAGACCAGCGGCCGGATCACCGTCGATTTCTCGGCCGGGCCGCCCGGACGCATCGCGACCAGCACGAAGGCCGCGGCGAACAGCGCGGTCGCGATCAGCGGATAGGCGCCGCGATGGGCGTAGGACGCATAGGTGACTTTGGCAGGCAGCGCCACATGGCCCCAGAGATAGATGCCGTCGAGGATGGACTGCGCCGCGAACAGCAGGTTGAACAGGATCAGCGAGCGCAGAATGGTGGAGGGTCCCAGGAACGCGGCGGGGACGAAGGGCGCGAGGGGCTCCGGCTCCAGGGCCTCGGCGGGGACTGCGGTGGAACTCTTCACGCGCCGCCAGCGCACATGGATGAACGGCCACACCAGCGCCAGCATCAAGGTCCAGAACAGCACGCGCCAGACGCTGACATATTCGAAGATGACCTTCGGATTGAGCAGGGACACCCATTGCTCGATCACCGGATTGGCCGCAGCGAACAGCGCGACGAACACGGTGCCTAGCACCGCCGGCATCAGCCAGAGTGCAATGCCGCGGGTGAACGCCGACATGTTGAAGACCTGAAGCGCGTCGGGGAAGAACCGGAAGGGGCCGATCAGGACAAGATTTCGCAGCGCCCGGGCGCGGTCCGCGAGTCCCGTCGTTTCAGGATTGGTTGCCAATAGCAGGGCGATGACCAGTGCCGCGACGAGGATCAGGAACGAGAGTGCGTAGAGTTCCTCCAAAGCCGGCACGAGACCGAGCGCAACGACCATGCCGCCGATCGCAGCGCGTCGAGAATCCAGCGTGGCATGGTTGGCGAGCAGCGAGGCGCCTGCGATCGCGACCGCGAAGATCGCCAGCGACAGACCGATCCGCTGGCCGTAGAACAGCCAGTCGGCGAGCGCGGCAAGCAGCAGTGCCATCGTGATCCTGGCCGACAGCGCGGAAGGCCTGATCGGTTGGATGTCCGTAGTCGACGTCGTAGCCGGGCTCGTCATGTCCAGAAGACCCTTTCGTGATGGATGGCATCACGAAGTCTGAACGTCGTTTGTGCAGAAGGCGGGATCACGCTCTGCACGGATTCAGGAGTCTTTTGCAGTTTTCGTGCAGGGGCGTCATTGCCTATCGCGTAGCGCAGATCGCTTTGATAGGTGCGAAGCATTCGCCACTCCCTGGACCTGACGCATCATGCAATTGCTCCGTCGCATCGGCCTCATCCTGCTCTGGCTTGCCGCGCCCCTCGTCTTGTTCGCGGCCGCGAACAAGAACGATCCCTATCTGCTCGCGCTGCGCGGCGCCGGAAACATCGCGCTTGTCGTCGCAAGCATCGCGATCGTCATCGTCCTGCTGCGCAGGGGGCGCTGGCGCAGCATCGGGGGCAAGCTCCTCGTCACGCTCTGGTGCCTGCCGCCCCTCCTGATGTCCGCGGCGCATCTCGAGTTTGAACTGCGCAAGCACGATGTTCTCAGCGCAAGTGCGGCCGAGGCGCGTCAGCTCGGGCCGCACTTCATGGTCGGTTATTCGTCGTTTCCCGAGGTCGCACGCCTTGCCGAGCAGGGCTTGATCGGCGGCGTCTACGTCACCCGGCACAATATTCGCGGCCGGACCATCGAAGCGTTGCGTGCCGAGATCGCGGCGCTGCAGGACAGGCGGCGTGCCGCTGGCCTGCCGCCGCTGGTCGTCGCTGCCGATCAGGAAGGCGGCATCGTCGGGCATCTCGCGCCGCCGTTGACGAAGTTGCCGGCGCTTGCGACGCTCACCGGGCTCGCCCCCGACGAGCAGCAGGCCAAGGCGGAAGAGTTCGGCCGCATCCACGGCCGCGAACTCGCCGGACTCGGCGTCAACCTCAATCTCGCACCGGTGCTCGACCTCAAGCCGCCAGTCCGGCGTAACCGCCTCGATTTCTATACGCTGATCGGCTATCGGGCGATTGCGACAGACCCGGCCGTCGTCAGCGCGATCGCGAGCGCTTACGTCCGCGGGTTGGAAGAGACGGGTGTTGGCGCGACGCTGAAGCATTTCCCGGGTATTGGCCGCGTACGCACCGATACCCATCACTTCAGCGCCAATCTCGATACGCCGGTCAGGGAACTGGAAGCGACCGACTGGCTCCCGTTCCGCTAGGTGCTGTCGCATTCCCGCAGCGCGTTGATGGTCGGCCATGTCACGCTCACGGCCGTGGATCCCGATCGCGCCGCCTCGCATTCGAAGCGCGTGGTCGAAGGGATCATCCGCGACAAATGGGGTTACCAGGGTGTCGTCATGACCGACGACCTCGTGATGGGGGCGATCTACCAGAACGACGTCTGCAAGGCCGTGGTCGAGGCAATCAACGCTGGCGTCGACCGGCTACTGGTCGCCTATGACGGCGCGCAGTTCTACCGGGTCTTCGCCTGCGCGCTCGACGGATCGCGGCAAGGCAAGCTCGACGCGGCGATGCTGCGCGCGAGCGAGGCGCGGCTGCAACGGGGCTTTCCGGTCGAGCAGGCGCGAGCCACGTCCAGCGTCGTGCACGTCGTCGACAAGAATCAGCCCTTCGCGAACTGACGGTAGTCCGGCTCACGGTGAAACCAGAACTCGTAGCCGCTGACGGCCTTCTGCATGGCGACGTCGTGGATCGGCTGGTTGAGCGGAACGACGGGAACGTCGCGCATGCAGAGCGCGACGAAATCCTTCACGGACTTGTCGTACTCGGCCGCATCCGTGGTGAACCGCGCCTTGTCGATCAGCGCGTCCATCTCCTTGTTCTGATAGGAGGAGATGTTGAAGATCGAATTGTTGCCGTGGAAATTCCAGTAGAAGTAATATTCGGGATAGTCGAGCCAGCCGCTGAAGCGGTTGAGCGCGAGCGGCAGCTCCTTCTTGTTCAGCGTCGTGCGCCAGTTCGCGCCGGGGATTTTTTCGATCGACGCCTTGATGCCGATTTTTGCAAGACTCTCCTGGATCAGGATCGCGGTCGGCTCGCCGACGGTCGCTGTACCGGTGTCGAGCGACAGCGTCGTTTCAAGTCCGGACTCGAAGCCTGCTTCCTTCATCAGGGCCTTGGCCTTGTCGAGATCGGTGACATAAGGAGATGGTTGCGGCCAGACCGGCTTTGAAACCTCTGGAGCTCCGCCATACATCGGAACGGCACGGCCAAAGAACGCGCTGCTCTGGATCTGCTCGTAGGGCATCGCCCAAGCGATGGCCTGACGCAGCTTCACATTGTCGAACGGCGGCTTCGCGGTGTTCAGCGCCACGTACCAGAGCGCGTTCGGTATCGGCACGCCCGAGACCTTGACCTTGCCCTCCTTGATGATCTGCTCGAAGTCACGCGGGGCAAAGCCGCTGGAGAGATCCGCATCGCCCCGTTCCAGCATCGCGCGGCGCGTGCCGGCGGAGGGCACGTCGCGTGCGATCACGCGTTTGACCTTCGGCAGCGGTCCGCTCTTCCAGTCGTCGAAACGCGTCAGCACGGTCTCGCTGCCGGGCTTCCAGCTCTCGATCCTGTAGGCGCCGCCGCCGGCTTCGTTGGTCCTGAGCCACGCCAGCGCCCACGGGTCCTCGGCGGTCGCGTTCTTCTTGGCAAGCTCGGAGTTGATGATGAAGGGCACCACCACCGCGACGTTGAACAGCAGCATCTTGTCCTTGCGCACATAGTCGATGCGGAAGGTGTGGTCGTCGACAACGACGAACTGCTCGGGCTTTTCCAGCGATCCCGCCGACATCTGGAAGGTCGGAAAGCCGCCGACCTTCACCGCGCGGTCGAACGACCATTTGACGTCCTTCGCGGTCACCGGCGCGCCGTCGTGGAATTTTGCGTCCTTCCGCAATTTGAAAGTGCACGACATGCCGTCGGCGGCGACCTCCCAGCTTTCGGCTAGTTCAGGCGCGAGCTTTTCCCGGTCGTAGGACACCGTGCCGTCGGGCAATGTCCTGGAAGCGTAGGAGAGCAGGCGGTCGTAGCAATTCCAGGACAGGCCGTTCACGGTCTGGTTGGAGCCGACGCCCTGCATGTCGAGCGAGTTCGGCCCCAGCTCCTGCACCACCAGCAGCGTCTCCGCGCGCCCTTGCGCAGAGGCGAAGCGCGGCGCGACGAGCGTTGCGCCGGCGACACCGAGGCCGCCGAGCAGGACGCTGCGGCGGTTCATACCGGAAGATGATGCGCTCATCGCTGCCTCCTCAAGAGAAACTCAGGATACGAGGAGGCAAGGGGCATGCCACGACGAGCGTGCAGCTAGCTCGGTTGCGCGATCAACCCGTCGATCATCGCGCGCACGAGGCCCGCGATTTCCTTGCGCAGCGCTGGCAGCGGAACGGCGACCAGTTTTTGTTCGAGTCCCAGCGCCACCATGCCATGCACAGCCGAGAACAGGCTGCGCGCGGTGATGCCGAGCTCGTCCGGGCTGCGCTGTGGAAACAGCGCGGCCAGCGGCCGGTAGATATGGCGGAACAGCCGCATTTGGTCGTCGACGGACCAATCGGGCACGGTTTTGTCAGTCGCCATGCGGTGCTCGAACAGCGCGCGCCAGAGCTGGAGATTTTCCGCGGCGAAATCGCAATAAGCAATCGCGATCCGGACCAGGGTCTGCTGCGGCGACGGTTCGCCCGCGCTTTCCGCCGCGCTGAGTGCCTCGTCGAGCCGACGCAGCGTGCGTGAGCCGACCCGCAGGATCAACTCGTCCACATCAGCAACGAGATTGTAGACCGCACCATTGGCGCAGCCAATCTCGCGGGCGAGATCGCGGGTCTTCAGGCCGGCCAATCCGCGGTTCGCGATCATCCGCTCCGCCGCTAGGATCAGGTCGGATCGCAATTTCTCTCGACGTTCCAGGGCTTTAGACATTTGCTGATAAAATTCTTGAGCGCTGCTCAATTTTTTCTTGAACGATGTTCAAGGTTGCTGCTACAAACCATTGGTGAGCAACGCTCATAACAGGGAGCAGCAGATGTTCAAGACCGTCATGACACTTTTCCGCGGCAGTGTTGCCGCCGCAGGCGAGGAGCTGGAGGACCGTACGGCTCTTCTGATCCTAGACCAGCAACTGCGCGACGCGGCCGCCGCCGTCGAGCGCAGCAAACGAACGCTGGCGCTGGCGATCGCGCAGGACCAGCAGGAAGGCCGCAAGCTCGAGGCGACCATCGCCCGCATCGCCGATCTCGAGACCCGCGCGGTTGCGGCGCTCGAGGCCGGCCGCGAGGATCTCGCCCGGGACGCGGCCGAAGCTATCGCAGGCCTGGAGGCCGACCGCGATGCGGCAATGACGGCGCGCGCGCTGTTCGCAACCGAGATCGCCCGCCTGAAGCGGCATGTCGCAAACGCTCATGCCCGCATCACCGAACTCGACCGAGGTCGCCGCGTCGCTCGTGCCTCGGAAGCGGTGCGCTCCATTCGCCGCAGCGGCATCGAGGCCGCACGCCCCTACGAATCCACGCTGCCCGAGGCGGAGAGCACCTTGAGGCGCCTGCGCGACCGCCAGATGGAAGCCCAGGCCGCGGACGATGCGCTGGTCGAACTCGACGCGGCCACCGGCCCGCTCGCCACCGCCGAGAGACTAGCCGAGCAGGGCTTCGGCCCCCGGCTCAAGACGACCGCGGACGACGTGCTGGCGCGGTTGAAGTCCAAGCGCATGCCGACTGCCTGATCTCAATCCGCATCATCACGCAAACCAACAGGAGACCATCATGAATCAGAACGGACAGCCCCACAGCAGCGCCTGGGTGACCTTCACTTACGCGTCTTTCGCGGCCTCCGCTTTCCTCGTCGCCATCGGCGTCTTCTTCCTGCCGATCGACCTCTGGATGAAGGGTTATCTCACCATGGGGATCGTCATGCTGATCCAGACCTGCATCACCTTGACCAAGACGGTCCGCGACAACCACGAGAGCAGCCGGCTGGTGAACCGCATCGAGGATGCCAAGGCCGAACGTTTGCTGATGGAAGTCTCCAAGGCGGCTTGAACAAGGCGGCTTGAACGAGCGCGTCGGGCGAACGAAGCCATACCGATACAGGGCGGCGGATGCTGCGGCATCCGTCGGCCCATGACGGTTCCTGGGAACTGCAAAATGCCTGCATGTCGCCGGGATGTTTCCGATGCACGTCAAGGCCAGCCATGGGATTGTCGAGGTCCGGGCGGCCGTTTCGGATTGTGATTTCGACGCAGGTGCGATAAGGCTCGCCCGCATTCATTGCGGAGATGAGCCTTGTCCAAACAATCCCTGCGAGAGGAGGCCGAGCGCCTGATCCGCGAATCGATGGAAAAGAAGTCCATCGTGGTCAAGCAGGGCGATACCCGCATCGAGGCGGTGTGCGGCAAGTGTGGCGCCCCGAACCGGGTGCAGGCTCCCAAGGGCCAGACCCGCGTCAAGTTCGCCTGCAAGCAATGCGGGCAGCAGCAGGAAACGCTGTAGACCGGGCCCTTCAGCTGCC
Source organism: Bradyrhizobium cosmicum (assembly GCF_007290395.2). Classification (NCBI taxonomy): domain Bacteria; kingdom Pseudomonadati; phylum Pseudomonadota; class Alphaproteobacteria; order Hyphomicrobiales; family Nitrobacteraceae; genus Bradyrhizobium; species Bradyrhizobium cosmicum. The sequence goes on along the minus strand of NZ_CP041656.2, from coordinate 6,476,616 downwards.
CTTCACGAACTTCGCGAACGCATCCGCATAATCCGGATGCCAGCGCGATAGCGGCGGACGGTTCTCGACGATATCGCCGGCGGCCCAGAGCATGCGTTTCTCGTCGAGCGCGCGCGGCACGTCGTTGTCCGGGCACAGGATGTAGAAGTCGCCGGCTTCCAGCCGCGCCAGCATGAAATCCACGGTCTGCTCCGGCGTCCAGGCGCCGGCCGGCTTCTCGGTGCGGCCCTTCGCGGTCAGCCCGGTGAAGACGAAGCCGGGAATCAGCAGATGCGCGCTGATGCGGCAGTCTTTCGTGCTTCGCAACTCGTGCTGGAGGGCTTCCGCAAACGCCTTCACGCCGGCCTTGGAGACGTTGTAGGCGGGATCGCCGGGCGGCGTGGTGATGCCCTGCTTCGAACCGGTGTTGATGATGAGGCCGGCCTTGCCGCGTGCGATCATGCCGGGCGCGAAGATGCGCGAGCCGTTGATGATGCCCCACATGTTGACGCCGATGATGCGCTGCCAATTGTCGGGTTCGGCGAACAGCGTGCTGCCGGGCTGGATGCCGGCATTGTTCATGAGAATATCGGTGCCGCCGAAATGCGCGCCGACGGCACGTTCCAGTTCCTTGACGCTCTCTGCCTTGCTGACGTCGACCGCGACGGTCATCACGTGTGTGGCAGAAGCGACGGATGACAGTTTTGTTGCGGCCTCCGCCAGCCGTGCCTCGTCGACATCGGCGATGCACACCTTCAAGCCGGCACGCGCAAAGGCAAGGGCGGCAGCCAGTCCGATTCCGGATGCGCCGCCGGTGATCACGGCAACATTGTCTTTGATGATGGCGGGATGCGGCATGGGTGTGTCTCCGGAGGAGGGGCCTCGGTAGAACTATAACACGGCGCTCGCGCGACCCTGCACAAGTCGGCATGGGAGGTCCTCGTTCCACGCTGCCTTTACGCCTCTCCGGCACCGCTGTAGTCTCGTTCACCTAACGATCCCGCCCAGATCGAACTCAAACAATTACCTGACAGGGAGTGCAGCCATGGCTGTGTCGCAGGCTATTCCGATCACGCGCCATCCGTTCGCCAACGGGTCCTACAAGCAGATGCTGATCGACGGGAAGTGGGTCGATGCCGCTTCCGGGAAGCGCTTCGAGACCCACAACCCCGCCACCGGCGAATTGCTCGCAACCGTCGCCGAAGGCGACAAGGAAGACATCGACCGTGCGGTCGCCGCCGCGCGCCGGGCCTTCGAAGGACCATGGAGCAAGGTCAAGCCGTTCGAGCGGCAGAACCTGCTCTTGAAGCTCGCCGACCTCGTCGAGAAAAATTTCGACGAATTGTCGCAGCTTGACACGCTCGACATGGGCGCGCCGCTCAGCCGCACCCGCGCCTATCGCCTGCGCGCCGTCGGCATGCTGCGCTACTACGCTGGCCAGACCACCGCGATCCACGGCGAGACCATCGAGAACTCGCTGCCGGGCGAGATCTTCTCCTACACGCTGAAGGAGCCGATCGGCGTCGTTGGCGCCATCATTCCCTGGAACGGTCCGCTTACCGCGACGATCTGGAAGATCGGTCCGGCGATCGCGACCGGCTGCACCGTGGTGCTCAAGCCGGCCGAAGAGGCGCCGCTGACCTCGCTGCGCATCGCGGAGCTCGCGATGGAGGCGGGCGTGCCGCCCGGCGTCATCAACGTGGTGCCGGGCTACGGCGAGACCGCGGGCGCGGCGCTCGCCTCGCATCACGACGTCGACAAGGTCGCGTTCACCGGCTCGCATGTCACGGGCCAGTCGATCATCCGCGCCTCGGCCGGTAACCTCAAGCGCGTCTCGCTCGAGCTCGGCGGCAAGTCGCCGGACATCGTGTTCGCGGATGCCGACCTCGATGCCGCCGTACCCGGCGCCGCGATGGCGGTGTTCGCCAATTCCGGCCAGATCTGCAGCGCCGGTACGCGCCTGTTCGTCGAGCAGTCGATCTACGAGGAGTTCGTCGGCCGTGTCGCCGAGTTCGGCAAGAAGCTGCAGGTCGGCAACGGCCTCGATCCCAACGTGCAGATCGGCCCGCTGGTCTCCGAGCAGCAGCTCGAACGGGTCACGAGCTATCTCGACATCGGCCAGAAGGAAGGCGCCCGCGCGCTCGCCGGCGGCGGTCGCGTCACCGAGGGTGCGCTTTCAAAGGGCTTCTTCGTCTCGCCGACGGTGTTCGCGGGCGTCCAGGACAACATGCGCATCGCGCAGGAAGAGATTTTTGGTCCGGTCATCTCCGCGATTGCGTTCAAGGACATGGACGAACTGGTGAAGCGCGCCAACGCCACCACCTTCGGCCTCGGCTCCGGCCTGTGGACGCGCGACGTCAGCAAGGCGCATGCGGTTGCAAAATCGCTGCGTGCCGGCTCGGTGTGGGTGAATTGCTACCAGGCGATGGACCCGGCCGTGCCGTTCGGCGGCTACAAGATGAGCGGTTACGGCCGCGAATCCGGCAAGCAGCATGTCGAGGAATATCTCAACGTGAAGGCCGTCTGGATCAAGACGGCGTAAGGCGTTTCTGCCGTCGCGTCCGGGTTTCAGTGGATGATCTTGCTTGCAGCGACAGAGACTGCTTGCGACGACCTGAAATTGTTGCCTGGACGCTACACGCGTTTTTGAAACGACCTCGTGCCTGCGATCTCGCAAGGATTGTTATCCCATTTCGAAGGTTGGCCCGTTACTGCTGGTCAACGTCATGTTCGGCGTTGGGATATCGAGAATGCTCCGTTTCGCTTCGATCGTGTTTGTCGCTTTGGGCGTCGCCTCGGCGCAGCCCGCGGCCGCAGCCGATATCGCCGCACGTGCGCCGCTCTACAAGGCGCCGCAATTGCCCGTCGCGTACAACTGGTCGGGCTTTTACGCCGGCGTGAACGTCGGATATGGCTGGAGCGATGATGCGATCCAGCTCGCGCCGCACGATCCGGTTTTTACCGCGGGCGTGCTCGATGTGGCCCTGGCCGGCGGCCTTGTCCCGCCGTCACTGGCAACAAATCCGCGCGGCGTGCTGGGCGGCGTGCAGGCCGGCTACAACGTGCAGACCGGCCCCCTGGTGTGGGGCGTCGAAGCCGATATCGCGGCCGCCGGCATCAAGGGCAGCTCGACGGTTTCCCGGACCCTGCCGGTTTTCCCGGACATCACGACCACGCAGGAGCAGAAGGTCGACTGGCTGGGAACCGTGCGCGGCCGGATCGGCGTCACCGTCACGCCCGACTGGATGCTTTATGCGACCGGCGGTCTTGCCTATGGGCATGTCAAGGCGTCGACGTCGATCGTGGATCCCACGCTCGCGGCCGGCACGCCCTGCCTCAACGTGATCTGCGGCGCGGCGACGTCGGAAAGCTGGCGCGTCGGCTGGGCGGTCGGCGGTGGCGGCGAGTACCGTTTTTCGTCGAACTGGAGCGTCAAGCTCGAATATCTCTATTATGATCTCGGCAGCGAGAAATACACGTTCTTCAATCCGCTGTTCCCGTTCACTCCGGGCCCCGCGCGCGGCTTCGACGCAACCGCGGATTTCACCGGCCACATCGCCCGGGTCGGCCTGAACTACAAGTTCGGCTCGGGCCCGGTCGTCGCGAAATACTGATCCGCCGTTCCGGACGGACAGCAAGCCCCGGGCCCCGGCCCGGGGCTTTTTGCTTCTGCCGCATCTTCGGCTGGCCTGCCATCCACCCAAGCGGCTTCCGGGCCGCCACCCTTTCTCATATGATCCCCGTCCTCTCATCGATCATCCGGGGATCACATGAAATTCGAGGCGTTGTTCAAACCGTTGCAGGTCGGTCCGTACAAGCTCGCGCACCGGGTCGCATTGGCGCCGCTGACGCGCATGCGCGCCGAACGCGAAAGCTTCTCGCCGCGGCCGCTCAATGCCGAATATTACGGCCAGCGTGCGACAAAGGGCGGTTTGCTCATTGCCGAAGCTTCGCCGGTGGTCTCGCACGGCCGCGGCAATCCGGCGACGCCGGGCATCTATTCGGAGGCGCAGATCGCCGGCTGGCGCAAGGTGACGGATGCCGTGCACGCCAAGGGCGGCATTATCTTCCTCCAGCTCTGGCATGTCGGCCGCGTCTCGCATTCGTCCTATCATGGCGGCCAGCCGCCGGTGTCGGCCTCGGCGATTGCGATCAAGGCCGAAGGCATGAAGGCGATGACCGCCGACGGCAAGATCGCCGATTACGAGACGCCGCGCGCGCTGGAGACCGATGAGGTCAAGGGTGTCGTCGAAGCCTTCAGGCAAGGCGCGAAGAACGCGCTCGCTGCCGGCTTCGACGGCGTCGAGATCCACGGCGCCAATGGCTATCTGCTCGAGCAGTTCCTGCAGTCGCGCAGCAATCAGCGCACCGATCAATATGGTGGTTCGATCGAGAATCGCACGCGGTTGCTGCTGGAGGTCACGCAGGCCGCGATCGACGTCTGGGGTGCCAATCGCGTCGGTGTGCGCCTGTCGCCGCACGGCATTGCCAATGATTCCGGCGAGCCCGATCCGATGCCGCTCTACACCCATGTGGTGAAAGCCCTCGACAAGCTCGGTCTCGCCTATCTCCATTTCATCGAGCCGCGCTCCAGCGGCGCCGGCCGTGCCGACGTCCACTGGGATAATGTGCCCTCCGCAATGGTGCTGTTTCGCCCGCTCTACAGCGGCGTGCTGATGACGGCCGGCGGTTTCACCGGCGAGACCGCGAATGCCGCGATCGCCGACGGTCACGCCGACATCATCGCCTTCGGCCGTATCTTCATCTCCAACCCCGATTTGCCGCGGCGGCTGGAGCACGACTATCCGATTACGCCCTACAATCGCGCGACATTCTATGGCGGCGAGGAAAAAGGGTACACGGATTATCCCGTGTATGACGAGCTGACGCCGGCGTAGGCGCTCTCTTGTCATTCAGGGGCGCGACGAAGTCGCGAGCCCGGAATCCACCGGGCTGCACGTTTTGAGGTGAAATGGATTCCGGGCTCGATGCTTCGCATCGCCCCGGAATGCCGAGCTTGATTTGTTGCGCGACCGCACCACAAACTCCGCCCGCAATGACGACGGAGATACCTATCATGGCCAAAGCCGCAGCCGCCGCAGGTGTTGCCACCGGCCAATGCCTCTGCGGCAAGATCACCTTCGAGATCGATGTTCCCGCGCGCTGGGCCTGGCATGATCACTCGGCCGCCAGCCGCCGCGCCCATGGCGCGGCTTACGCGACCTATGTCGGCAGTTGGAAGAAGCGCTTTCGCATCACATCCGGCAAGACCGCGCTGATCCGCTACGAGGACAAATCCACCAGGACCGCGCGCAGTTTCTGCTCGCATTGCGGCACGCCGATCGCCTATGAGCGCCCGCGCGGCCCGCACATGGTCAACATCCCGCGCGCGCTCTTCAACGAGCGGACCGGCCGCCAGCCGCTCTATCACATCGGGATCGAAGAGCTGCAGGAATGGGCCTATACCGGCGAGCCGCTGGTGCCGCTGAAAGGCTTTCCCGGCGTGGTCTGGCAACGCTCGAAAAAGAAGCGGGTGAGCGGTGAGGATCCGTTCGAACTGGGGCGGGAAGAGATGTAGCTCGCGCCCGCGCAACGCAGCCATGACCGTGCTTCCTTGCGCGCCTCCCGCAACTTCGGCCATCATGTGATCCGTCCTTGCGGCAACGTCCGCTCCTGGAGGAAACATGAAGAACAAGATTACTGGCCGCTCCGCCTTTCTCGCGCTGCTCAAGGACGAGGGCATCACGCACCTGTTCGGCAACCCCGGCACCACCGAATTGCCGATCATGCATGCGCTGAAGGATCATCCTGATCTCACCTATGTGATGGCGATGCAGGAGAGCTTGGTGGTCGCGATCGCCGACGGCTACAGCCGTGCCTCGGGAAAGCTTGTCGCCTGCAACGTCCATGTCGCCCCCGGCCTCGGCAACGCGATGGGCTCGCTCTACAATGCCCAGTTCACAGGTACGCCGATGATCCTGACCGCCGGCCAGCAGGAGCAGGGCCACGGCCTGATGGAGCCGGTGCTGTACGGCCCCTTGGTGCGCATGGCCGAGCCGCTGGTGAAATGGGCGGTCGAGGTGACGCGGCTGGAGGATCTGCCGCGCATCGTGCGCCGCGCCGCCAAGGTCGCGATGACGCCGCCGACCGGGCCGGTGTTCATCTCGCTGCCCGGCGACATCCTCAACAGCGAGGCCGGCATCGATCTCGGCCGCTCCACCCGCATCGACGCCCGTACCAAGCCATCCGATGAGGCGTTGAAAGCGTTGGCCGCGCGCTTGCTCAAGGCCGAACGCCCCGTAATCGTCACCATGGACGAGGTGGTCAAGAGCGATGCGCTGAAAGAGGCCGCCGAACTCGCCGAGCTGCTTGGCGCGGCGGCCTACCAATCCTCGACGCCCTATGGCTCGCATTTCCTTTCCGAAAGCCCGAGCTTCGTCGGAACGCTCGCGCGCGTGCAGAAGGTCGCGCGCGATACGCTTGCGCCTTACGATCTGTTGATTGCGCTTGGCGGCGACCCCCTGCGGATGTCGGTCTATAGCGAGGTCGATGCGCTGCCCGACGGCCTCGGCATCGTGCAGATCGGCCTCGTCGATTGGGAAATCGCCAAGAACTACGGAGCCGAGATCGCGCTGAAGGCGGATTTGAAGGAAACGCTGCGCGCGCTGATCCCGATGCTCAAGGAGATGGGCGGCGCGACGCTGGCGAGCCGCGCCAGGCAGCGCCTCGCCGAGCTGGCGCCGCAGAACTGGACCGCGCGGCGCGCCGCGCTGGTCGAGCAGATCGGCAAGAGCGCTGGCCGCAGCCCCATCGATCCCGACCATCTGGTGCTGCAAATGGTCGAGGCGATGCCTGACAACGCCATCCTGGTCGACGAAGGCCTCACCTCGAGCCGTCAGATCGCGGCGCTGCGTCCGCATCGCGACCGCTACGGCTATCACGGCCTCGCCTCCGGCGGCATTGGATGGGGACTGCCGGCCTCGGTCGGCGCCAGCATTGCCAATCCGGATCGTCCCGTCGTGTGCTTCTCCGGCGATGGCAGCGCGATGTATTCGATCCAGTCGCTGTGGACCGCGGCGCATCACAAGCTGCCGCTCAACGTCGTCATCGCCAACAATGGCGGCTACCGCATCATCAAGCAGCGCCTGCTCGCCTTCCATGGCGATGATAATTACGTCGGCATGGATTTCGCGGATCCACCGGTGGATTTCGCCGGTGTGGCGAGGGCGCTGGGCTGCGAGGCGATCAAGGTGAGCGATCCCCGCGAGCTGAAAGCAACGCTGGCTGCGGCGTTCAATCGTCCGGGGACGAAGCTGATTGAGGTGATGGTGGACGGGAAGGTGTAGCTCCGCTGTCGTTCCGGCGAACGCCGGAACCCATACCGCGTGATCTATCGATTGCGGATGGTGGTAGACCCGAACGACCAGCCTCTGTCAAACTGCTCCCTGGGGTTATGGGTCCCGGCGTTCGCCGGGACGACACCGAATGTGTGGCGCGCTCCTACCCCTTCTTCCCCACCCGATACCCCGCCGCCGGATGCGGCGCGTCCAGCCGCGCGCGGCCGTCGCCGAACAGCTTCTCCCGCAACGTGCCTTTTGCATATTCCGGCTTGTAGCGCCCGCGCTTCGTCAGCTCCGGCACCAGCATGTCGGCAATGTCCTCGAAATCGCCGGGCGAGATCGCAAACGCGACGTTGAGGCCGTCGACGTCGGTCTTCTCGAACCAGTCTTCGATCTTGTCGGCGACGCTTTCGGGTGTGCCGACCACGACGGGGCCGGCGCCGCCGATGCCGACATGTTCGATGACGTCGCGCACGGTCCAGACGCGGTCGGGGTCGCCGCGGGTGACGTTGTCGAGAGCGCTGCGGCCGGCATCGTTCTGGACGTGACGGACCTGCTGGTCGAGCTCGTAGCCGGAGAAGTCGATGCCGGTCCATCCCGACATCAGGGCGAGCGCGCCTTCCGGGCTGATATGCGACCGGTAATCGGCATACTTGGCCGCCGCTTCGGCTTCGGTGTTGCCGAGGATGATCGTCATCATGTTGAACATCAGGATTTCCGCCGGGTTGCGGCCGATCGCGGCTGCTTCCTGGCGGATCGCGGAGACGCGCGGCCCGATGATCTTGGCCGACGGTCCCGACATGAACACGCATTCGGCGTGCTTGGCCGCGAACTGCCGGCCGCGCGGCGAGGTGCCGGCCTGGTACAGCACGGGCGTGCGCTGCGGTGACGGCTCGCTGAGATGAATGGTGTTGTTGATGCGATAGTTCGCACCTTCATGATTGACGCGATGAACCTTGCTGGGATCGGTGAAGATGCCGCGCGCCCGGTCGCGCAGCACCGCATCGTCCTCCCAGCTTCCTTCCCAGAGCTTGTAGACGACCTCCATGTATTCGTCGGCGATGTCGTAGCGGTCGTCATGCCCGGTCTGCTTGTCCCTGCCGGCGCCGCGCGCGGCGCTGTCGAGATAGCCGGTGACGACGTTCCAGCCGATCCGTCCCTCGGTGAGATGATCGAGCGTCGACATCCGCCGCGCGAACGGGTAGGGCGGCTCGAACGAGAGATTGCTGGTGACGCCGAAGCCGAGATTCTGCGTCACCGCCGCCATCGCCGAGAGCAGCAGCAACGGGTCGTTCGATGGCGACTGCGCTGCATTGCGCAGGGCTGCGTCAGGGCTGTTGCCATAGACGTCGTAGACGCCGAGCACGTCGGCCAGGAACAGTCCGTCGAAGCGGCCGCGCTCCAGCGTTTTGGCAAGGTCGATCCAGTAGGGCAGGCGGTTATAATTGGCGGTGCGGTCGCGCGGATGGGTCCACAGGCCCGGTGACTGGTGCGCGACGCAATTCATCGCAAAGGCGTTGAGCCTGATCTGCTTGGCCATAGGTCCCCCGGCACGCTGTACTGAGCGCCTTTCGAGTGATAGATGTGCGCCCAAACTTGGCGAAGTTCTTGCATATAATTGGCCCTTGGCAAGGGCCAAAAATGGAAAGACTTGCGCTTGGCAAGGCCGAAATCAGCAGCACTGCTGCCCATGGCAAGTCAATCTCAAGCGAGCAAGAACGAAATCCCAAGAGAAGTACAAGAGAACTACAAGAACAATCCAGGTCCCCACCACTTTCGAAGGCCCCCCTATCTCGGGTAGGGTCCTTCGCCTCGAAGTCCGAAAAGCAAATCATGACCAGAGCCGACGCCATCTCCCGCGCCCGTGAGGATTTCAAATCCGGCGCGTTCCTCACCGAACTCGACCGCCGCGTCGCTTATCGGACCGAGAGCCAGAATCCGTCGCGCGGCGCGGAGCTGCGCGGCTATCTGGAACAGGAGATGGTGCCCGCCTTCGCGGCGCTGGATTTTACCAGCCGCATCGTCGAATCTCCCAGCGGCAAGGCACCATTCCTGCTGGCCGAGCATCACGAGAGTGAGACGGCGCCGACCGTATTGATCTACGGCCATGGCGACGTCGTCGACGGCATGGAAGGCGAGTGGCGCGACGGCCGCGATCCCTGGCGCACTACAGTTGCGGGCACGCGGCTTTACGGCCGCGGCACTGCCGACAACAAGGGTCAGCACAGCATCAACATGGCAGCGCTCCGCGCGGTGCGCGACGCCCGCGGCGGCAAGCTCGGCTTCAACGCCAAGTTCATCGTCGAGATGGGCGAGGAGATCGGCTCGCCCGATCTCGGCAAGGTCTGCGATCTCAATCGCGATGCGCTCAAGGCCGACCTGTTCATGGCCTCCGACGGGCCGCGTCTGTCGGCCGACCGCCCGACCCTTTTCCTCGGTTGCCGCGGCGGCATCCGCATCCATCTCGACGTCAATCTGCGCGATGGCGGCCATCATTCCGGAAATTGGGGCGGCGTGCTCGCCAACCCTGCGACCATTCTGGTCAACGCCATTTCCGCGTTGGTCGACGGTCATGGCCGGCTGCAACTCGATGCGCTGAAGCCGCCGCGGCTCACCAATCAGATCCGCAGCTATCTTGCCGACGTGCAGGTGGTGCCGACCGAGGACGAGCCGGCGCTCGCGGAGAACTGGGGCGAGGAAGGGCTGTCGGCCGCCGAGCGACTCTATGCCTGGAACACGCTCGAAGTGCTGGCGATGTCGTCAGGCAATATCGACAAGCCCGCCAACGCCATTCCCGGTCACGCCAATGCCGTGCTGCAGCTGCGTTTCGTCGTCGGCACCAGGGTCGACGGCCTGGTCGATGCCGTTCGTGCGCATCTGGTCGAGAAGGGTTTTCCGATGGTCGAAGTGCGGGCCGCGCAAAGCTTTGCGGCTTCGCGCACCGATTTCGACAGCCCGTGGATCAAATGGGCGGCGAACTCGGTGCAGGAGACCACCGGCAAGCCGCCGGCGGTGCTGCCGAATTTCGGCGGCTCGCTGCCCAACGACGTTTTCTCCGAAATCCTGGGCCTGCCGACGATCTGGGTCCCGCACTCCTATCCCGGCTGCTCCCAGCATGCGCCCAATGAGCACATCCTGCTGCCATTGACCGAAGAGGCCTTGACGATCATGGCCGGGCTGTTCTGGGATCTCGGGGAATTGCCCAGGCCACTGACTTGAGCCACTGACCTGAACCGTGACCCAGCCAAAAGTCACATTCTAATCCGGCCCGATCTGTGCTTGCATCCGGGCCGCATCATCCTGAAAGGGGACCAAAAAAGTGAAACATTTCCGTAGCATCGGCCTCGCGCTCGCCGCGACCTTCGCCGTCAGCCAGGCCGGAGCGCAGGAGCTGACCGGTACGCTGAAGAACATCAAGGACACCGGCGCCATCACGCTGGGCTTCCGCGACTCCTCGATCCCGTTCTCCTATCTCGACGACAACCAGAAGCCCATCGGGTTTGCGATGGACATCTGCTACAAGATCGTCGACGCCGTGAAGAAGGAGCTCAAGCTCGACAAGCTCGAGGTCAAGCTCAACCCCGTGACCTCGGCGACCCGTATTCCGCTGATGGCCAACGGCACCATCGACCTCGAATGCGGCTCGACCACCAACAACGTCGAGCGCCAGAAGCAGGTCGCCTTCACCAATACCCACTTCCTGACCGCCAGCCGCTACGTCTTCAAGAAGTCGAGCGGCCTCAAGTCGATCGACGACCTCAAGGGCAAGACGGTGGTTTCCACCGCCGGCACCACCAACATCAAGCAGCTCACCGAGGCCAACGTCGAGAAAAAGCTCGGCGCCAACATCATCCCGGCCAAGGATCACGCTGAGTCCTTCCTGATGGTCGAGACCGATCGCGCGGTCGCCTTCGTGATGGACGACATCCTGCTCGCGAGCCTCGTGGCCGGCTCGAAGTCGCCGGACGACTACGTCATCTCCAAGGACGCGTTCTCAAAGCCCGAGCCCTACGGCATCATGCTGCGCAAGGACGACGCGCCGTTCAAGAAAGTGGTCGATGCCGCGACTGCTGCGCTCTACACCTCGGGCGAGGGCCAGAAGATCTACGACAAGTGGTTCACCCAGAAGATCCCGCCGAAGGGCCTCAACCTCAACAGCCCGATCTCGGCCGAGCTGAAGAACGAGTTCGCAAAGCCCACGGATTCGCCGAACCCGGACGACTACAAGTAAGATAGACCCTCGATCCCGGAGATCGAGATCGTGTCCGGCCACTCTTGACACCAGAGTGGCCGGACATTTGCATAGGCGCCCAGGACCTCTTTCGAGGCCACCTATGATTGGCGCGTTCGCGCGGGGGACACGTGAACTACCACTGGAACTGGGGAATTTTCTTCGAGCCGAACCCGATGGGGACCGGCACCTATCTCGACATGCTGTTGTCGGGACTGGTGCTGACCCTGAAGACGGCGGTGCTCGCCTGGATCATTGCGCTGATCTTCGGCTCGCTGGTCGGCGTCATGCGCACGCTGCCGTCCAGGGGCGCCAACTGGTTCGGCTTCTGCTGGGTCGAGTTCTTCCGCAACATGCCGCTGCTGGTGCAGCTGTTCCTGTGGTTCTTCGTGCTGCCGGAATTGCTGCCGAAATCAGCCGGCACCTGGCTGAAGCAACTGCCGGACGCACCGTTCTGGACCGCCGCGATCGGCATCGGCTTCTTCATGTCGGCGCGCGTCGCCGTGCAATTGCAGGCCGGCATCGGTTCGCTGCCGCGCGGGCAGAAGATGGCGGCAACCGCACTCGGACTGACGACGATACAAGGCTATCGCTACGTTCTGCTGCCGATGGCGTTCCGCATCATTCTGCCGCCGCTGACTTCCGAGTTCCTCAACACCATCAAGAACACGGCAGTCGCCATCACCATCGGCCTGCTCGAGCTGACTGGACAGGCGCGCTCGATGCAGGAGTTCTCGTTCCAGGTGTTCGAGGCCTTCACCGCCGCCACCGTGCTCTATCTCCTCGTCAACGCTGTTGTGGTGACCGCGATGCGCTTCCTCGAGCGCTACGTCGCGATCCCCGGCTACATCACGGGGAAATAGCGCCATGTTCAGCAATCTCGATTTCGACGTCATCCGCCGCGCGCTGCCCTATCTGTTCTACGAGGGCATGACGTTCACCGTGACCCTGACGGCGCTCGCGGGCCTCGGCGGCCTGATCTTCGGCACGGCGATCGCGCTGATGCGACTGTCCGGCTACAAGGTCCTCGGCCGCATCGCGGGCGTCTACGTCGACTTCATGCGCTCGCTGCCGCTGGTGCTGGTCATCTTCTGGTTCTACTTCCTGGTGCCCTATATCGGGCAGTGGGTGACCGGCGCGTCGCGCCCGATCAGCGTCGGCGCGTTCGCCTCCTCGCTCATCACCTTCATCCTGTTCGAGGCGGCGTACTTCTCCGAGATCATGCGCGCCGGCATCCAGTCGATCTCGCGCGGCCAGCCCGCCGCCGCGAACGCGCTCGGCCTGACCTACGCCCAGACCATGCGCTACGTCGTGCTGCCGCAGGCGTTCCGCAACATGCTGCCGGTGCTGCTGACGCAGACGATCGTGCTGTTCCAGGACACCTCCCTGGTCTACGTGCTCTCGATTCCGGACTTCCTGGGCGCGGCGAGCAAGGTCGCGCAGCGCGACGGCCGTCTGGTCGAGATGTATCTGTTCGCCGCCGTCGTCTATTTCACCATTTCCTGTGTTGCGTCCTTTGGCGTGCGTCGCCTCCAGGCGCGCATCGCCATCATTCGATAGAGCGTGTCGGTCATGATCGAAATCAGCCACGTCAACAAATGGTATAGCCCGACCTTCCAGGTGCTGACCGACTGTACCACCAGCGTCACCAAGGGCGAGGTCGTCGTGGTCTGCGGCCCGTCGGGCTCGGGCAAGTCGACGCTGATCAAATGCGTCAATGCGCTGGAGCCGTTCCAGGAAGGCGACATCAGTGTAGACGGCACCAAGGTCAACGATCCCAGGACCAATCTGCCGAAGCTGCGCTCGCGCGTCGGCATGGTGTTTCAGCACTTCGAGCTGTTCCCCCACCTCAAGATCATCGACAATCTCTGCCTCGCGCAGGAGAAGGTCCTGGGCCGACCGCACGACAAATCGGTCACCAAGGGCATGCAGCTGCTGGAGCGCGTCGGCCTGAAGGAGCAGGCGGACAAGTTTCCGGCGCAGCTCTCCGGCGGCCAGCAGCAGCGCGTCGCGATCGCGCGTGCGCTGGCGATGGATCCGATCGTGATGCTGTTCGACGAGCCGACCTCGGCGCTCGATCCTGAAATGGTGAGCGAAGTTCTCGACGTCATGGTCGACCTCGCCCGTGAAGGTATGACCATGATGGTCGTCACCCACGAGATGGGCTTCGCCCGCAAGGTCGCCAACCGCGTCATCTTTATGGACCGCGGTGAGATCGTGGAGGACGCGGCGAAAGAGGATTTCTTCGGCAAGCCGCGCAGCGACCGCGCGCAGAAGTTCTTGTCGAAGATTCTGTCGCACTAATCTCCGCCGTCGTCATTCAGGGACGCGCCTCTTGGCGAGGGCCCGGGATCCATACTCCCGATGGTGGTTATGGATCCGGGCTCGTCGCTTCGCGCCGCCCCCGAATGACGAATCGAGGGGTGATCGTGGTCCCCAATTGGCGTATAAGCCCGCCAACCCCCCCTTCCTCCCCAGGAGACCCTGCCTTGGACCCGATCGCTTACGTCAACGGCTCATTCGTCCCGCTCTCTGAAGCCAAAATCTCGGTCCTCGATCGCGGCTTCCTGTTCGCTGACGGCATCTACGAGGTCTCGGCCGTGCTCGACGGCAAGCTGGTCGACAATTCCTCACATCTGGCCCGGCTGGAGCGTTCGGTCGGCGAGATCAAGCTGAAGCTCCCGGAGACGGTCGAGCGCATCACCGAGATCCAGAAAGAGCTGATCGCCCGCAACAAGGTGACAAGCGGCCTCGTCTATCTCCAGGTGACACGCGGCGCCGACAAGGGGCGCGACTTCCCGTTCCCCAAGGCCGACGTCAAGTCGAGCCTCGTGATGTTCACCTCCGAGAAGGACATCATCAACGCGGCTTCGGCAAAGACCGGCATCAACGTGATCACCGTCCCCGACATCCGCTGGGAGCGCCGCGACATCAAGAGCGTGGCGTTGCTGGCGCAGGTGCTGGCGAAGCAGGCGGCGGCCGAAGCCGGTGCCGGCGAAGCCTGGATGCTGCAGGATGGCTATGTGACCGAAGGCGGCTCGTCCACCGCATTCATCCTCACCAAGGACGACGTCATCGTCACCCGCCAGAACTCCAACGCGATCCTGCCGGGCTGCACCCGCAAAGCCGTGATCGCGCTTGCCGAAGAGCGCCAGCTCCGCGTCGAGGAGCGTTCCTTCACGGTCGCCGAGGCGCTCGCCGCCAAGGAAGCCTTCATCACTTCTGCCTCTTCCTTCGTGCAGCCGGTGATTGCACTCGACGGCAAGACGATCGGCGACGGCAAGCCCGGCCCGGTGGCGACGCGCCTCCGCGAGATCTATGTGGAGTTCGCCAAGGCGACGGCGGTGTGAGCGACACCCACCGCTCATCGCCCGGCTTGACCGGGCGATCCAGTACTCCGTGACAGGAGTACTTGAATCGAGAAGCCGCAACGTACTGGATGCCCCGGTCAAGCCGGGGCATGACAGTTGAATGTGTAGAGGCAGCTTGGCCTCCATGTGTCAGTGTCTCACGCCACCGACGCCTTCACCTTCACCGGATGAACCGCACGGAACGCGATCGCCAGCCTGTTCCAGGCGTTGATGGCCCCGATCAGCATGGTCAGGTTCACCGTCTCCGCATCCGAAAACTGCGCGCGGACCTGCTCGTAGACGTCGTCGGGCGCGCGAGTCTCGGCAATCAGCGTCACCGATTCGGTCCAGGCCAAAGCGGCACGTTCACGGTCGGTGTAGAGCGGTGACTCGCGCCAGGCATTCAGGAGATAGATGCGCTGCTCGGTCTCGCCGCGCTTGCGGGCGTCCTCGGTGTGCATGTTGATGCAGAAGGCGCAGCCGTTGATCTGCGAGGCGCGGATCTTGACGAGCTCGATCAGCGATTTCTCGAGCCCCGTGGACTGGATCTGCTCTTCCAGGGCCATCAGCGCTTTCATGGTGTCGGGGGCGGCCTGGTAGAAGTTCATGCGGGGTTTCATGGTCGTTCTCCTTGCTTGCTGGGTTGACGTTAGTGGGCTCCACCGGCCGAGGTCTGGCCGGGCTTCTTCAGGAAGAGGACGGCGGCGAGCGCCACGATCAGGGCCACGCCGAGCAGATAGAAGGTGTCGCTGAAGGCCAGGATGTAGGCCTGCTTCTGCACGATATGACCGATCGCGACGTAGGCGCGATGCGCGGCATCCGCACGGTCGAGGACGCCGTGATTGACGAAATATTGCGTGAGCTGCTCCAGCCGCGTGCGGGTGGCTTGCTCGAACACCGACACCGACTGCGTCAGCACGTTGGAATGATATTGCTCGCGCTTGGTCAGCACGGTCTGGAGCAGCGCGATGCCGACAGCGCCGCCGAGATTGCGCATCATGTTGAAAAGGCCGGAGGCGGAGCCGGCATTCTCAGGCTCGATGCCCGCTGTCGCCACCGCCAACAGCGGCGCCAGCACCAATGCTTGTCCAATCGCACGGACGATATTCGGCCACAGCAGCTGGTCGGCTGCGTAGTCGTTGGTCATGTAGATGTTCATGAAATTGGAGGCCGCGAACAGCGCGAAGCCGATGCCGATGATGATCCGCGCATCGAACCGCTGCATCAGGCGCGGCACGAGCGGGATCAGCACGAGTTGCGGCAAGCCGGTCCAGGCCAGCACCATGCCGATTTGCTCGGCGTTGTAGCCCTGGATGCGTGACAGATATTGCGGCAGGATGAACACCGAGCCGTAGAGCGCGACGCCAAGCAGGAAGTTCGCGAGCATGCCGAAGCCGAAATTGCGGCGCACGAGCAGGCGCAGGTTCAGGAGCGGCTTCTTCACGGTGAGCTCGATGATCAGGAAGGCGGCCAGCGCCAAGGTTGCGATCACCGACAGCTTGACGATGAAGGGCGAGCCGAACCAGTCGTCCTTGTTGCCTTCCTCCAGCACGGTCTGGAGCGCCGACAGGCCGATCGCCATGGTGATGATGCCGACCCAGTCGCCCTCGCGGAGCAACGCAAGCTTCATCGGTTTGGCATCGAGCGCATACCAGAGCATGCCGACCATGATCGCGCCGGGCACGAGATTGACGTAGAAGATGTACTGCCAGCCGAAATTCTCGGTGAGATAGCCGCCGATGGTCGGGCCGATCGCCGGCGCGAACGTCGCCGACAGCGCGAACAGGGCAAGGCCGACCGGCTGCTTGGCACGCGGCAGCAGCGTGATGATCAGCGTGAAGGCCATCGGGATCAGCACGCCGCCGGTGAAGCCCTGGACGGCGCGCAGCACGATCATCTGCGGCAGGTCCTGCGCCAGCGCGCAGGCCGCGGAGAGAACCAGGAACAGGACGGCATTGGTGAGCAGATAGATCCGGATCGAGAACACCTGTGCGAGCCAGCCGGACAGCGGGATCACCACGATCTCGGCAATCAGATAGGAGGTCGAGATCCAGCCGCCGTCGTCGATGCCGGCTCCGATCGCGCCCTGGATGTCGGCGAGCGAGGCGTTGACGATCTGGATGTTCAGCACCGCCATGAAGGCGCCGAGCGTGGCGCCGATGACCGCGATCCACGTTTTTGCTGAAACCGCCGGCGCCGCGGGAGCGACGGCGGCGGGGATGTCGGTGGCGGAAGCGGCGTTGACGGTCGGTTGAAGCGTGCTCATGGAAGCCTCGTCTCGGGCATGGAGACAGGATGCATCAGGCGGATGGTTTCAAAATCGGAGAAGCGAAGGAGGGATCATCCGGCAGGACTCGATCATCCTGCCGGCCCTCCCGGCTTCAGCCGCCGTTCGGGCGCGTCGTGTTGTCGGCGAGGCGCTTGGCCGTCTCGCGCTCGGCCAGCACAGTCGCCTTGGTGTCGATGGTCGGGACCGCAGACATGCCGGGCCGCAGCAGACCCGTGAGACTGTGGTCGTCGAGCACGATCTTCACCGGCACGCGCTGCACGATCTTGGTGAAATTGCCTGTGGCATTGTCGGGCGGCAGCAGTGCGAACTCAAGTCCGCTGGCCGGGGAGAGGCTATCGACATGGCCGCGCAGCGTGCGATTGCGAAAACTGTCGACGTGCAGCTCGACCGGCTGGCCCGGACGTACATGCGTCAGCTGCGTCTCCTTGAAGTTCGCGACGACGTAAACCGCATCAAGCGGTACCACCGCCATCAATTGCGTGCCGGCCTGCACATACTGGCCGACGCGCAACGAGCGCGCGCCGACCGTGCCGTCGACCGGCGCGGTGATCTCGGTGTAGGACAGGTTCAGCGCGGCCTGCTGTGCGACCGCGCGGGCGTGGTCGAGCTGGGCTGTGGCCTGGGCGCGCTGGGTGGTGAGCACGTCGACCTTGCGCTGGGCGGCCACGAGGCCGGATTTTGCGTGCTGCAATTGCGCGTTGCTGGCGCGCAGCGCCGCGTCGGTCTGCTGCGCGCGCTGGATCGTGCCCGAGCCCGACTTCATGAGATCGTCATAGCGGGCGCGCTCCTCCTGCGCGAATTTCAGATTGGCGTCGGCTGCGGCGACGTCGGCCGTACTCTGCGCGATGATCGGCTGCTGCAGTTCGAGCTGGGCGTCGATGTTGCGCACCGAGGCTTCGCCGGCGGCGACGTCGGCTCTAGCCTGGTCGAGCGCCGCCTTGAAGTCGCGGTCGTCGATCTTCGCCAGCGCCTGGCCCGCTCTGACTTTCTCGTTGTCGCCGACTAGGACCTTGGCGATGTAGCCGGAGACCTTTGGGGCGACGATGGTGGAATCGGCCTTCACATAGGCGTCGTCGGTGGATTCGAGGTAGCGTCCGTGCCTGAGGTAGTCGTAGCCGTAGTCGCTGGCCACCGCGATGCCGAGTGCCAGAGCAAGGCCGATGGCCGCGCGCTTGATCGCCTGACGGGACGGCCGAAGGCGGATTTTTTCATTTATTTCAGTGACATAAGAAGCGTTTGACATGGCGTCCTCGGAGTTCCCAACCGCCCGATCGGCACGGCGCGCTGTTGGTGAGGGTAAGATGCGCTGTCTCCCCGCTTGTGATAATCCTCGAATAAATGGAAGCATTATCCAGCCATGGCGGGTAATCGGAGCTTGACCCATGGACCGCTTCACCAGCCTCACCGCCTTCGTCCGGGTGGTCGAAAACGGCGGCTTTTCCGCCGCCGCTCGCCGGCTGAACATGTCGACGACCATGGTGAGCAACCACGTCCAAGCGCTGGAAGACCGGCTCGGCGTGCGGCTGCTCAACCGCACCACGCGAAAGGTGAGCCTCACCGAGATCGGCAAAGCCTATTACGATCGCTCGACCCAGATCCTTGCCGATCTCGAACAGGCCGACGACATCGCTGGCGCACTGCAATCAACACCGCGCGGCACGCTGCGTATCCACACCGCCACTCACATGGTGCCGTTCGTCGCGCCCGTGATGGCGGAATTCCTCGCGACCTATCCCGGGGTGAAGGTCGATCTGCGCATGGGCGAGGCTAATGTCGATTTGATCGAAGAAGGCTTCGATCTTGCGTTGCGCATGACCGCACCGCCGGATTCGAGCCTGATCGTGCGCAGCCTTGCGACCTGGCGGCACGTGCTGTGCTGCTCGCACGCCTATATGGAGGCGCATGGGCGCGTGCAGACGCTCGAAGAGCTCGCCGGGCACAATTGCGTGCGACATCTCAACTATCCCTTCGACGAGTGGCGCTTCTTCGACCGCAAGGGCACGCCGGCCTCGGTGCGGGTATCAGGCAATCTGATCACCAACAGCGGCGAGGCGCTGCGCGAGGCCGCGCTGCAGGGCGCAGGCGTCAGTCTGGCGGCCGGCTTCCTGGTCGGCGACGATCTCGATGCCGGCCGGCTGGTGCGCCTTTTGCCGGAATACCGGCCGGTCGAGATGTCGATGAACGCGGTCTACCCGCACAAGCATCATCTGTCTGCGAAGGTGCGGACCTTCATCGATATGCTCGTGGACCACAGCGCCGAGCAGCAGAAGCTGATCAATCCGTATGCGTGAGCGGCGGCAGAGCCGTACCGTAGAGGGGTAGCCCTGCGGGCAGCGCGAAGCGCAGACCGCTTGGCGTAACCCACCTCCTTGTCTCCGCGGATACCAACAGTGGTGGATTACGCGTTCGGCTAATCCACTCTATGACAGCTTCAACGTGGCGGCGGCAGCCGCCCAAACACGGCGTCAAGCGCCATGCCGATCGCAAGCAGGCGGCGATCGCTGCCGGCGGGACCGTCGAGCTCGAGGCCGATTGGCAGTTTGCTTTTGGCTCCCAGCGCGATCGGAATTTGCACGCCGGGAATGCCGGCATTGCTGCCGGGATCGGTGTTCTGGATGAACAGGCCGAAATTCTCGGGCGTGCTGGACTCCGGGTTCGAGGGAATGGCAACGCACGGCGTGGTCGGGAAGGCGATGGCGTCGAGCCGATGATCGGCGAAGGTCTTGCCGTAGAGCGCCTGCAGCGCGGGGCGCGCGATCGTGATCGCGGCGTCGTAGATCGGCCTGGCGTCAACCAGCGTGCCATCGGGGGCGGGGAGTTTGCGCGGAATTACCAGGCCATCATAAGTGCCCTTGACGTCGGCGCTGGAGATCTCCTGCGCCAGCGCCTCGACGCTCAGGCCCGTGCCGGTATGCGCGAGATAAGCGACCAGATCGTCATAGGCCTCGTAGAGCGCGACCGGAAAGCTGACCTGGCCGTTGAGCTCTGCCAGTTGCGGCATCTCGATCTCGACGACCGTGACGCCCTGCGCCTTCAATTTCGCGACGGCCGCCTGGAACGCAGCGTCGGTGTCGGCGTCGAGATTGGTCAGCATCGCCTTCACGACGCCGATCCGCACCTGCTGCAGATCGGCCGGCGTAACCTCGTCCCCACCCGCGATGACGCGGTCGAGCAGCGCGACGTCCCTCATGGTCGCGGCCATGGGGCCCGCGGTATCGCGGGTGTGCGAGATCGGCGCGATACCCTGTTGCGGGTAGCGCCCGAGGGTCGGGCGCAGCGAGGCGCATCCGTTCAGCGCAGCCGGCACCCGGACCGATCCGCCGGTGTCCGTGCCGAGCCCGCCCGCGACGATCCGCGCGCCGAGCGCGGCGCCCGTGCCCGACGAGGAGCCGCCGGCGATCAGGGACCGGTCATAGGCATTGCGGACGCCGAACTCCGCGCCGGTCTTGAACGCGGTGTTGTAGCCGGAGATGCCGAAGGCGAGCTCGTGCATGCTGGTCTTGCCGATGATGATCGCGCCGGCGGCCCGCAGTTTTGCGACCACGGGCGCGTCGGCCGTCGGAATGTAATTCTTCAGCGCGGGCGTGCCGGCACTACAGGGCAGTCCCGCGACCTCGATGTTGTCCTTGATCACGATGGGTACGCCGCCAAGTGGCTTTGTCTTGTCGCCTGTGGCGTCGTACGCGGCTGCGGCGTTCAAGGCGCCGGCTTCGTCGAGGGTGACGAAGGCATTGAGGTCGGCCTTGGCTTTTGCGCGGGCGAGAGCTTCCGTCGTGAGCGCCGTGCTCGTGACCTTTCCTACGCGGACGTCGGCGGCGGCCTGGCTCAGGGTCAACTGGTCGAAATCCATGATGCGTCATCCGATGGCAGGGGCGCCAACAGGGCACTCCTCAATGCCGCGAGGCTGAGGCCTCACTGGCGCCTCGTCAACCGTGGGCGTGCATCTTTTGTGTGACCGGCGTCGTCAAATTCGCAAGTCGCCGTTCGACCTCGGGCCTCACCTTGGCGATCGCGGTGTCCTTCACGGGTCCATAGCCACGGATCTCCATCGGCGCATTTGCGATGGCAATGAGGTCGGGCAGGCGCGCGGCGTCGAGCTGACCGAGCATCCGTTCGATCAAGCCTTCGTACCAGCTGATCAGCTCCCGCTCCGCGCGCCGCTCACTCGTGTAGCCGAACGGATCGAACGGCGTCCCGCGCAGTCCCTTCAAGCGCGCCAGCATCGCGAGCGGCATCTGGATCCACTGGCCGAGGGCGCGCTTGCGGGGGCGGCCGCGGGCGTCGCGTTTGGACGGCAGGAAGGGCGGGGCGAGATGGTACTTCACTCTGAAGCCGTCCTCGAATTCGCGCTTCAACGCGTCGAGGAAGCCGCTCTGCATGTGCAGTCGCGCCACCTCGTACTCGTCCTTGTAGGCCATCAGCTTGAACAGAGCGCGTGCGACCGCCTCGGTCAGTGCCTCGCTGTTCAGCGGGGCCTCGGCGCTGCGAATCTTCTCGATCATCGCCCGATAGCGCGCCGCATAAGCCCCGTCCTGATAATCCCCGAGGAAATCGGCGCGGCGGGCGATGAGCTGGTCGAGCGTCTCGGCCGCGGGCGCTTCGTCCGTTTTCGGCAGGAAATCCGGATCGGCGGCGGCGATCCGGCCCCAGGCAAAAGCCTGCTTGTTGCGCTCGACCGCGACGCCGTTCAGCTCGATCGCGCGCAGCAGCGCTTGCAGTGAAACCGGCACCAGCCCGCGCTGCCAGGCAAAGCCGAGCATGATGATGTTGGCATAAACGGCATCGCCGAGCAGCCGCTCGGCCAGCGCGTTGGCATTGATCGTATCGAGATTGCCGTCGCCGATCACCTGGCGGATCGCGCGCAGGCGGGCGGGCGAGGCAAGATCGGCGTCGCGGAAGCGGACGACGTCGCCGGTCGGCATCTCCGCGGTGTTTACAGCGCCGCGCGTGCGACGGCGATAGGTGCCGGACGCCTTGGGCGAGGAACTGACGACGAGGTCGCACCCGATCAGCGCGTCGGCGGCGCCCTGGTCGATGCGCACCTGGTGCAATCCCTCGGGGGTAGCGGCGAGCCGGATGAAGCTAAGTACCGGTCCGAATTTTTGCGCAAAGCCGGTGAAGTCCAGCACCGAGACGCCACGTCGGTCGAGATGCGCGGCCATGCCGATCAGCGCGCCGACCGTGATCACGCCGGTGCCGCCGACGCCGGTCACGAGCAGGTCGTAGGGCTGGTCGAGCGATGCGGGGGACGGCAGGGGAAGCGTGGCGGCGCGGCCGACCGCGTCGATCTGGCTCGCGCTCTTCTTCCGGCGCGTGGCGCCCTCGACGGTGACAAAACTCGGGCAGAAACCGTTGAGGCAGGAAAAGTCCTTGTTGCAGCTCGAAAGATTGATCTGCCGCTTGCGGCCGAACGACGTCTCCTTCGGCTCGACGCTGAGGCAGTTGGACTCAATCGAGCAGTCGCCGCATCCTTCGCAGACGAGGTCATTGATATAGGCAAAACGCTTTGGGTCGGCCATCTGGCCGCGCTTGCGCCGCCGCCGCTTCTCCGTGGCGCAGGCCTGTTGATAAATCAGCACCGAGACGCCGGAGACGTCACGCAACTCACGCTGCACGGCATCCATCTCCTCGCGCGGGTGAATGCTGACGCCATCAGGCAGGTCCGCCGACGAAAATTGCGCGGGATCGTCCGACACCAGTGCGATGCGCGCCACGCCTTCGGCACGGACGCTGTGTGCGATTGCTTGCACGCTGACGGGGCCGTCGACCGGCTGGCCGCCGGTCATGGCGACGGCGTCGTTGAACAGGATCTTGTAGGTGATGTTGGCCTTGGCTGCGATGGCCTGGCGGATGGCCATCGAGCCCGAATGATAATAGGTGCCTTCGCCGAGATTCTGGAAAATGTGCTTGTGGCCGGTGAAGCGCGACGAAGCGGCCCAGTTCACGCCTTCGCCGCCCATCTGGATCAGCGAGGAGGTCTCGCGGTCCATCCAGCTCGCCATGAAGTGGCAGCCGATGCCGGCCAGTGCCTTCGAGCCCTCAGGCACCTTCGTCGATGTGTTGTGCGGACATCCTGAGCAGAAATAGGGCGTGCGCGTCGCGCCCGGGACGTCGATGGTGCGCGCCGCCTCCGGCAACAGTGCTGCCGCACGGGCAGCGAGATTGAGCCCCGGAAACATCGGATCGAGCCGGCGCGCGAGCACGCCTGCCAACGCGCGCGGCGACAACTCGCCGATCCATGAGATCAGCCGGGCGCCGGTCTCGTCGTGCTTGCCGACCATGCGCTCAGGCTTGCTGCCGGGATAATCGTAGAAATATTCCTTGAACTGGCTCTCGATGATGCCGCGCTTTTCCTCGACGACGAGAATCTCGCGCTTGCCCTTCACGAAGTCCATGGCGTCGTGCAGCGCCAGTGGCCAGACCATGCCGACCTTGTAGACGTCGATGCCGATGCGGCGGCAGGCGGCCTCGTCGAGGCCCATCAGCCGCAACGCTTCCATCAAATCGAGATGTGCCTTGCCGGTGGTGACGATGCCGTAGCTGGCATTGGGGATGTCATAGATGCGGCGGTCGATCGGATTGGCCTTGGCGAAGGCGTAGACCGCGTGCTTCTTCGCCTCCAGCCGTTCCTCGATCTGCGGACCCGGCAGGTCGGGCCAGCGATAGTGCAGCCCGCCCGGCGGTGGAGTGAAGTCGGGCGTGCGGAAGAGTCGCGGCGGGCGCAGTTCGACGGAAGCGCCTGATTCCACGATCTCCGAGATCGCCTTGAAGCCGACCCACATGCCGGAGAAGCGGCTCAGCGCGTAGCCATATTCGCCGAATGCGAGATATTCGCTGACATCGGCGGGATGCAGCGTCGGCATGAACCAGCTCATGAAGGCGACATCCGACTGGTGCGGCATCGAGGAGGACACGCAGCCATGGTCGTCGCCGGCGACCACCAGCACACCGCCATGCGGAGAGGAGCCGTAGGCATTGCCGTGCTTGAGCGCATCGCCGGAGCGATCGACGCCGGGGCCCTTGCCGTACCAGAGGCCGAACACGCCATCGACCTCGCGGTCGCCTTGCGTCTCCACCTGCTGCGAGCCGAGCACGGCGGTTGCGGCGAGGTCCTCGTTCACGGCCGGCAGGAACTCGATGCGGTCTTGTCTGAGCCGCTCCTGGATGCGCCAAAGTTCGAGATCGACGCCGCCGAGCGGCGAGCCGCGATAGCCCGAGATGAAGCCCGCGGTATTCAGCCCCGCGGTACGGTCGCGTCGCATTTGGTCGAGAACGATGCGGACGATCGCCTGGGTGCCCGTGAGGAAGACGCGGCCCTCGTCGCGATCGTAGCGGTCGGAGAGCTCGTAGGCATCGAGTGACGGAATGGCGTCCATGGCGGACCTCGCGCGGCATCCTGACCGATGGTGGAAGGGTACGCCGGGGAGGCTGGTAGGTCTTACCTATCCATCCCCTCTAGGCTCCATTTTCGGTAGGGTTTTGCAATTAGAGCTGAAACTCGGTAGATTTAATCGAATTGAGGGGCCCTCATGATTGAAGAGCAGGACACGCGGATTCTCGCCCATCTCCAGAAGGATGGCCGCGCCACCAACCAGCAGCTGGCCGACGAGGTCGGCATGTCCACCTCGGCCTGCTGGCGCCGGGTGCGCGCGCTGGAGGAGAGCGGCGTGATCAAGGGCTATGCGGCACTGGTCGCGCGCGAGCAGGCGGGCTTTGCCATGTCCGCGATTCTCCATGTCTCACTGGAGCGGCACGACACCAAATTCGTCGACGAATTTGTTTCGCGGGTCACGAAGCGTCGCGAGGTGCTGGAGTGCTTCGCGACCACGGGTGACGCCGATTACCATTTGCGCGTCGTCGTGCAGGACATGGCGGCCTACAACAGGTTCCTCGACGAATTCATGTTCCGCATTCCCGGCATCCGTTATGTCCGCAGCAATGTGGTGCTGAAGGAGATCAAGACCAGCGTGGCGCTGCCGTTTTGATCGGCATTGCTACCGCGGCTCCCGCACGAACCTGTTCCGCAGCGTGCCCACACCGGTGATGTCGATCTCGACGACGTCGCCGTGCTTGATGTCCGGCGAGGCGCCGTCGGTGCCCATCCAGATCACATCGCCGGGCCATAGCGTGAAATATTTGGTCAATTCGATCAGGAACGGCACCACGCCGAAGATCATGTCGTTGGTGTGGAAACGGTTGGTCTCCTTGCCGTTGACCCGGACGACGGTCTCCATTTTTGCGAGGTCGGCGTCCGTCTCGATCCACGGGCCCATCGGCTTGAAGGTGTCGGCGTTCTTCGAGCGCCACAGGCTGCGATCAGCCTTCTGCCAGCTTCGTTCGCTGACGTCGTTGCCGATGGTGTAGCCGAACACGCAGTCCATCGCGGTCTGCTTGGTGAGATGCTTCACCTTCTTGCCGATGACGACGACGAGCTCGCCCTCATAGTGGATCTTGTCCGTCGCAAAGGACGGGATCACGACATCCTCGTCATGCGCAATCAGCGCGTTCTGGGCACGGTAGCCGATTTCGGGCCGGTCAGGCACGGCCGGCACGGTGCCCGCTTTGTCGGCGGCTTCCTTCAGGTGCTTGAGGTAGTTCAAGCCGACGCAATAGAACGTGCGCGGGATCAGCGGCAGCTCGATCTTGACGTCGCCAAGCGCATGCGTGCGTGAGGTCCGCTGCCATTCGCCAAAAGGGTCGCCGTCGACCGCGATTACCTGGTCGCCCTCGACGATCCCCCAGGACGTCTTGTCCGAGGCGGTGAATTTCAGCCAGCGCATGTCCTGTCCTCGTTGTTATTCCGCGGCATCGCGCGGCTGCACTTTCCAGGCGCCGGCCGCCGGCCGCTTCAGCCCGAGATTTTCCCGCAGGGTCTTGCCGCGATAGTCCTTCTGGAACAGGCCGCGGCGCTGCAATTCCGGCACGACGTGCTGCACGAAGTCCGCATAGGAGCCAGGAACGTAAGTCGCGGCGATGACGAAACCGTCGCAGCCGCGCTCGACGAACATCTCTTCCAGTCTGTCCGCGATCTCCCTCGGGCCGCCGACCATCGCGTCGTGGACCTGGCCGCGGCCGGAGAAGGTGACGAAGTCGCGTGCGCTCGGATTGCTCTTGCCCGAATTCTTCAGCACGCCGTCGCGGATGCCCAGGATGCCCTGCATGCTCTTGAGATCATCCGTCGTCAGCGGTTCGTCGAGACCCTTGCTGGCAAAGTCGTAATTGAGCGCTTCGGCGAGCAGCGACAACGCGTCGATCTCGAGCGGCAGCTTGTTGATCAGCGCCATCTTGTCCTCCGCTTCAGCCTTGGTGCCGGCGCAGACCGGTGTCGTCAGATTGCAAAGGAACATCTGGTCGGGATCGCGGCCGGCCTTCGCGGCCTCGTTGCGCACGGCCGCGTAGCCTTCCTTGGCGCCGGCAAGATTTCTCGCGGCGGTGAAGATCACCTCGCCCCATCGTCCGGCAAAGCGCTGGCCGCGACCGGAGGCGCCGGCCTGGATGATGACGGGGTGACCCTGGTCCGAGCGTGGCACGGTGAAGGGTCCGCGGGACTTGAAGGCCGCTCCCTTGTGATCGAGCCGCTTCACCTTGGCCGGGTCGGCAAAGCGGCCGCTCTTTTTGTCCATGATGAGCGCGCCGTCCTCCCAGGTGTCCCAATGGCCGAGCACGACCTCCATGAACTCGTCGGCCTTGTCGTAGCGGGAGTCATGTTCGGGATGGGAATCGCGCCCCATGTTGAGCGCCTCGCCGTCATTGAGCGAGGTGACGACATTCCAGCCGGCGCGGCCGCCGGACATCAGGTCGAGGGTCGCGAAGCGGCGCGCAACGTCGAACGGTTCGTAATAAGTGGTTGAGCAGGTCGCCCCCAAGCCGAGCTTCTCGGTGACCAGCCCCATCGCGGTCAGAACGATCAGCGGGTCCATCTTTACGCAGCGGATGCCGTATTCGACGGTGTGGGCGTGGTCGTTGCCGTAGCGGTCAGGCATCGCCAGGCGGTCGTCGAAGAACGCCATGTGGAATTTGCCGGCTTCGAGGATCCTTGCGATCTCCTGGTAATAATCCGCCGACATCGAATCGGTGCGCGAGTCAGGATGCCGCCAGGAGCTTGGCAGGTTGGTGCAGTTCTGCGCCTGGAGGAAGCCGACAAGGACCATCTGTCGCGTCATGCTGCTGTTCTCCCGATACCGTCAGGCCAGATCGAGCACTGCGTCGAGCCGGTATTCGCGCGCCAGCGCGCGTAGTTTTTCCCAGGTCGCATCCTCGACCTCGATTCCGTCGCGCAAGCGCTGCTGCTCGCGCAGTCCCTCGATCTCGCCGGGATAGTAGACACCCTTGCTGCCTTCGGACGGCGGCGTCGATTTCAGGTACTGCGCGAACTCCGCGACCTCGCGCTTGAATTCCTTTAGCGGGCGGAATGCGGCGACGTTGAACACCGCCATGAAGCAGCCGTCATTGTGCCGCCCCGTGGGCTCGACGCCGAAACCAAGACCGGTAAGTAGGCCGCACAGCACCTCGACCATCGCGGCGAGACCGCTGCCTTTGTAGCCTTCGGTGCCGCCAAGGGGCAGCAGCGCGCCGCCTTTGCGATACTGTGTGGGGTCGGTGGTGTGCCGCCCCCCGGCGTCGATGATCCACCCGGTGGGGATGTCCTCGCCGCGCGCGACGGCGAGCTGGATCTTGCCGGCCGCCACCGCCGAGGTCGCCATGTCCAGATAGAACGGCGCGTCGAGATCGGACGGCACCGCGATCGAGATCGGGTTGGTGCCGAGCCGTGCTTCCTTGCCGCCGAATGGAGCCACGTGCTTCGGCGAGCGGCCGGAATCCGCGGTTGCAATCCCGATCATGCCCTCGCGCATCGCCATCAGCGGATAGGCGGCGAGGCGGCCGACATGGCTTTGCCGGAACACGGTGCAGGCGGCGACATTCGCTGTCCTGGCCTTCTCGATCGTCAACGCCATCGCCTTGGCGTTGACGTGGAAGCCGAAGCCCCAATGGCCGTCGATCACGGTCGTGGTGGGCGATTCCTGGACGATGGACCATTTTGCGCCGGGAACGATGTGTCCGGCCTTGATACGATCGATATAGGTGGGAACCGCAATCACGCCGTGGGAGTCGTGCCCCGCCAGATTGGCGTTGACGCAGCCGACGGCAACCGCATCGGCTTCTTCCTCGGAGGCTCCGGCGGCATGGAGCAGCGCGGCGCCGATGCGCGTGAGGCGGTCGGCCGTAACGATCGGCATGGCGTTCCCTCTGACGTCGCCCTTGGTGGGCGATTGTTGGGAGCCATCGTCTCAAAGCGGCGCTGCGATATCAATCTCTCGTAAACCAATACAGGGCTGCAAATTCGTAAAGAGGCCACGGCTTTGGTCGACGATTCCTCCCGTATGGCGGCATTCCAGACAGCTTGACGCCAGTCGTTCGCAGCTCGTTCACTTTGATCGACGGTTTGCGGCGCGCAATAACGACCACTTAGGCGATCGCCGTTCATAAAGTACCCGGGATAAAGAGGCAGAAATGCCCGGGAGTTGAGATCGTGCAGACGACCCTCGCGCGCACACTTGCAGCGTTGAGCGCCATCAACGAAGCGATCCTCTATGCGAGATCGCCGGACGAGCTGTACCAGAAGGTCTGCGATGCCGGGTTTTCGAGCGGGGATTTCATGGCCGTCGCCGTGTTCCTGGTGGAGCCGGACGGCCGCCGGCTGCGCTTTGCCGCCGGTTGCGGCGACGACGTGGCGCGGCTCAGCACGATTGAAATCACCACGGAAGCCGGCACCCCGGAGGGCTCAGGCGTTGGCGGTGAGGCGTTTCGTAGCCGGAAACTCTGCATCAGCAACGATTTCCTGAACGACCCGCGCTCGCTGGCCTGGCGCGAGGGCGCGGTCAAGGCGCATGTGGGCGCTGCGGCGGCGCTGCCGTTGCTGTGCAACGGCAAGAGCGTCGGCGTGCTGTTCGTGACCCGCAGCGAGGCCGAATCGCTCGACGCGCAGATGGTGTCGCTGTTCGAGCGCATGTCGGCCAACATTTCTTATGCCCTGGACAATTTCGCACGCGAGGCCGCGCGGCAGGTCAGCGAGCGCGCGACGCGGCGGCTCAACCGCATGTTCGGTGCGCTCAGCGCGACAAACGAAGCCATCTTGCACGCAAGAACCGAACAGGAGCTGTACCAGCTTGTATGCGATGCGTCCGTGCACGGCGGCAAGTCGCTCGCGACCTTCGTCCTGCTGAAGGAGCCCGACTCCCATTGGTTGAAGCCGGTCGCCGGCACCGGCGAGAACCTCGAGCTTGTGGCGCGGACCCAGTACTCCGTCGACCCCGAGAATCCCTATGGTCGTGGCATTTCCGGCCAGGTCTTTCGGACCCAAAAGCCATTCGTCGAAAGTGATCTTGCGCGTCGCACCAAGGGAACGCCGTGGGAGCAGGCCAACGTCAACACCGGCGTCGCTGCCTGCATTGCGGCTCCGCTCATCAGGCATGGCCAGAGCATCGGGGTCATCCTGTCGTTCGTCAGCCCGTCCTGGGCCAAGGACGAAGAGATCGTCGCGCTGATGTTGCGCATCGCGGAGAACCTCTGCTTTGCCATCGACAATTTCGACCGTGAGTCAGAAAAGGCCCGGATCTCCGCGGAGGAAGATCGCCTCGGGCGCATGTACGCGGCATTGAGTGCCACCAATGAAGCGATTCTGCGAGCGCGCTCCCGCTCCGAGCTGTTCGATCTCGTCTGCGAAGCAACGGCGAAGGGGGCCAAGTTCACCTCGGCCAACATCGCACTCGTCGACCACGATGCCGAGCTGCTCCGGGTCGTTGCCTGTTATGGGCCGAATGCGGATATGGTCCGCACCTTCAAGTTCTCCACGTCCGATCAGGTGCCTGAAGGCCGGGGGCTGACAGGAACCGCCTTCCGGACGCGCCAACCCTGCATCAGCAACGATGTGCTGGCGGACGACCGCATCAAGCCCTGGCACGCCAGCGCCCGCCGTAACGGCATCGCATCCTCCGCGGCGCTGCCGCTGTTCAACGGTGACCGTGTCGAAGGGGTGTTCCTGTTCAATTCCCCGGAGCGAGATACGTTCACGCGGGAATTCGTCGAACTGTTGCAGCGGCTCCAGGCCAATGTGGCCTTCGCGCTCGAGAATTTCGATCGCGCCGACGAGAAGGCGAAGGCGGAGATGCAGCGCAATCGCCTTCAAGGCATGTTGGAGGCGCTGAGCGCGACCAACGAAGCGATCATGCGGGTGAAGAGCCGCGCCGAATTGTTCGAAGCGGTCTGCGAAGCCGCCGTGCTCGGCGGTACGTTCACGTCCGCGACCATCGCCATGGTCGATTCCACGGGGCGCCATCTTGATATCGCCGTCACCAAGGGCGAATGCCGTAGTCATGTCGAGACATGGCGTTTTGCCACATCGGCTGACGAGCCTGAAGGGCGGGGGCTGGCCGGCACCGCGTTCCGCACCAGGGCGCCTTGCGTCTCGAACGAACTCCTCGCGGACCTTCGTGCGAAGCATTGGCGCCGTATCGCGCGAGATCAGGGGACGAAGTCCGGCGGCTGCTTCCCCTTGATGAGGAACGGTACCGACGCCGTCGGCATTCTCCTGTTTCTGTCGCCGGACGAGGGCACATTCACGCCCGATCTCATCCAGCTGCTGGGAAGGCTGGCCGAGAACGTGTCCTTTGCGCTCGACAATTTCGCCCGGGCCGAGGAACGGGCGCGGACCGAGGCGCAGAAGGAGCGCCTGACGCGCATGTTCGCGGCGCTGAGCGATACCAACGAGGCGATCGTCCGGGCCAAATCGCGCACCGAGCTGTTCGATCTGGTCTGTCAGGCCGCGTCGACCGGCGGCAAGTTCACCTCGACGACAATCGCGCTGGCGAGGCCCGATAGCGATCAGCTCGCGATCGTCGCGACCGCGGGGCCGTCCGCCGAGACCACCCGCAACGTCCGCCTTTCCATCGACGCCGATAGGCCTGAGGGACGCGGCATGAGCGGCACGGCGTTCCGCACCCGCCAGCCCTGTGTCAGCAACGACTATGTCAATGACAGCCGTGTGAGTGCTTTCCATGCTGTCCTGCAAGGCGACGGCGCGCGCTCCGGCGCGGCGTTCCCGCTGATCACGCACGATCAGGCCGTCGGCGTCATGATCTACATGTCGACCGAGCAGGAGACCTTCACGGCCGAGTTCGTCGAGCTGCTGCAACGCCTCGCTGACAACGTTTCCTTTGCGATCGAGAATTTCGATCGCGCCGACGCAAAGAACGAGGCGGACGAGAGGATCGAGTACCTCGCCTCCCACGACAGCCTGACCGACTTGCCGAACCGCGAGACTTTCAACGGGCTGCTCCGCAAGGCGATCGACGAAGCCGAGCGCCACGACCACCGCTTTGCGGTGCTGTTCATCGATCTCGACCGCTTCAAGGTCATCAATGATTCGCTGGGGCTCGAGGCCGGCGACCTGCTCCTGCTCGAAGTGGCGAACCGGCTGCGCAGCGCGCTGCGGGCCAGCGACGTGGTGGCGCGCCTCGGCGGCGACGAGTTCGTGGTGATCCTCGACCAGTGCGGCGAGATCGACGACGTCCAGCGTATCGCGGCCGGGCTGTTGACCGCGCTCGGCGAGCCCATGGAGCTTGCCGGCCACGAGTGCCACACCACCGCCTCGATCGGCATCGCGATGTATCCGGCCAACGGCTCCGACGCGCAGACGCTGACCAAGAACGCCGACATGGCGATGTATCTTGCCAAGGAAGACGGCAAGAACGGCTATCGCTTCTTCTCCAAGGAAGTGAAGACGCAGTCGATCGAACGCCTGTCGCTGGAAAGCGCACTGCGCCGGGCGCTGGAGCGCGATCAGTTCTCGCTGAACTACCAGCCCAAGGTCGACATGCAGACCGGTCAGATCACCGGCGTCGAAGCACTGTTGCGCTGGGCCCATCCGGAGCTCGGCAACGTCCCCCCGGCGCAGTTCATTCCGCTCGCCGAGGAAACCGGCCTGATCGTGCCGATCGGCCGCTGGGTCGTGAAGGAGGCCTGCGCGCAGGCGATGGCCTGGCAGCGTCGCGGCCTGTTGCCGGTATCGATGGCGGTCAACCTCTCGCCGCGGCAGTTTGTCGACGAACATCTGTTGCAGGACGTCGACGAGGCGCTGGCGGCCTCCGGCATGTCGCCGGTGCTGCTCCAGCTGGAGGTCACCGAGAGCATGATGATGCGCAATGTCGGGCGCGCGCTCAAGGTGCTCGACGCCATCCAGAGTCGCGGCATCCGCCTCGCCATCGACGATTTCGGCACCGGCTATTCGTCGATGTCGCTGATGAAGCACTTCCCAATCGACACGATCAAGATCGACCGCTCCTTCGTGCGCGACCTACCGCAGGATTCGGAGGACCAGGCGATCGCGCAGGCGATCATCAGCATGGGCAAGGCGCTCGGCATGACCGTCGTCGCCGAGGGTGTCGAGAATGCGGAGCAGGAGGCGTTCCTGCGCAGCCATGGCTGCGACGAGATGCAGGGCTTCCTGATCTCGAAGCCGCTCCCGGCCAAGCAGATGGCCGAGCTGCTGCGGCCGATGGTATTGCCGGTCGCGCCGCCGCTCCAGCCGGAGCCGGACCTGGTGGCGCAGGAAGCCGCGGCGTCACGGCTGAAACGCGCCTTCAGCTAGCGCGCTCTAGCGTGACTTGAGCGGATGCGCCTTCTGGTGCCAGGCCCAGGCGGTCCGGATCACCGTGGCGAGGTCGGAATGACGCGGCACGAAATTCAGCACTTTGCGCGCGGCGGAGGCATCGGCGACCAGATAGGTAGGGTCGCCGGCGCGGCGCGGCTTCATGGTGTGCGGTACCTCGCGCCCGGTTTCCTGCCTGATGGCGTTGAGGATCTCGCGCACCGAAAAGCCGGAGCCGGTGCCGAGATTGAAGCTGCCGCCGGCATGCCCCGTCTCCAGCAGCTTCAGCGCGGCGACATGCGCCGCGGCGAGGTCCGTGACGTGGATGTAGTCGCGGATCGCAGTGCCGTCGGGCGTGTCGTAGTCGTCGCCGAACACGGCGAAATCGACATGGCCTTGCAGCGCCATCATGGCGCGCGGAATGAGATGGGTCTCGTTGTCACGCAGCTCGCCGATGCCGCCGGCCGGATCGGCGCCGCTGGCGTTGAAATAGCGCAGGCAGAACGCGCCGAAGCCGTAAGCCGCGCGATAATCGGTCAGCATGCGCTCGATCATCCATTTCGATGCGCCGTAAGGGTTGATCGGCGCACAAGGGAAGTCTTCCGGCAGCTCCTTGGAATCGGCGTTGCCGTAGACGGCGCCGGTCGAGGAGAACACGATGCGATGGCAGCCCGCGTTGCGCATCGCCTGCAACAGCGACAGCGTGCCTTGCACATTGTTGATGTAATATTTCTGCGGGTCGGTCATGGACTCGCCGACGAGGCTGGCGGCCGCGAAATGCATCACCGCCGTGACCTTGTGGTCGGCGAAGGCGCGCGCCAGCGCTGCGCCGTCGAGCAGATCGCCCGTCACGAGCGGGCCGGCGACGAAGCTGCGATGACCCGTCGAGAGATTGTCGTAGACGACGGGTTGATAGCCGGCGGCGGCCAATGCGCGGCAGGCGTGCGAGCCAATATAGCCCGCGCCACCTGTGACGAGGACAGTCGGTCGGTCGGTCATGTCGTCTTGTACTCTTCTCTCAGCGATTGAAAGGCCGGTTGCGGCTGAAGAGAAGATAGAGCGCGCGAGGGTTGGTGGTCAAATAGCGCCAGAGCAGGCGGCGCGGCTCGAGCCAGGTGCGCCAGGCCCATTCGAGCCCGACCTTCTGCATCCATTGCGGTGCACGGGACCGGCTGCCCGACAAAAAGTTGAACAACCCGCCGGATGTCTTGATAACGCCAACATTGGTCATCAGCGGGCTATATTCTTCAACGAATGCCTGCTCGTTGGGCACCCCGAGCGCGACCCAGAGATAGTCCGGCGCGAGCGCGTTGATCTCCTCGACCTTCGCGCGGAGGGCGTCGCCGCGCAGATAGCCGTGGCTGTATCCGACGATCTTGAGGTTCGGATACAATCGCTGCACATTCTTGACCGCGGCGGCGTTTTCCTCTTCGCTGGCGCCAAACATGTAGAAGGTGCGGCCGAGCGCTTCGGCCTTGCGCGCGACGACGTGGAACAGGTCCGTCGTGGCGACGCGCTCCGGCAGCGGAAACCAGGATTGCAGCTTCGAGGCCGCGACCAGCGGCTGGCCGTCGGCGTTGATCAGGTCGGCGCCGCGAAACAGGCGTTCGGTCTCCGGCTCGGTCGAGCAGCGCGCCAGCACCTCGCCATTGGCCGAGGTCAGATGCAACGGACGGCCGATGCGATTGTCAGGATCGGTGGCCTCGATCATGAAATCGGCGGTGGCCTCCAGGTCGAGCGCGGCCATGCGAAGGCCGCCGACGGTGATCCGCGGCACATCGGCGGTTGCGGCCCGGCCGTCGAGATTGACGCGACGCTCAAGCATATTGTCTGCCTCGCTGGCGCGCTTGGGTTGCGGGGGTGAGTTCGTCGAGCACGACGCCGACGAGCTTGCGCTCGGCGCGGCCGAGCATGCTCAAGATCTCTTCCAGGCTGTCGTTGATGTCGAGGCTGGTCGGCAGCACAGCCACCAGCGCGTCGGCGTCATCGAGCAGCTTGCGGTTGCCGGCCGAGAGCGGCATCGCGGGGCCGTCGAGGACCACGAGATCATAGCCGCCGGCGGCGCGCGCCTGCTCGATTGCCTTGCGGATGGCATCGGTCGCCTTGCCGGCATCGCCTTCAGCGACCGGCAGCACCGAAATGCCGTTGACCGTCTTGATCTCGCGCGCGGCCTTGCTGCCGATCGAGAGCCAGCCGAGCCTGCTCGGCTCGCTCTTGCCGGGGCGGCTGATCTTGTTCGAGAGCGGGTGCGCCTGATGGTCGGCGTCGATCATCAGCACGCGCGCGCCGTCACGCGCGGCCGCGATCGCGAAATTCAGCGCGGTCACGCTGCGTCCGGTCGTGTCTCCGGCACCGACGAGCGCGATGACCGGCATCGCCTTGCCGTCGGCACGCCGCGCCAATGCGGCGCGCATGTCGCGCCAGGAATTGAGCAGCGTCGTCAGCGGAAAGCCGGGTCGCAGCGTCGGCCAGCCGAGCCGGGTCAGGTCGACACCGCCACCGGTCGCGAGAATGGCGCCCAGCGTGTGGATGACGTCGGCCTCCTGGAATCGCGCGATCAGCGGCTTCTCCATCAGGGAGTTTTCGACCATCGAAGGCTGCAGGGGCGGTGCGGCAATTTCCGGCGGAGCCAGTGCCACTTCCGGAGCTCGCGCAGCCTGCTGGGGTCGAGCAGTCTCCGCAGCCCGCGTCGTCTCCAGAGCTCCGGGAGCCTCCGGCGCCGGCGTGCGCGCGCGACGGGTTGGCGCGGGCGCGCCGGCGAGCAGCAGCTCTGCTGCGACGAACCAGCCTGATGCCGCGATCGCGCCGAAGATGAAGCCGATCATGGCGAACAGGCTCATTGCCGGCGGGAACGACCGCCGCTGGGGCACTGTCGCTTCGCCGATGACGCGGGCGGCTGAGGTATTGAGCGTCTCCTGCTCCTCGGTCTCGCGCGAGCGCTTGAGGAAGGATTGATAGACGTCGCGGCTGGCATCGGCCTCGCGCTCGAGTTCGCGCAGGCGCACTGAGGCCTGGCTGAGCTGCACGCTCTGCCGCTTCTGCGCCTCCAGTGCGCGGTTGAGCGAGGCTTCGAAGTCGCGGGCGCGGGTCAAATCGTTCTTGGCGGACTGCGCGAAGCGATCGATCTCCTCGTTGATGGTGCGCTTGAGATCCTCAACCTGCTTCTCGGTCTGGCGCAGCGCAGGATGACGCGGGCCGAGCTCGCTGGTCTGTTCTGCATATTTCTTGCGCGCGTCGGCATATTGCGCGCGCAGATTCGCGATGGTTGGCGATTGCAACGCTTCCGAATTCGCGCCGGCATCGGCAGTCGTGCGGCGGCTGGCCTCGATCTGGTCGAGTCGCGCTTGCGCGTCCATTGTCGCGGCGCGGGCAGCGGAGAGCCGCTGGTTGCTGGCGGAGAGCTGCTGGTCGCTGATCAGCGCGTCCTGGGTGCCGACGAAGTTGTTCTGTGCCTTGTAGGTGGCGAGTGTCGTCTCGGCATTGCGCAGCCGCTCGCGCAGCTCCTTGAGCCGGCCGGACAAGTCGCTGGTCGCACGCCGTGCGGCCGAAGCCTGCGAGTTGCGGGATTCAGCGAGGTAGGCGCTGGTCAGTGTGTTGGCGAGCATCGCCGCCTTGGCCGGATCGGTCGACCAGACTTCGATGTCGACGATGAAGCTTTTCTCGGTCTTGCGGATGGTGATGTGCCTGTTCAGCGCCTCGAGCGCCGCAAGCTGCACTTCCTTCGTCTCCGCGGCGGAGGGCGCGCGCGGCTGCAGGCCAATCAGGCCGAGCAGCGACCACATCAGGCTCTTGCTGTCGCCGCCGCCGAATTCCGGATCCTTGTCCAGACCGGCCTGCTGGATCACCTGGAGCAGCACGCTGTTCGAGGTGATCAGGCGCGCCTGGCTCTCCACCACCATGGACATTCCGGAGACGTCCTGCGCGCGCGGCGTGAGCTCGCGATCGACGAGCTGAAGCTCGCGCGGATCGACATAGAGCTGGGCCGTCGCGGTGTAGCGGGGCGTCACGCTCTTGCCGACAGTGACGGCAAGCGTCGCGCCAAGGAGCGCGGCAGCCGCAATCGCGATCTTCCGCCGCCAGAGCAGATTGACGAGCTCCAGCACGTTGAAGCCGGCCTGAGACCTCTGTTGCGGGGACTCTGGTGGGGCCCGATCTATCGGCTGGTTGTAGTCAAGCATGATCCCCAGCTTTCATTCCAATTGCGGCGGGCTGAGGGGTTACTCTTCGCTCTACGCCACGCACTCGGGATATAGGTGCCCTATCAACGCAACAGGGAAAATTAACCATACCCGTTGTGGGACTATTCACTGAAATGGCAAACAAAGCGTTTAAGCCCGGGCCGCCATTTGCCGCGTCGTTGTACAGCTTTGGTGTCACCGCGCCCCTCAGTGCTTAACGCTTCGTTACCCATGCATGCCAAGCGGTGCGCCTGCTCGGACATCGCAGCACATCTAGGGGATCTTGAAGCGCATCGCGGCAATCCCGGGTGGAGGATTCCGCGACGAAGTAAAATGGGCCTTAACGTGCGATTGGAATCTGGGTCGATCCGGCCGCTCTCGTGCGCAGAGCCCGCGTTCGTGCCGGCCTATTCGTCGTCGCGGAACTGTTTGACGACAGCCGCCGGATTCCCGGCGACGACCACGCGCGGGGCGACGTTCTCACGCACCACTGTGCCGGCACCCACGACGGAATGATCGCCGATCGTCACGCCCTTGAGCACGATCGAGCGCGCGCCCACCCACACGTTGTCCCCGATGTGCACCGGTGCGATGGCCCGGGCAACCGCAGGCTCGTGCCGAAGTCGCGGGGGAAGGTTGTGAAAGTCCGTGTCGACGACGTCGCAGTCGCTGATCAGGCAGAACGACCCGATGTCGACCTTCTGGTCGCAGCCGATCCAGCAGCCGTTGAGAAAAGTGTCGTGACCGATCGTGACCTGGCCACGCCCGGTGATGAGCACGCGCTTGCCGATCCGGCAGTTCGCACCGATCGACACGCGGACTCCGCGACCGAGCGCGAGCCGACCCTTGAACACGATCCCGGGCCCGAGCTGGAGTCGGCGCCCGTACCGCATTGTCAGCCAGGCGCGCCGGCAGGCGAACAGCAGGAGCGCACCGGCCCGCAGCACCGGATTCTCGATCTTGCGCACCACGTTCGTTCCTGATCCTTGCGGCGCCCCGCGCCCCTCATGTCCTGCCGAGCCTCGCATCCGCGCGTAAATACCCGGTGAAGGCTGGGTTCATTCGAACATGCGTTAACCAAGGTATTGCCCATGTTGCGTCGTTGGTGGGTGATGGACCGCAAATTGCAGTACCACGCGTGCTGGAACTCGCAGCGAAGACGCGCGAAAGGGTTAAGCGCATGAGCGGATGCGTGCTAACGAGGGCATTAGTGTCACGGTGCAGTGCTGGGCGCCGAGCCAGACCGTTCATTTTGCGGCGGATCTGTCCCGCGCCGACGTGTCGCCCTGGGACAATGGCGCAAGGCTTTTTCAATATGTCTCAGCCATCTAGAAGGCCATGACGCTGATCCCGACAGATTTGTCCGCCAGCCGGATCTTGGATGCCGTGCGCGACTCGAACCGGGAGATCGCGGCGAGTTCGCACGTCATTGATCTCTCGGTCGGCATCGTCGTCTGCATTCCCTGCTTTCGCCGCCCCGACCATCTGCGGCTGACGCTGGATTCGCTGGTCGGTCAGCGCACCTCGCGCTCCTTTGCGGTCGTGATGGTCGAGAACGATGCGGCAGGGCGCGCGAGTGCGCCGGTCGCTGCGGAATATCTCGCCGCGGGCAAGCTGCAGGGCCTCTGCCTGGTCGAGAAGCGGCAGGGCAATTGCCAGGCGATCAACGCCGCGTTCGAGACGGCGCAGGCGGTATTTCCCGCTGCGACCCGCTTCCTGATGATCGACGACGACGAGATCGCTTCGCCCGATTGGCTCGAACTGATGATCCGTACAGCGGAGGCGACCGGTGCCGACGTGGTCGGCGGACCGGTGCTGCCGGTGTTCGACGACGACAGCCAACCCTGGCTCGCGCGTCATCCCGCGTTCTGCCCCACTTACGAATACACCGGTGCGGTGCCGCTGATCTATGGCTGCGGCAACTGCCTGATCACGCGCGCGGCGTTCGAGAGGCTCGGCAGTCCGGCTTTCGATCTGCGCTTCAATTTCCTTGGCGGCGGAGATTGCGATTTCTTCTATCGCGGCCGCAATGCCGGCATGACCTTCCACTGGACCGCGGAAGCCGTCATCACCGAGACCGTGCCGCAGAACCGCACCAGCCTCGGCTGGATCGCCAAACGGAGCCTCCGCATCGGGGTGATCAACTATCGTGTGCGGTCCAAGGCCGCGCGTAGCGCGGGCGCGCGGGCGCGCTTGTTTGCGATGACCTTGGGACGGCTGCCGCTTTCGTTGATGCGCTCGGCTCGCCTGATGACGTCATCGAAAGGGGTCGTTGCGATGCACCCGATACTGGTGGCCGTCGGTTCTGCTCTCGCGGCATTCGGTTACGATCCGACGCCCTATGAGGCCTCGAAGATCGTTCCCTGAGGCGTCAGCCCCTAGATTCCAAAATAGGAAAGAGCGACCTTGGCCGCCGATCGCGGGATCGCCTTGAGCGAGCGACGCCCGACCATGCCGAGATAGCCAAGCGCCTCGCGATATCGCCCGAAGCGGACCGCCTGCGTTGCCGCATAGGTCACGATATGGATTTCGGCTGCTCGCCGCAGTCCGGCTGCCGTGCCCTCGGGAAGTCGCGAGAGGATCAACCCGTCGTCGAAGATCCGCGCAACCGCCGGGAAGAAATCCTGCGGCTTCCGCACGGCCGCGTTCATGGTGTTGGCCGCGTGCAGGCGATAGTCGAGCAGAAGCTTCGGTGCGAACGCGAACTCGCCGATCGCGGCAAGACGGCACCAGCAATGCCAGTCCTCGCAATATCTGAGGGACGTGTCGAAGCCGCCGATGGCGCGGAAAGCATGCGCACGGGTGAGCGCGATGCCGCCGTTGACGATGAAATTGCCGGCCGCGAGTCGCGTCAGCACGTCGCCGGACGGCTTGCGGCGACCTTTCAGCAGGTCGCGCCGGCCGACCTGCCGTCCCTCGCTGTCGATCGTGTTGTAGTCGCCGTAGACGAGAATCGCGAGCGGAGCACGGCGCGCCGCCGCCAGCAGCGCCGCCACGGCGCCGGGACGCAGGCGATCGTCGGCGTCGAGGAAGAGGAGCCATTCGCCCTTTGCATGGCGCGCACCGAGATTGCGCGCGGCCGATACGCCGGCGGAGTCATTGGTCAGCAGCCGCAACCGACGGTCAGCAATGCCGCGAACGATCGCAACGGTGTCGTCGGTCGATCCATCGTCCACGACGATTACCTCGGTCACCTCGACCTGTGCCAGTGCGCTGGCGAGGGTTTCGGCGACATAGGCCGCGGCGTTCTTGGCGGGAATGACGATCGACACCGGCGCGGCCCGGTTGGCCGGCAGCGGGAGGCGCGCAGCCGTTGCGGCGCGCGAGGCGGTCGGCAGATCGAGGACGTCGTTGGCGGTGGTCAAGTTTTAGCTCGCCTTTAAGGGTCTGTTAACCAAGGCGCGTCTGTCGACGGCGATGCGATCGATCGCAACCTTGGCCGCTGCGAATGATACTCGCATTACGGCCAAATCGTTGCCGCGAAGACCTGCGCGACCGCGGTTTCGCGCAATAGCGTTAAGCTGCTGGCATTAAGCCTGTCGTAGATTTGGAGGAGTGCGGCAGCCGGTCTCATGCGAGAATGCGGGCCTGATTGCCGCGGATGGATCCAGTGCCCGCAAAGACATTCGACTACGATCCCGATGCCATGGTCCTCAACCTGTTCTACGAGGACAAGGACGATCGCTGGTTTCCCGGCGACCGGCATCTGCGGCGCATGGCGCGCCGCATGCTGCTGGGCGAGCCGCGCATGAGCGGTCAGCTTCGCGTGTTCCTCAATCTCTGTGCGGGGCTCGACCGGCTCGGTATCCGCTACCGCGTCAACGACTACCGCTATATCGCGCAGCATCCCGAAGAACTCGCCTGCATCGTCGGCCGCACCTTTCTGCTCGACAAGTTCGCGTGGAAGAACCCGATCCTGCTCGGGGTTGCCGCTCACAATCATCCGCTCGACGATCCCGACCTGTTCAAGCGTCTGCCGGTGAAGAAGGTCGTGGTGCCCGGCCCATGGTACGCCGACATGTACCGGCCGCACTGGCCCGACACGGAGGCTTGGCCGGTCGGTATCGACACGGATCTGTGGGCGCCGCCGCGCACCTCGCACAAGACCGTGGACGTGCTGATCTACGACAAGGTCCATTGGGACCGCGAGCGCTATGCGCCAGAGCTGATCGAGCCCGTCCGCGCGCGGCTCATCGCGGAGGGGCGCTCGTTCACGGAACTGCGTTACGGCAGCTACAAGGAGGAAGACTATCAGGCCGCGCTGGCGGGCGCACGTGCGATGATCTTCCTGTGCCAGAACGAGAGCCAGGGCATCGCCTATCAGCAGGCGTTGTCCTGCGGCGTGCCGGTGTTCGCCTGGGATCCCGGTGGACCGTGGCGGGACCCCGATTATTTCCCCCACCGCGTCCAGTTCGGGCCGGTGTCGTCGGTGCCGTATTGGGACGAGCGTTGCGGCGCCAGATTCCTCGACATTGCGGGATTCGAGGCCGGTTGGGCTGATTTTTGGGCCGGTTGCGCTGCCGGTACGTTCGATCCGCGCAGCTTCGTTCTCGACAATCTCACGCTGGAGCAACGAGCGCTGCAATATTACCAGATCGCGCAGAGCATCGTGCGGCAGCAGGCGGTGTCGCAGAGCTCCGGCATGCTGGTTGACGGATGCTTAACGAGGATGAGCTAGCAGTTGAAGCTTCCCCGGCTTCATCACTGTCTTGAACCATGGATCGCAGCGCTGCTGACATGACCGACGTCGAGGCCCGATCGTTCGGCCACGTTCTGCACGTCGGGCTTGCGGGGCTGAACGCCGTGCAGGCGGCGCGGTGCCTCATCGCGATCGCCGCGCTGCTCCTCGTGATGGTGACGCTCGATCCGTTTCCCGACCTGCGCAGTGAGGATGTTGCCACCGTCGTCAGCGGACGCATGGCGACGGCCTATATCGCGTGGGGCCTGCTGGCTGCGGTCGCGATGCTGCTTGTCGCGGCAACCGATGCGCCTTCCCTGAAGACCCTGGTGACGCCGCTGCACGTCTGCCTCGTCGGCTGGCTGTTGATCAACATCGCTTTCGCGGAGAACCGCGGCGTTTCGATGCAGCGCTTCGTGCTCGCGGTCAGTGTGACGACGCTCGCCGTCTTGTTGCCATTGCTGCCGCCGACGCAGCGCGCCTTCAACCTGTGCCTGGGCGCGGCCGCGCTCGTGCTGCTCGCGCTTTGCTATCTCGGCGTCCTCCTCGCTCCGCAATATTCGATCCACACCGCACTCGACGTCACCGAGCCGCAGCTCGCCGGCGACTGGCGCGGCAGTTTTGGCCACAAGAACATCGCCTCGCCGGTGATGACCGTCCTGGTCTATGTCGGCATCTATCTCTGCAGTGCAGGCTCGTTCGTGATGGGCCCGGCGATCGCCGCGCTGGCCGGCATCT
The DNA here is from genome assembly GCF_007290395.2 of Bradyrhizobium cosmicum. Taxonomy (NCBI): domain Bacteria; kingdom Pseudomonadati; phylum Pseudomonadota; class Alphaproteobacteria; order Hyphomicrobiales; family Nitrobacteraceae; genus Bradyrhizobium; species Bradyrhizobium cosmicum. Next base: position 6,434,186 of record NZ_CP041656.2, on the reverse strand, counting down.
TCCTGATCTTCACCGGCGGCAAGACCTCGTCGGTGCTGTGCCTTGCGATCTATGCGCTTGCGTCGCTGGTCTATGTGACGCGGAGCCTGTGGCTGAAGCGGATCTTGTGCTTCGTCCCGCTGATCGTGATGAATCTGCTGACGGTCGGAAGCGTCATGAGCCCGGCGCTCGGAGCCATCACGCGGCTGCTTCCTCTCGATCCCACCTTCACCGGCCGTTCCGACGTCTGGCAGTTCGCGCTGGCGGCCGTCGCGGAAAAGCCGATCATCGGCCACGGCTATGCGGCCTTCTGGGACGACGTCACCGCGCGGCAGACCGCCCAGGGCGCCGAATGGGCGACGAGCGCAGCGCACAGCCATAACAGCTATCTCGAACTGGCGGTCACCATCGGCCTGCCGGGGCTGCTGCTGGTGGTTCTCGTCTTCGTTCTCGCGCCGCTCCGCAATTTTCAGTCGGCCCAGGCTCGCAGCCGCAGTGGCGCGCTGGCCAAGTTGTTTCTGACCATATGGCTGTTCGGCCTGTACTACGGGGCCACCGAGACCTTCCTGCTCGAACGCCAGAATCCGATCTGGTTCATGTTCGCGCTGGCCGTGGCCGGCCTGCATTTCCTGGCCAGGTTCCAATGCGTCGACCAGATCACACCGGAGCGCTGACAACTTGTCGCAGCCGGGGCGGCGCTGGTGGCATCGGCTTAACGATAAGCCGTGACGTGACTTGTGGTCTGCGACAAAACATCTATCGGGAAACATTCAGTCATTGTATGCCCCGCAGATGACGTGTCTCAGCGTCGAGCAACCAGATGATCTTGTGTCCAGCACCCCGGGAATCGCTGTCGATTTCGTGCGTGACTGGCGGCAGGCCGAATCGCGGCTGAGCGCAGGCCATCGCACCGCGTTCCAGCATGGTTACTGGCTCGGCGCCTGGTACGAGGCGTTTGGCGACGTCACGCCGCTGATCGCTGTGATCTCCGATGTTGCGACCGGCAAGGACATTGCCGTGGTGCCGATGATCAGCCATGTCAGGCGTGGCATTCGCATCGTCGAATTCGCCGACCTCGGCGTCTCGGACATCAACGCACCGATCCTGGCGCCCGATGCCGCGCTGGATGCGGCGGCGACGGATGCGATCGGCAAGGCCCTCGTCGCTTCATTGCGCGCCTCGCCCGACCGCTTCGATCTGTTGCGTCTGAAGAAGATGCCGGCCCATGTCGGCGGCAAGCCGAATCCGCTGGTGTCGCTCGGTCGGGTCGGATCGTGCTCGCTCAACGGCAATCTCGTGCTGACTGGCGACGACTATGAGGATTATCGGGCGTCGCTCAGGCGCCTGCAGCTGCCGCGATGCTGGCGCGTCTTCAGCCGTCTTGGCAATGCGCGGTTCGAGATCGCCACCGATGTCGAGCGCGCGGGCGAGATCCTCGATGTGATGGACATCCAGCAAGAGGAACGGATGAGACAGCTCGGCTCGCCGTTCGTCCTCAACGACGATGCTCACGCCCGGTTCTATCGCGAGGTGGCGCGCCAGGGTGTTGCCGATGGCTATGCCGTCATCTCGGCGTTGGTTTGCGACAAGGGTATCGTCGCCACCACGTTCGGTGTCAGATACGGCGCTACGTATGTCCTGCTTCGCATCAGTCACGCCGGCAAGACCTGGGCGAATTTCTCGCCCGGGCTGCTCGCAACCGAACGCACCATTGCGGCGCTGCATGCGCAGGGCCTGCGCCGCTTCGATCTCAGCATTGGCAATCAGGATTATAAGCGCCGCCTCGGCGCCGAGCAGGTGCCGTTGACCGATGTCAGCGTCGCGTTGTCCTGGCGCGGCATGCCCTACGCGTGGCGCGACCATGCCGCTCAGGAGCTGCGTCGCCACCCCAGGCTCGCGGCTTATGCGGCGCGGTTGATGGGCAGGGGCGCGCGTTGAAGCGCGCACCGCCTTGAATTGCAGGGTCACTCGAATATCGCAATAGTTGTGTTACTGTCGCCTCCGTTTCCCGGAGGCGACATGGAAGATCGTTCGGCAAAATATCGCGCGTTCTATGCGCAGTTGATCTGTGCCGCGGCAAGGGCCACGGATCCCCGCATCGAGGAAGCTTTCCGCACCGTCAGGCGCGAACCTTTCGTCGGGCCCGGGCCATGGTCGATCTCTCTCGGCGGCCCCCCCTATGTGGTGACGCCCGATGACGATCCCGCCTTCCTCTATCAGAACACGTTGCTCGCGCTCGACAGCGCACGCGGCCTCAATATAGGCATGCCCGGCGCGCACGCCTATTGGCTCAGCGGCTGCGCCGTGAAGGAAGGCGAGACCGTGATCCAGATCGGCGCGGGCAGCGGCTATTACACCGCGATCCTGGCGTATCTCGCCGGTCCCGGCGGCCGCGTCCACGCCTATGAGATCGACGAACGTCTGGCGGGGCTCGCACGCGAAAATCTGAAAGATGTCCCTCATGTCGATGTGCGCGATCGCTCGGGCATCGCGTCCGATCTGCCCAAAGCCGACGTGATCTATGTCTGCGCGGGCGCGGCGCAACCGGCCACCGAATGGCTCGATGCCTTGCTGCCCAGCGGGCGGCTGGTGTTTCCGCTCGCGCCTGAGGGCATGCTCGGCGGCATGCTGATGATCACGCGCCCGGACAATGGTGCGATCTGGCCGGCGAAATTCCTTGGCCGCGCTCAATTCATCGGCTGCGCGGGCCTACAGAATGAGGATGCCGCCCGGCGACTGGCCGAGGCGTTTGCAAAGGGTTGGGAGGGCGTGCAATCGTTGCGGAGGGACGGCGTTCCCGACGAGACCTGCTGGTTCGCCGGTGAAGGATGGTGGCTGTCGACGGCAGCGGCGCCGGTCGTTACGGACCCAATCAGGCCCCACGCAGACATCACGCAGGCTTAGAGCGTGTCGCGAAGTGGATACCGGTTCGCGTCAAGAAAACGCGTCAAAACGAATGTAGTGCTTCAGTTCTGATTCAATCAGAACCGAAAATGCTCGAGTGAGCGACCGATGCGTCACGTCTTCGCGCAGCCGGCGCAGTGAAAACGGCCGCGCGAGGCGCGAAACAGGCTGCGGCAATACTAGCGCCGCGCCAATGCCTGGGCGGGCCTGCGGATCATATGCGCGATCAACAAGAGTTCGAAAGCCATTCGTATCGCTTTTTGGTGAAATTTCCTGCTGACATAAATGGGGCGGCATCCTCGAATGAGAATGCCGCCCGCGTCGCATCAGCCATGCAGCCGGTCGTAGAGTTTCACTGCGAGGCTTAGCCGTGCAGCCTAGCCATGCAGCTTCTTGGCGGTCTCCGCGATCTGGCGGCCCTGGTAGCGCGCGCCGGCGAGTTCATTGGCGCTGGGCTGGCGGCTGCCGTCGCCGCCGGTGATCGTGGTCGCACCGTACGGCGCGCCGCCGGTGACTTCGTCGAGCTTCATCTGGCCGGCAAAGCCGTAGTTCATGCCGACGATCACCATGCCGAAGTGCAACAGGTTGGTGATGATCGAGAACAGCGTGGTCTCCTGGCCGCCATGCTGGGTCGCGGTCGCGGTGAATGCGCCGCCGACCTTGCCGTGAAGGGCGCCCTTGGCCCAGAGCCCGCCGGCCTGGTCGAGGAAGTTCGCCATCTGCGAGGCCATCCGGCCGAAGCGGGTGCCGGTGCCGACGATGATCGCGTCGTAATTGGCGAGGTCTTCGATCTTGGCGACAGGCGCGGCCTGGTCGACCTTGTAGTACGAGGCTTTCGCGACCTCGGCCGGCACCAGTTCGGGCACGCGCTTGATGTCCACCGTGGCGCCGGCTTCGCGGGCGCCTTCGGCGACGGCGTTCGCCATCGCTTCGATGTGGCCATAGGCGGAATAATAGAGGACGAGAACTTTGGTCATCGGTGGTCTCCGTTGTGTTGGCTTGATTGCTGGTTGTCGGGTGTCACGCGGCGTCGACGAGCACGAGCTCGGAGTCTTCCAGAGCAGTGATCTTCAGTTTCTCCTCGTCGCGGATGGCGGCGCCGTCGCGGGCGTTGACGCGGACGCCGTTGATCTCGACTGCACCCGCTGCGGGCACCAGATAGAGGTGCCGCGACTTCTGCGGCTCGTACTCCGCGCTCTCGCCGGCCTTCAGCGTGGTGGCAAGCACCCGCGCATCGGCGCGGATCGGCAGCGCGTCGGCGTCGCCTTCGAGGCCGCTCGCGATGGTGACGAGCTTGCCGGAGCGGTCCGCCTTCGGGAACGGCTTCGAGCCCCAGGTCGGCTGTCCGCCGCGCGCGGTCGGCTCGATCCAGATCTGGAAGATACGTGTCTTCGTCGGCTCCAGATTGTACTCGGAGTGACGGATGCCGCTGCCGGCACTCATCACCTGCACGTCGCCCGCCTCAGTGCGGCCCGCGTTGCCGAGGCTGTCCTGATGAGTGATCGCGCCCTCGCGCACGTAGGTGATGATCTCCATGTTGGCGTGGGGATGAGCGGGAAAGCCGGTGTTGGGCGCGATCTCGTCGTCGTTCCAGACCCGCAGGACGCCATGACCCATATTGTTCGGATCATAGTGGCTTGCGAAGGAGAAATGATGCTTGGCCTTGAGCCAGCCGTGATCGGCGCCGCCGAGCTTGTCGAAAGGTCTGAGTTCGATCATTTGCGTGATCCTTGTTTGATCCTGACGTCTCGGGCACCGAGGCCGCCGTTGACGTCGAGCACCTCATGACCCCTTGGATAGGCCTCCGGCTGTGGTATAGAAATAGAAACTATTGAAACGCATTGTTTCTCAAATTACCCCTGATGGATCCCCGCCCCATGGCAAAACTCCCCGATTTCGAGGCGCTCGCGATTTTCGCAAAGGTCGTGGAATTACGGTCGTTTGCGGGGGCCGCAAGCGAGCTTGCGATGTCCAAGGCGACGGTGTCCAAGGCGGTGACGCGGCTGGAGGAGCGGCTCGGCGCCCGGCTGTTCAACCGCACCTCGCGCCGGCTCGCCCTGACCGATGCCGGACACAAGCTCGCCGAACGCGCCACGCGCCTGCTCGTCGACGGTGAGGCAGCCGAGAACGAGGCGCTGGCGCAATCGGTGGCTCCGCGCGGGCTGGTGCGGCTCGCCGTGCCAATGACGTTCGGGATCAAGGCGGTGGCCCCGCTGCTGCCGGAGTTTTTCGAGGCCTATCCGGAAGTCTCGGTCGACCTGCATTTGAGCGATGCGACCGTCGATTTGATCGGCGAGGGTTTTGACATGGCGGTGCGGATCGCGCGGCTGCCGGACTCCTCGCTGATCGCGCGGCGCCTCTTCACCATGCCGCGCTTCACGGTGGCGGCGCCGTCCTATCTCAAGAAGCACGGTCGGCCGACGCATCCGATGCACCTGGCCGAGCACAAATGCTTCGCTTACGCCTATCTCTCGACGCCCAATGTCTGGCACTACACCAATTCGGCCGGCGAGCAGGCCAGCGTGCGTCCCGGCGGCCAGCTACGCGTCAACAATGGCGAGGCGGTGATGCCGGCGCTGATCGCCGGCCTCGGCATCGCCGAGCTTCCGGAATTCATCGTCGGCGAGGCCATCTCGTCCGGCGAGGTCGAAGTGATCCTGAAGGACTGGAAACAGGCCGAAGGCGCCGTGCACCTCGTGACCCCGCCCGGTGGCCCGCGCCCCGCGCGCGTCGAAGCGCTTGGCGATTTTCTCGCGGCGAAATTGCCGGGCACCTGCAAGCGGCGGCCGCGCGGGAAGGTGAAGGCGTCGTAGAGCGAGCAGTTCTCAAAGTACCGGTCATTGCGAGCGAAGCGAAGCAATCCAGAGTGTCTTCCGCAGAGGGATTCTGGATTGTTTCGTCGCAAGCGCTCCTCGCCATGACGGAGCTTGACTACGACACTTTCACGCCATCTCTTGCAACAACCCGCAAGCTTGGTTTCAGCGTCTCTTCAAGTTGCGATTTCAACTCGTGCACACGCGGATCGGTGGAGCGCGCCGCGCACACCGCATATTGATGCACCGATTGCGCCAATGCGTTGCGCGCTTCCGGCGTTCGCGTCAATTCGGGCTTTGACAGCCGCAGGACGATGGCAGCGAGATTCACCAGCATCTCGTCGAGGGCAACGTCGATGGTCGCAAGCTTTCCCATGGCACACTCCCTGACCCGCGGATCTGGGAAGGCAACGGTGGCTTTGATGCGGCGTTCCCCGGCGCGGGGCGAACATGGATAACGTTTCGTTAACGGCTTGTTCTTGCCGAGCACTCCGCTAGGCTGCCGAAACAAGAAAAAATCCGGGGAGGGACCTGCCATGGACCGACGCGATCTCCTGCGCGCCGCTGCCGCACTGCCGTTGTTGCGCGCCGCGTTACCCGGCCAAGCCTTCGCGCAAACCTATCCGGTGCGCAACATCACCATGATCGTGCCGTTTCCGGCCGGCGGGCAGGCCGATCTTGCCGCACGTCCGGTGGCGATGGCGCTGGAGCGGATCCTCGGCAAGCCCGTCATCGTCGACAACCGCGCCGGAGGCGGCGGCGGATCGGTCGGCAATGCCGCGGCTGCGCGCGCCGAGCCCGACGGCTACACGCTGCTGATGACATTGTCCTCGCTTGCGGTGCTCCCGGAAGCCGACCGGCTGTTCGACCGTCCCGCCGCCTACGAGGTCTCGCAGTTCATGCCGATCGCGCGCGTGCTGGCTGACCCGACCTTGCTCGCGGTGCCGGCCTCGTCGCCATGGAAGACCGCGCGGGAGTTCGTCGAGGACGCCAGGAGGCGCCCGGGCCAGATCACCTATGGCTCGTCAGGTCCCTACGGCACGCTGCACGTGGCGATGGAGATGTTCGCGAGCAGCGCCGATATCAAATTGCTGCACGTGCCGTTCCGCGGCGCGGGGCCGGCGTTGACCGCGTTGCTCAGCGGCACGGTGCAGGCGATCGCAGCCGCACCCGGCACGCTGAAGCCGCAGGTCGACGACGGCAAGTTGCGCGTGCTCGGCAATTGCGGCGCCCAGCGCATCGCGAGCTTCCCCGATGTGCCGACCTTCCAGGAGCTCGGCTACAAGGATGTCGAGATGTACATCTGGGCCGGCTTGTTCGCGCAGAGCTCGCTGCCGGCGCCGGTCGCGACCCGCCTGCGCGAGGCGATGGCGCAGGTGATGATGAGCCCCGATGTGCTCAAGGCTTTCGACACCTCCGGCAGTCTCGTCGCCTATCAGGATGCGCCGGCCTTCTCCGCGTTCATCGCCGCCGACAGCGCGCGGCTGATCGCGGCTGTGAAGAAGATCGGCAAGGTGGAGTAGGTCCAGGCGCGCTTCACATTTAGTTGTAGGGCCAGAACCGGCTGCCGCCTCATTGATTGGTGAAAATCGATCGGTATCGACGAGAAGGATCTGGACATGCGAACAGAGCGGATTGCGCTGGGTGTCGCGCTCGCCATCGGCGGCATCGTTGCGCAGAGCGCTGCCTCCGCCGAAGAGTATCGCGGAACCATGGAACAACAGATGGCGTGCACACCGGATGTGTGGCGTCTGTGCAGCGACCAGATTCCGGATGTGAGCCGCATCACGGCCTGCCTGCAGCAGAACACGCCGCAGCTTTCGAGAGGCTGCCGTGCCGTGTTCGAGTCCAACAACCAGATGTCGCCGCAGCAGCAGGTTCCGCGCAACCGTGCGGCGCCGACGCCGCGCTACAATGCGCCGCCGCCTCCCGCGGCCCAGCCGCAGCCTTACGACGACGATGATTAGCGTTGGCTAGAGCATGATCCGGAAAAGTGTGAAGCGGTTTTCTGAAAAGATCATGCTCGAACAAGGAGCTAAAGCACGATGACAACTCATCCGAATCTCATCGCGCTTTAGGGTCTGCTCTCGCAGACGTCGACCCATTCGGCGCCGACGAGTTCGGCCATCCGGTCGGGCGCAATGCGCACCGCGCTGTGGGTCGAGCCCGCGGCGGGAACGACGATGTCGAACGCCTTCAGCGACACATCGCAGTAGATCGGCAGCGGCGATTTCAGCCCGAACGGGCAGACGCCGCCGACCTCGTGGCCGGTGATCTCGGCGACCTCTTCCAATCCCAGCATCTTCGGCTTGCCGCCGAATTGCGCCTTCACCTTCTTGTTGTCCATCCGCGACGTGCCGGCGGCGACGATCAGGATCACCCGCTCGCCGATGCGCAAGCTCAGCGTCTTGGCGATCCGGCCGGGTTCGACGCCGTAGGCCTCGGCGGCCAGCGGCACCGTGGCCGAGCTGATCGGCGATTCAATCACTGATATGTCGGGGGCTTTCTCGGCAAAGAAGGCGCGAACGGATTCCAGGCTCATTCCAGTCAGCTCAGTCCAGTTTTATCGGCGGGCGGCGATCCCCGGGGCATCCACGGAGATGATCCCGGCCAGCTCCGACAGCGAACGGATGCGAAAATCCGGCGCAAAGCCGAGCTCGTCCATCTGGGTGCGGATCGCCTTGAACATGGTCAGCGGTGCCACGAGTTCGTTCTCGACGCAAGCCAGCGCCATCGCCTCCGGCGTCACCCGTTCGATCCAGGCGACGTTGAGGCCGAACGACTTCGCACCCGCAACGTCCCAGGGATTGGAGGAGATGAACAGCACCTCGTCCGGCGTGGTGCCGAGCACCTCGCCGATCAGCTCGTAGGCTTCCGGGCTCGGCTTGAAGATCTTCTTGGCATCGACGCTGATGGTGGCGTCCAGCAGGCGGTCGAGGCCGGAGTTGCGCACCAGCGTATTCAGCATGTCCGGGCTGCCATTGGAAAGGATGGCAAGCTTGCGCGGTTTCAGCGCGGTAAGCGCGCTTGCTGCATCCGGATAGAGATCGAGATGCAGGTACTTTTCGATCACGCGCTCGAACGTAACAGGGTCATAGGCAAGGCCGAGCAGGCGCAGCGTATACGCAAGCGAGTCGCGCGTGACCGCTGCAAAATCCTGGTAGCGCCGCATCAGCGAGCGCAGCCAGGTATATTCGAGCTGCTTGATCCGCCAGACCTGTGTAATGATCTCGCCGTAGCCCGGAAACGCATCCTCGGTAATCTCCGCGACCGACTGGATGTCGTAGAGCGTTCCGTAGGCGTCGAAGACGACGGCTTTGATGCTCAAGGGATGGGTCCTCCGGGCGTTGCGGTCGCAAGGACTATATAAGCCCTGCGATTTCGATCCAAGGAGCGAGGTCGAATTGGGCGCCTTGGCTCCTAAAGCTCGACGACGACCTTGCCGAAATGTGAGCCGGTCCGGAGGTAAGCATAGGCCTCGGGTGCTTCGTCGAAGCCGTAGACCCGATCGATGATCGGGTGGATCGCCTGTTCGGACAGGAAGCCGTTCATCGCGGTGAAATGTTCGACCGATCCGACGGTGACACCGATAATGTCGGCATTCTCCCACTGAAGGCGCGCGAGATCGGGCTTCGGACCGAACCCCGTCAACACGCCAATTTGAACGATCTTGCCGCCCGACGCGACCGATCGCAGCGATCGGTCATAGGTGCCGGGACCGCCGAGTTCGAGGATATGGCTGACGCCTTCGCCATTCGTCGCTTTCATCAGCGCAACATCCCAGTCAGGGGTGTCGCGGTAGTTGATGAGGATCGAGCCGCCCAGCGCCTTGGCGCGCGCGAGCTTTTCATCCGAGGACGAGATCACGATCGCGCGCGCTCCCAGCGCCGCCGCGAATTGAAGTCCGAACAGCGCGACGCCACCCGTTCCCTGGACCAGCAGCGTATCGCCTTTGCCCATCTGGCCGCGTGCAATGAGGCCATGGAAAGCAGTGACGCCGGCACAAGGCAAGGTCGCGGCTTCGAGTGAGGACAAATGCGCCGGCACCGAAACGAGCGCATTTGCCGGTAGCACGACATACTCCGCCAGCATTCCGTCCATCGTGTTGCCACCAAGGGATGACGGGACATAGCTGGCCTTGAACGGCCCCGAGATCCAATCGCGAAAGAACGATGCCGCAACGCGGTCTCCGACCCGCCATTGCGTGACGCCGGCGCCGATGGCGTCAACGACGCCTGCACCGTCGGAGAGTGGCACGCGGCCGTTGAGCCCACCTTGGCCCACGCGGTCGAGGATCAGGAGGTCGCGGTAGTTCAGACTGACGGCTTCGACCCGGATGCGGACCTCGCCATTGGCGGGTTCGGGTTTGCTGACCTCGGCTCGCAAAAGGCCAGCGCCACCGGCTTGGCCATTCAAATGATAGGCTTTCATCGTAGCTCCCTCTCAAGCGGCATTCACTTGGATGAGCCGAGTCTGTAAGGTCTGACAGCGCTGTGAGGGTCAAGAGGTTCTCAGATGAAAATTGGCGAACTTGCCCGGAGGACGGGAGTGAGCATTCGAATGCTGCGCTACTACGAAGCCGAAGGGTTGCTGGCGCCGTTGCGGACCGCGGCTGGCTACCGCGACTATGGCCCGGCGGACGAGGAGACTGTGCGGCGGATCAAGATGCTTGGTGCCGCCGGCATGACGCTCGAAACGATCCAGCGATTGCTGCCCTGTGTGCGCAACAACGACCCGGCGTTCACGCCCTGCAACGAGTTGCGAAGAATACTCGCCCAGCAGGTCGGACTGATCGATGAGCGCATCGAGACGCTCAGCCAGAGCCGGACAATTCTGGCCGGCTTTCTGGCAAGTGTGAACTGATCGGCCGCGCGAGTGAGACTGTAGTCCACTCGCGGGGGCGCCTCACTGTAGTCAGTGCGCTTCACCAGACGGACTGCACCTCGTGTGCCGCTGACGAAGCGAACGACGCGCGTTGACTCACGTCAAGAAGGAGCCCGGCGCCGCGTGCTAGTCGAAACATCGGGGCGGTACCATTCGAACCATGGACATGAAACAATGGTTACGCAAAGCAACATCAACTTCTTCACGAATTGGGGAAAGGAGCGTCTCGGCGAAATGGAGGCAACGGTGACCTCATTCCAGGCCAAGGCCGCCGAGGTGCAGTCCGATCTCAGTGAGAAGGCCACCAAAGTTCTGGCCGATCTCTGCAAGCAGCGGGATGAATTCCGCGACACCCTGAAGAAGCAGTCGGAGGCGGGCGAGGCGGCCTGGACCGAGACGAAATCGAAAATGGAAGCCGACTGGCGCGTGTTCGAGACCGAGGCCGGAAAGTACGTCGAAAGCTTCGGCAAGCAGCTCGAGCAGCAACAGGCGACGTTCAAGCTTCAGGCGGATGCGCAGCTCAAGGCGTGGCGCGAAGCCGCCGACAAGCTCGGCAGCGATGCCGGGAAGTTCGCTTCCGAGCGTCGGGCGGACATCGACGTTGCGCTGAAACGCATGAATGCCGATGCGGCCGAGGCGGAGAAGAAACTGGAGAAGCTGAAAGAGGCAGGGGCCCACTCGTGGTCCGCACTCATGACCGCCTTGACCGAAACGCGCCTTGCCTTCGATCGTGCCAACGAGGCGGCGCGGGAAGCTTTCAAGCGAGCAGCCTGATCAGGCGCGGTGAACTTCCGGAGACCGCCGCCAGGCGGTCTCCTTGGCTTGCCGTCGGTGGCTCGAGCGTTGCTCTGCCACGCCAGGGGCCGCCTCAGCGTCCGCTAGATCCCCAGCAGCTTCCTTGCGTTGGCCTTCAACACCTTCGGCCGGATCTCGTCGCGGATCTCGATCTTGGCGAAGTCCGCCAGCCAGCGGTCCGGCGTGATCACCGGCCAGTCGGAACCGAACAGCATCTTGTCCTGCAGGATCGAGTTGATGTAGCGCACCAGGATCGGCGGGAAATATTTCGGCGACCAGCCGGAGAGGTCGATATAGACGTTCGGCTTGTGGGTCGCGACCGACAGCGCTTCTTCCTGCCAGGGGAAGGAGGGGTGGGCGAGGATGATCTTGAGGTCGGGGAAATCCGCCGCGACGTCGTCCATGTACATCGGGTTGGAATATTTCAGCCGCATCCCCATGCCGCCGGGCATGCCCGAGCCGACGCCGGTCTGGCCGGTGTGGAACAGCGCGATCGCGCCGCCATTGTTGATCTCTTCGTAGAGCGGGTAGGCCATGCGGTCGTTGGCATAGAAGCCCTGCATGGTCGGGTGGAATTTGAAGCCGCGGACGCCGTATTCCTCGATCAGCTTGCGCGCCTCGCGTGCGCCGAGCTTGCCCTTGTGCGGATCGATCGAGACGAAGGGGATGAGGACGTCGAGATGGTCGGAGGCGGCCTCGATCATCTCGTAATTGTTGTAGCGGCGGAAGCCGGTCTCGCGCTCGGCGTCGACCGGGAAGATCACCGCGGCGATGTTCTTGGAGCGGTAGTAGGCCGCGGTTTCCGGCACGGTCGGCGGATGCTTGTTCGGCGACTTGAAATAGTCGGCCATCTGCGCCTGGAAATCGTCATAGCCGTCGTCGGGATGGCAGCCGCAGGGCTCCTCGGCATGGGTGTGGATGTCGATCGCGACGACATCGTCGATATTCGGCAGCTTGAGCTTCGGCATTGGTTTCCTCCCGACCGGTTGCAAATTGATTATATGATATAACGAATTTGGCAAGGCGTTGCGGGCGGCAAAACCGCAGCCAGCGGAAGTCTTTGCTGTGCCTGGCCTCGGATCAGGCAGATCGGCTCGATCCGGACGCTTTTACTGTGCATGGGGTTGTTTTGAAGAATTTGCTGGCCCGGAACCGGGCGGTTAACATTGACATCACCTCCCGGCATGCCTTAAGAACCGCCCCGTCCCGGGCGGTTGTCCGCCAGCGGGGAAAATCTCATTTTGCCACATTCGCGCGTGCCGAAACGGTAGTGCCGAACACGGCCTTTCGAACGTTCAGGATTCTGCCATGAAGGTCCGTAACTCGTTGAAATCGCTGCGCGGTCGCCATCGCGCCAACCGCCTGGTCCGCCGCAAGGGCCGGGTCTATGTGATCAACAAGGTGCAGCGCCGGTTCAAGGCTCGCCAGGGCTGAGCTTTGGGCGGCTGATCCTGCCCTGCCGGACGCCGCTGCGCCCCGCAAGACCACTGTCTCACACGAGTTTGACGCCGCCTTTGCTTTGCAAGGGCGGCTTTACGCGTTTAGACTTTCGCCATGGCAGTGAGATTCCGCTTCGCGCGCACCTTGTGTTTGGCCCTTGTGTTGGGGACCGCCGGCCTTGCTCCGGCCCTGGCACAGACCGTTCAGCCGGCCCCGCCCGGCAAGCAGCAGAAGAAGCTGCCTGAAGCGCCGGCCAAGCTGCCGAAGGTCGATCGCAACAAGAACATCGATTTCCTGTTCGGCGCGCTGAAGGCCGCCCCCGACGAGGCCAGCGCCAAGCACGTCGAGGCGCGGATCTGGGCGATCTGGATCCAGACCCCGAGCGACACGGCATCGCTGCTGATGGCGCGGGCCAAGACCGCGGTCGACGCGCAGAAGATCGATGTGGCGATCAAGCTGCTGGATTCGGTCATCAAGCTCAGGCCCGACTACATCGAGGCCTGGAACCGGCGCGCCACGCTCTACTACATGCAGAACGATTATGGCCGTTCGCTCGCCGACATCCGCGAGGTTCTGATCCGCGAGCCCCGCCATTTCGGCGCGCTCGCAGGGCTCGGCATGATCATGCAGGAAGTCGGCGACGAGAAGCGCGCGCTCGAGGCCTACCGCAAGGCGCTCGCCATCAATCCGCACCTCGACAAGATTCCCGATCAGGTCAAGTCCCTGACCGAGAAGGTCGAAGGCCGCGACATCTAGCCGAGAACTCGATCATTTCTTGAGTGAACGCGGCGTCTCCGGATTAACCACGATCGCAGGCGCGGCGTCGCGAGGGCTATTGCGAAGACTGCCGCAGGCCTACCTGCATTGCAGGAGCAAAGCCATGAAGCGTTTGATCTTTGCGGGTAGCTTGCTGCTCGCGTCGGGGACGATGAGCCTCGCCGACGGACTGTTCTGGGTGGTCGGCAACCGCGCCACCGGCAAATGCAACATCGTGACCAGCAACCCCGTGATCATCGGCGACATCTGGTTCGGTGACGGCCCCTACAAATCCATGGCCGACGCCAAGCTTGCCCGCTCGACGATTCGCGCCTGCCCCGCCGTCACCCCCGACGAGGAAAAGGCAGAAGACAGCGCCAATTAGGTCGTTGCCGTCACGTCAATGCAGGACGCTGCCGCCGCGTTCGGCCAGGCCCTGATCGGCGGCCGCCGCGTAAGCCTTCGCAAGTTCCGCCTCGAGATGCTCGTTGATCAGGAGCAGCGCCCGGACGGCGCCGCGCAAGTCGCCGTTACAGCTCGCCACGATCTCGTCGATCGCCGTATCTTTCGATCTCAAGCTCATCGAAAATTCTCCGGTTCAAACCAGGATAAATCCTGCCGGCCTGTCCCGCATCCCCTGGGGTTGCGAGGAGGATCGGCACCCATCCGGGTCTAAATGGCGGAACCGACCGTGGCGATTATAAGGAAACCGCGATGACGACTGCATGAAGCTGGCCCGGGGCTTGCGGGTCCCTGAGGAGGGGTATTGATTCTATTGAGCTTTTAGTTCGGAAATTATGCACATATCCACAACCCGGCCCGTTTCCAGTGGACGTGCTAAGCCCCGCTTGTGCGAAACCGCCTCCTGCGAGACCCGTAACTGCGATGTGCCCAGGATTGCCCGGACCCTCTCCATGATCGTGATCTCAGTCGTGACGGCGCTGGCCCTGCTGGCGCTGGTCACGCAGGCCGGAATCGTCGCCGTGCAACGCGCTCATCCGCCTCAGGGCCGGATGATCGAGGTCGATGGCGCGACGCTTCACGTCGTCGATATCGGCCCGCGCGATTCCGGCGTGCCGATCGTGATGCTGCATGGCGCGAGCTCCAATCTCGAAGCGATGCGGCGTCCTCTCGGCGACCTCCTCGCCAGGGACCATCGCATCATCCTGATCGACCGTCCCGGCCATGGCTGGAGCACGCGCGCACGGCGGCAGGATTCGACGCCGGGCATCCAGGCGCGAATGATCGATGAGGCGCTGGGCAAGCTCGGGATCGATCGCGCGGTCTTCGTGGTGCATTCCTGGAGCGGTGCGCTCGGCACGCGGATTGCGCTCGATCATGCCGGCCGCGTCGCCGGTCTGGTGATGCTCGCGCCGGTGACCCATCCCTGGCGCGGAGGTGTCGGCCGCTACAACGAGATCATCGCAACACCCGTGATCGGGCCGCTGCTCGCCTACACCGTCACGCTGCCGCTCGGCTATTTCGTTGCCGAAGCCGGCGCGCGCAGTGTCTTCCTGCCGCAAACCATGCCGGACGGTTTCGTGAAGGACTCCGCGACGCCGCTGCTGCTGCGCCCGCGTGAGTTCATCGCCAATGCCTATGATCTTGTGACGCTGAAGGAGGCGGTCGCCGCGCAGGCTCCGCGCTATGCCGAGATCGTAGCGCCGGTCACGATCATCGCTGGCGAGCCCGACAAGACGGTGTCCACCAACATCCACGCGCGCCCGTTCGCAGCCATGGTGCCGAATGCAAAGCTGATCGTGCTGCCCCATCTTGGCCACATGGTGCAGAACGCGGTGCCGGACCTTGTGAAGGCGGAGATCGAGACGATGATCCGCCACATCGTCCCGGCGCAGGCGGCCGCCGATTAGCGGCCGCCCCTTGGCGCGCTTACTGCTTGATCTTTCCGTCCTTGTCGAACTGCGAGACAAAGGCCCAGAGATTGTTGATCTCGGTCTCGTTCTTGATGCCGGCGAAAGCCATCTTGGTGCCGGGAATCTTGGCCTTGGGGTCCTTGATGTACTCCTTGAACACCGCCTCGTCCCAGGTGATGCCGGAATTCTTGTTCGCGTCCGAGTAATTGTAGTCGGGCGCGGTGCCCGACTTGCGGCCGTTGAGGCCGTTGAGCTCGGGACCGACCTTGTTCTTGGCGCCTTCGCCGATCGCGTGGCAGGCCAGGCACTTGTTGAACGACGTTTTGCCGGCGGCAACATCCTGCGCCATCGCGGCGGACGCTGTGGCAGTGACGGTGAGGATCATCAGCGCGCCAAAAGTCAGTTTTTTCATAGGGTGCTCTTCGTCTCTTTCCCGGTGGGGGCGTTTATCTGGTCGGCAATCGTCGAACCTGCCGGTTTTGGCAGGCCCGCCCGGCTTGGACAAGCCACCAAACGATGACAGGTTTCACGATTTCCTACTTGTCCCAGAGCGAACTCGGCAGAGATCGTCGCTCCGACTTTCGGATGGCCTACCCAAACCATCGCGGACGTGGTTGATTTGCCGCGATAAATTGATCGTGCCGCGTGAGTCGGAAGGATATGTCATGGCCATTATGATGCCTGCGAGCGACCAGTCCGTGCTCGCGCGCCGCGCGCAGATCATTGCTGCGTTGCGTGCAATCGTGCCCGGCGAGGGCGTGATCGACAGCGCCGCCGAGATGCGAGTTTATGAATCCGACGGGCTGACTGCTTATCGGCAACCCCCGATGGTCGTGGTGCTGCCCGATACGACCGAGCAGGTCTCGCTCGTCCTGAAATATTGTGCAGCGCAGGGTATCAAGGTGGTGCCGCGCGGCTCGGGTACCTCGCTTTCGGGTGGTGCGCTGCCGCTTGAAGACGGCGTTCTGCTGGGGCTCGGCAAGTTCAAGCGCATCCGCGAAATCGATTTCGACAACCGCGTCGTCGTCACCGAACCCGGCGTCACCAATCTCGCCATCAGCCAGGCGGTCGCGCATGCCGGCTTCTACTACGCGCCCGATCCGTCCTCGCAGATCGCGTGCTCGATCGGCGGCAATGTCGCGGAGAATTCCGGCGGCGTGCACTGCCTCAAATACGGCATGACCACCAACAACGTGCTCGGTTGCGAGATTGTCCTGATGAGCGGCGAGATCCTGCGCATCGGCGGCAAGTCTGCGGAGAACTCCGGTTACGATCTGATGGGCGTCATCACCGGCTCCGAGGGGCTGCTCGGCGTCATCACCGAGATCACGGTGCGCATCCTGCAGAAGCCCGAGACGGCGCGCGCGCTGATGGTCGGCTTCGCAGAGGTCGAGGCGGCCGGCGAATGCGTGGCGCGCATCATTGGTGCCGGCATCATTCCCGGCGGCATGGAGATGATGGACAAGCCCGCGATCCACGCTGCTGAAGCCTTCGTCCACGCCGGCTATCCGCTCGACGTGGAAGCGCTGCTGATCATCGAGCTCGACGGTCCCAAGATCGAGGTCGACGAGCTGATCACGCGCGTCGAGGCCATTGCGAATGCTTGCGGCTCGACGACCTGCCAGATCTCGACCTCGGAGGCCGAGCGCAATCTGTTTTGGGCGGGCCGCAAGGCCGCGTTTCCGGCCGTTGGCCGCATCTCGCCCGACTATCTCTGCATGGACGGCACCATCCCGCGCGGCGCGCTGCCGAAGGCGCTGGCGCGCATCCGCGAGCTCTCGGAGAAATACCAGCTCGGCTGCGCCAACGTGTTCCACGCCGGCGACGGCAATCTGCATCCGCTGATCCTCTACGATGCCAACAAGCCCGGCGAGATCGAGCGCGCCGAGGCCTTCGGCGCCGACATCCTGCGCGCCTGCGTCGAGTTCGGCGGCGTGCTCACCGGCGAGCACGGCGTGGGCATCGAGAAGCGCGACCTCATGCCCGAGATGTTTTCGGAAGTCGACCTCAACCAGCAGCAGCGGCTGAAATGCGCCTTCGACGCGCAAGGCCTGCTCAATCCCGGCAAGGTGTTTCCGACCCTGCACCGCTGCGCCGAGCTCGGCCGCATGCACGTGCACGCGGGTAGGCTGGCGTTTCCGGACATCCCGCGGTTCTAGTGTCTATCACTGTACCGTCGTTGTCATGCGCCAGATTTGCATTCCGTTCTAAACTTGGATACCCGCTCACTCGTGGATACGCTCAGGGTCAGAGACGCCAAAGACGTCGAAGAGGTGGTGCGCGCGGCGATTGCCAATGAGCAGCCGCTCGAGATCATCGGTCATGGCTCCAAGCGCGGCATCGGTCATGCGATGGCGACCAATGCCGTTCTCGACGTCTCCGCGCTGAATGCGATCACCGCCTACGAGCCCAACGAGCTGATCGTTACGCTGCAGGCCGGCGCGCCGCTGGCCGACGTGCTGTCGCTGATCGATGCCAAGAACCAGCAATTCGCCTTTGAGCCGATGAACACGGCACCGCTGCTCGGCACGCCGCCGTCAGGCACCATCGGCGGCATGATCGCGGCCGGGCTCGCCGGTCCGCGTCGGATCAAGGCGGGTGGGGCCCGCGACCATCTCCTGGGCGCGCATGCCGTGTCCGGTTTCGGTGACAGCTTCAAGACCGGCGGCAAGGTGGTGAAGAACGTCACCGGCTACGACCTCTGCAAACTGCTGGCGGGGTCTTGGGGCACCTTGTCGGTGATGACCGAGATCACGCTCAAGGTGATGCCGAAGCCGGAAGCGGAGCGGACGCTGCTGCTGCGTGGGCTCGACGATGCTGCCGCCAACAAGGCGATGACCGCGGCGCTCGGCTCGCCCTATGACGTCTCTGCCGCCGCTCATCTGCCGAAATCGGCGTCCCGGGCCGGGACCGAAGGACTCGGCGATATCGCGGACCAGGGCGAAGCTCTGACCGTGCTACGGCTGGAGGGCATCACGGCCTCCGCCGCGCACCGAGCCGGCTCGCTGCGCGAATTGCTGGCGCCGTTTGGAACCGCGACGTTGATCGAGGACACCGCGTCGTCGGTCCTGTGGGCCACGATCCGCGACGTGCTGCCGTTCGCGGCCAGCGGCGCGCTCGGCGCCTGGCCGGTGTGGCGGATTGTCTGTCCGCCGGCCTCGGGAGCGGCGCTCGGCACGCAATTGGTGCGCGAGACCGGCGGTGAGGTGATCTACGATTGGGGCGGCGGGCTGATCTGGGCCGCGCTGCCGCCGAAGGCCGATGCGCACGCCCCGGCCGTGCGCCAGCGTGCTGATGCCGTCGGCGGGCATGCCACGCTGATCCGCGCGGCCGAGGATGTCAGGAGCATGGTGGACGTGTTCCACCCGCAGACGGCGGGGATCGCCGCGTTGAGCGATCGGGTCCGGGCCAGTTTCGATCCAAAAGCCATTCTCAACCGGGGAAGGCTGACGCGGGGCGCTGCTGAATGAAGACCGAATTCTCGCTGGCGCAACTCGCCGACCCCGATATCGCGCAAGCCGACAAGATCCTGCGCGCCTGTGTCCATTGCGGCTTCTGCACCGCAACCTGCCCGACCTATGTGCTGCTCGGCGACGAGCTCGATAGCCCGCGCGGCCGCATCTACCTGATCAAGGAGATGCTGGAGAAGGACGAGACCCCGACGGCGGAGGTGGTCAAGCATGTCGACCGCTGCCTGTCGTGCCTGGCCTGCATGACGACCTGCCCCTCCGGGGTGAACTATATGCACCTCGTCGATCAGGCCCGGGTCAGGATCGAGCAGCGCTACCAGAGGCCGCTGACCGAGCGGCTGCTACGCCAGGTGCTGGCTTTCGTGTTGCCAGACCCGCGACGCTTTCGCGCCAGCATGTGGCTGGCGAGGCTGGCCCGTCCGCTCGCAATGTTGCTGCCGACGCCGCGGCCCGCGGCCACGCCCGGCCTGATCCTGCGCCTCAAGGCCATGCTGGCGCTGGCCCCGAACCGGCTGCCGGCGCCCGGCCCGCTTCCGGGCAGCGTGTTCGCGGCACTCGGCAAAAAGCGCGGCCGTGTCGCGCTGCTCCAGGGTTGCGCCCAGCAAGTGCTGGCGCCGCGCATCAACCAGGCCGCCATCAGTCTTCTCACCCGCCACGGCATCGAGGTCGTCCTGGTCAGGGACGAGCAGTGCTGCGGTGCGCTGACCCATCACCTCGGCAACGACCGGGATGCGTTGGGGCGGGCGCGCGCCAATGTCATGGCGTGGCAGAAGGAAGCGGCGAAGGAGGGGCTCGACGCCATCCTGGTGACGACGTCCGGCTGCGGCACCGTGATCAAGGACTACGGCTATCTGCTGCGCGAGGACGCTGCGTTCGCAGCCGATGCGGCCAAGGTGTCCGCCCTCGCCAAGGACATCACCGAATACGTCGCCGGTCTCGGACTCGAGTCGAAGACGCGACTGGACAACATCGTCGTCGCCTATCACTCCGCATGCTCGTTGCAGCACGGACAGAAAATCACGGGCCTTCCGAAAGAATTGCTTTCCAAGAATGGATTCGTGGTGAAAGATGTGCCGGAGAGCCATTTGTGTTGCGGTTCGGCGGGGACCTACAACATTCTCCAACCCGAGCTTGCGGGCCGGTTGCGCGATCGCAAGGTCGCCAACATCGCAAGCGTCCAGCCGGACATGATTGCCGCGGGCAATATTGGCTGCATGGTGCAGATTGCCAGCGGCACGTCAGTTCCGGTCGTACACACGATTGAGCTTCTCGATTGGGCTACGGGCGGGTCGCGGCCGGCACTGAACACGTCGAGCTGAGCTTTCGCCCGGAGGTGACGGCTGAAGACGCCCGATCGACCATTGTTCGTCGGCAACAGGAGGACCACGATGGCGAAAGCAAAGAAGAAAAAAAGCAAGAAGGCCAAAAAGGCCAAGAAGGCTGTAGCGGCGAAGAAGACCGCGAAGAAGGCAGCCAAGAAGTCCGCTAAGAAATCTGCCAAGAAGTCTGCAAAGAAATCCACGAAGAAGTCTGCCAAGAAGGCCGCGCCGAAGAAGGCTGTGAAGAAGTCGGCCAAGAAGGCTGTCAAGAAGGCAGCGCCGAAGAAGGCCGCCAAGAAAGCGGCACCGAAGAAGGCGAAGGCAGCTCCCCCGCCGAAGCCGTCAGCACCGGCTGCTGCTCCGTCTCCGGAGCCCGCCGCCGAGACAAGCTGGGCGATGCCTTCGTCTTCTGCGGAACCGACACCGGCTGAAGGGCAGGGGTAGGTCCCAAGGTCAGGCCAAGGGGCCGGGTCCATCTCAATGGCTACGATCGACAAAGGAAAGGCCGCGGCGGCGACGCTGCGGCCTTTTTGCATCGTCGCCAGCCCGCTGAGGGAATCGCGACCTCTCGTGCCGGCATGATTCGTATTTGGGCAACATGCCCCCAGGTTTCCGTACTAACCCGGGTCTCTCTGTGCACTTTGGAATGCAAATAATGTGATCTAGAAGCAACACAGGCTGACAACCTTTCGTGGAATCGTCAGAACGCCTAAAAAGTCGGCAGATGCCCGTGATTTTTGCTTCACGGTTTGCACCCCTCCATACAAATTGTCGCGGTAACGCAATTTTGCAGATTGGTCGTACGCCCCGGGGGGCTTCCGGGAAACCGACTGGGTAAGAACTGGTGATGGGGATCGAAATGAAAAAAGTGACTTTGTTGGCAACGGCGCTGGCAATGGTGGCGGGTTCGGCTTTCGCGGCAGACATGCCGGTGAAGGCCAAGAAGGCTCCGCCCGTGGTTGCCTTCGACCCCTGGGACGTCGCCTTCGGCGGCGCCATCATGAGCGATTACGTCTTCCGCGGTATCACCCAGTCGAACCACAAGCCGTCGGTCTCGGCCTATTTCGAGCCGCGCTACAACGTCACCAAGGACCTGCAGCTCTATGTCGGCGTCGCCGGTGAGAGCATCTCCTTCCCGAACCGCGCCGCGGCCGAAATCGACATCTACGGCGGTATCCGCCCGACCTTCGGCGCCTTTGCGTTCGACATCGGCGTCTGGGGCTACCTGTATCCGGGTGGGACCTGCTACTTCGGCGGCACTGGCATCGACAACGCCGGCGTGGACCAAGGCCCTGGCTGCGCCGAGAAGGCCCTGCTCAACACCAACGTGATCAAGAAGGACCTCAGCTTCTTCGAAGTCTACGGCAAGGGCACCTACACGGTGAACGACAACTGGTCGTTCGGCTTCACCGAATACTACACCCCGAGCTATTTGAACTCGGGCGCTTGGGGCAACTACGCTTCGGTCGTCGGCAAGTACATCGCGCCCAGCACGGTCTTCGGTCCGAGCGGCGTCGGCATGTACGTCTCGGGTGAGTTCGGTCGTCAGTGGCTCGGCACTTCCGACAGCTTCTATGGCGTCCCGCAGTTCCCGAACGGCATCAAGTACGCCGACTACAACACCTGGAACATCGGCATCGGCTTCACCTACAAAGTCGCCACGCTGGACCTGCGTTACTCCGACACCAACCTCTCCAAGGGTGATTGCAACGCTTTCACCAGCGACTTTGCGGCTCGCGGCAACATCACCGCTTTCTCTGGCACCTCTGTGACCCCGATCAATCCGTCGGGCGTCGGCTCCAACTGGTGCGGCGCCACCGGCATTGCCAAGCTGTCGTTCGACCTGACGGCAATGAGCAATCTGAAGTAAGTTTCTTCTCGAGACGACTTCGAGGGCGGCAGAGCAATCTGCCGCCCTTTTGCTTTTCTCCACGCCGTCATGGCCGGGCTTGATCCGGCCATCCGTGTTAGCTCCAAGCCGGACAAGGCGTGGATGTCCGGGGCCAAGCCCGGCGATGACGGAGCGTACCGCGTAGCCTGTTGAGCCTAACTGCCTCCCGCTTGCGCCTCAGCGCGCCACGCTAGGCTCCGCCTCGGCCGGCTTGCCCGCATCGCCGAGGACGTGGATCTCGCCGCGCTTCGCCATCGTCACCTTGCGGGTATGGAAGGCGTCGAGCGTCGAGCGGTGGCCGATCGAGACGATGGTGGCCTGCGGCAGCTTCTCCGCCAGCAACCGGTACAGCCGGGCCTCGGACGGCTCGTCCAGCGAGGCGGTGGCCTCGTCCAGGAAGAGATAATCCGGCACATGCAGCAGCGCGCGGGCAAGTCCGAGGCGCTGCTGCTCGCCGAGTGACAGCATCCGGTTCCAGTGGCCGTCCTCGTCCAGCCGCTCGGCGAGGCCGGGCAGCCCGACAGCCAGCAGCGCACCCCGAACATCGGCAGCCTCGAATGCGCCCGGGGCGGCGGGATAAACCACCGCGTCGCGCAACAGGCCAACCGGGAAGTAGGGACGCTGCGGCAGCATCATCAGCTTCGCCTTCTCGGGAATGACGATGGTGCCGGTGCCGAACGGCCAGATGCCGGCGATGGCGCGGAACAGCGTCGACTTGCCCGAGCCCGACGGCCCGGTCACCAGCACCCGTTCCGGCGCCTGAATGGAGAACGCGTCGGCCGCCACCAGCGGGGTGCCGTTGGGCAGGTTCACGCAGAGCTCCTCGAGCCCGATCGTGCGGCCGCCGTCAGTGGCCTTGAGGGTGATGGCCGGCTCATGCGCCGGCAGGTGCGCGGCGGAATCGACCGACATCTCGAAGCCGTCGAGACGCGCAACGATCGAGCGCCATTCCGCGAGCGACCGGTAGGCCGTGACGAAGAACGATAGCGCGCCCTGCACGCTGGAGAAGGCGGAGGCGGTCTGCATCATGTCGCCGAGCTGGATCTTCTTGGCGAAGAACGCCGGCGCGACCAGCACGTAGGGGAAGATCACGGCGGCCTGCTGATAGCTTGCCGTGAACGCGGTGAGGCGCTTGGTCCGGCTCATGATGGCGTACCAGTTGCCGATCACGAAGCCGAAGCGATCCAGCAGGCGCGAGCGTTCGGCGCCTTCGCCCTTGAGCAGCGCGATCTGCTCGGAGTTCTCGCGCACGCGAACGAGGTTGAAGCGGAAATCCGCTTCATAGCGCTGCTGCTCGAAATTGAGATTGACCAGCGGGGCGCCGATCCAGTGAGTCAGCGCGGTGCCGAAGATCGCGTAGATCAGCGCGCCCCAGCACAGATAGCCGGGGATCATCAGATCCTGGCCGAACAGGTGCAGCGGTGCGGCGTTGGACAGGCCCCAGAGGATGATGACGAACGAGAACAGCGTCACGATCGACGAGAGCAGGCCGAGCCCAATCGTCAGGGTCTGCTCGACGAAGTTCTTGACGTCCTCGGTGATGCGCTGGTCGGGGTTGTCGGCCGCATCGCCCTTGAGCTGCATGCGGTAATGCGTGGCGTCTTGCAGCCATTCGCCCAGATAGTGCCGGGTCAGCCATTGCCTCCAGCGGATCTGAAGCCATTGGTTCAGGTAAAGCTTGTAGACGGCCAGCGCGATAAAGGTGAAAGCGAGGCCGACGAAGATCCAGATCTGCGTGACGAAGGCGTCCCAGTCGCTGTTCTGCAACGCAGTGTAGAACCGGTTCTGCCACTGGTTCACCAGCACGTCGATCGCGACCAGCGCCAGCTCCATCGCGATGACGGCGGCGAGCAGGCCGCGCCCCACCCACTTGTCCTCCGACCGGAAATAGGGAACGGCGATTCGCCAGACGATCGCGAGGGTGGCGATGATGTTCTTCACAGAGCGGAATCTCCTGCGGGGATGTGCACAAATGCCCGGGGCCAAACGGCTGAGGCAATGGCTGAAATCGGCGCGCTTAGACTAAAGTCGCAAGTCCTGCAATTTGCGTTGGCTTGTCGCAGCTTGCAACCCTAGCATGGGTCTCAACGGCGCGGGGTGGGGGGCTCCGGGACTTCGCGGGCTTGTGAGCGGACGGGAACCGCTGCATTCGCGAGGAATTCGCGTCCAACCCGGGGGTTATCGCTTCCAGCGTCAAGCAGGCTCGGCTGTCCACGCAGGCCGCCTGCCGCATACATGCGTGGGGGAGGAAGACCATGTGGAATCAAGTCTATGATCCGCTGCACAGCCCTGTGTTGTCGACGATCGCGGCGGCGGTGCCTGTCGTCACGCTGCTGGTTCTGATCGCGAGCGGCCGCGTCCAGGCTCATATTGCGGCGATCATCGCCGTGATCGTGGCCAATCTGATCACGATCTTCGTCTTCACCATGCCGGCGAACATGTCGATCCGCGCCTCGGTGCTGGGCATCGTGACCGGCTTCTTTCCCATCGGCTGGATCGTTCTCAACGTCATCTTCCTCTATCAGGTGACGGTATCGACCGGGCGCTTCGAACTCCTCAAGCGTGCGATCGGTGGCGTCACCGAGGACCGGCGGCTGCAGTTGCTGCTGATCGCATTCTCCTTCGGTGCCTTCTTCGAGGGCGCCTCTGGCTTCGGCACGCCGGTGGCGATCACGGGTGCGGTGCTGATCGGCCTCGGATTCTCGCCGCTTGCCGCAAGCGGCCTGTCGCTGATCGCCAACACCGCGCCGGTCGCCTATGGCGCGCTGGGCACGCCGATCCAGGGTCTTGCCTCGGTCACCGGGTTCGATCCCTACATCCTGGGTGCGATGGTCGGACGGCAGCTGCCGTTCTTCTCGCTGATCGTGCCGTTCTGGGTGATATGGGCTTTCGCCGGATGGAAGGGCATGAAGGACGTCTGGCCGGCGATCCTGGTCACCGGCGTATCGTTCGCGATTCCGCAATTCGTGATCTCGAATTACATCAATCCCTGGATCGTCGACATCGGCGCGTCGCTGATCTCGATGGGTGCGCTGATCCTGTTCCTGAAGGTCTGGCAGCCGAAGCAGCTCTGGCTGTCGCCTGCGCTACGCGGCAATGATGAATCGGCCTCCACCATGGCCACTGCAAAGCCGCTCGACAAGACGCCGCTCACGCAGAGCGAGCTGTTCAGCGCGCTGTTGCCCTGGATCATCGTCTGTATCGTGATGCTGGTCTGGGGCAACGGCAGCTTCAAGACCTGGGCAAACTCGATCTTCACCTGGAACTATCCCGTTCCCGAATTGCACCAGATGATCAACAAGATGCCGCCGGTCGCACCAGGGCCGACGAAAGAGAGCGCGGTGTTCGGCTTCACCTACCTCTCCTTCACCGGCACGGGCATGCTGATCGCCGCGATCATCTCCGGCTTCCTGATGGGCGTCGGTCCCGGCCAACTCGTCACCCAGTACGGCCGCACCATCCGGCTGTGCGCGATCTCGCTGATCACGATCTCGGCGATGCTCGCGATCGGCACGCTGACGCGGCTCTCCGGTGTCGACGCGACGCTCGGCCTCGCTTTCGCTGCAACCGGCGTGCTCTATCCCTTCTTCGGCACGCTGCTCGGCTGGCTTGGCGTGGCGCTGACGGGGTCGGATACGTCGTCGAACATCCTGTTCGGCAATTTGCAGAAGATCACCTCCGAACAGCTCGGCATATCGCCGATCTTGATGGCCGCCGCGAACTCCTCCGGCGGCGTGATGGGCAAGATGATCGACGCGCAGTCGATCGTGGTCGCCTCCACCGCGACCAACTGGTACGGCCACGAGGGCACGATTTTGCGCTTCGTGTTCTGGCACTCGATCGTGCTCGCCTGTCTCGTCGGTGTGCTCGTGACGCTGCAGGCCTATGTCTGGCCGTTCACGGCGATGGTCCTGAAGTAGCAGGCCGCGTCGCGGCTTCGACGCAAGTCAAATCTCCCCGCGGGTTGTCTCCGCGGGGATTTTTGCGCCCAAAGCGGGCGAACCTTCTCAATGGCGTCGTCGTCTTATAGAAGGTGCCGCAAATCAGGTCGGTCGAGAGGTCTCATGGTTTCGCTCAAGCAGATGGTGTGTGTGTCGGTTGCAATGCTGGCGATGTCCACTGTCGCGCGTGCCGAGGACGGTTTTCCGTTCGGCACGGAGATGACGATGGAAGCACTGCCGCAGCCGGGCTCGAAGCGGATTCCGAACATCGAGATCGGCGACAATGGCGAGGTGGTGCTTGAGCTCTGGTGCAAGGGTGGCAAGGGCCAGTTCTCGGTCGCCGGCAACACCGTGATCTTCGTTCCGGGCCAGATCCAGGACCGCTCATGCCCGCCGGCCAGAGCGCAGGCCGACGACGAACTCGTCGCGGCGCTCGCCAGCGTCGAGACCTGGAAACGCCAGGGCGACGTGCTGACCCTGATCGGCCCCAAGCCGCTGCGCTTTCGCGTGACCGGGAATTAGCGTTTAGCTCGCTGTCGTACCCCGGCTTGACCGGGGTACCCGGTACGCCGTGACCTATCGATTCAACTACTGCCGTCTCGGACTCCTGGATCGCCCGGTCGAGCCGGCGATGACACCGACTTGGTGGCTACGTCACTTCCACACCGATTTGTCGGCATCCCAGCGCTGGCCCTTCAGCTCCTTCGTGAGCGCCTCGACCGAGCCGTTGTCGTCGGGCTGATCGCCTTCCTCGTCGGCCGCCGCGTCGTCGGACAGGTTGAGCTTGGCGCCGCTGCTCTCGTCCGCCGTAGTGGTCGCGGGACTGCCGATCCAGAGCATCAACCTGTCGGTCGTGCCGGGCTTGTCGGGCGAGATGAGTGCGGCGACCTCGATCGTGTCGGTGAGGTCGAGCGCCGGGAAATCCGGGTTCGGCCGCTTGAAGACGAGCTTGAGCTTGCCGGTGGCGGGATTGAAGCTTTGCGAGACCGGCTTTGCCGCCAGTGTCTTGCTCAGCACGCCGGCCACGGCTGAAGCGAGCTTGTCACGGTTGAGCTTGTCGCCGTCGCGCCAGTCGGCAGCGGCAAAGCGGATGGTGCGGTCCATCTCGGTCATGCCGGCGGTCCAGCCCGCCGCGGTGACGCCCGGCATCGCCTTGAATTTTGCCAGCAGCGCGCCTGCGCGTTCCGGATCGACCGACATGTTGATGGTCTGCTCGCCGGCGCGCAGCGCCTCGCAACCGACCGAGAGGCTCGCCAGCGTGACCTCGACGTCCTGGCCCTTCAGGCTCTTCAGGAACTCGGTTGCCGCATCCAGCTTGACCTTGACCGCGATCGCTTCCGGCGAGACGTCGGTGAAATCCTTCGGCTGCGCCGTGATGCCGTCGTCGGACGTCTGGTTTTCCTGAAACTCCCTCTCGCTGAGATCGGAATTGTCGGGAGAGGTGACCTCGGTCACGGCCTGGCCGATGCTGATCTGGCCGCGGAACTCGAACGTGTCTCCAGACTGCTTGCGCAGCAGCTTGACGCTGACGGGCGACTTCTCGCCGAGACTCTGCGTCGTGCCGGTCAGGTTCTGGCCCGCGACCTGGAGATTGACGACGAAGCGGTCCTTGCGGTCGGAATTCTTCGCGACGGGATAGCAGACGTCGAGCACGGCCGCCGTGACGGTCTTGCCCTGGCGCGTCTCCTTCAGGATGACGTCGGCATTGCCGTCCATCAGCCCGTCGATCGAGGTGAAATAACGTATTTCCGGGCCGCTTGGCACCGTGGCCTTGGGCGACAGCTTCATCTGCGCGGAGGCGGGATGCGGCGAGGTAGCAAGCAGAGCGGCCAAAACAATTGTCGGGCAAACCAGAAGCGCGCGCATCGACGAAATCCTCGAGCAAAAGAATCGGCGCCACCGTAGTTGGTTTTGGCCGCCGGTTGAATCGGAAAGCGCGGGCGAACCTGGGCAAAAAAGAAGGCCGCCCGGAGGCGGCCTTCGCAACACTGTCAGGTCACAGGACGGGCTCAGAAGCCGCCCATGCCGCCGCCGGCCGGCATGGCGGGCGCAGCTTCCTTCGGCAGTTCGGCGACCATGGCCTCGGTGGTGACCAGGAGGCCGGCCACGGAGGAGGCGTCCTGCAGCGCGGTGCGAACCACCTTGGCGGGATCGATGATGCCCTTCTCGATCATGTCGACATAGTCCTCGGTCTGGGCGTCGAAGCCGAAGGTCTCGGACTTGTTCTCCAGGATCTTGCCGACCACGATCGAGCCTTCCACGCCCGCGTTCTCGGAGATCTGGCGGATCGGAGCTTCCAGCGCCTTCAGCACGATGTTGATGCCGGCCTGCACGTCGGCATTGGCATTGGTGAGACGGCCGACCGCCTTCTTGGCGCGGAGCAGCGTGACGCCGCCGCCGGGGACGATGCCTTCCTGCACCGCGGCGCGGGTGGCGTTGAGCGCGTCCTCGACGCGGTCCTTCTTCTCCTTGACCTCGATCTCGGTGGCGCCGCCGACGCGGATCACCGCGACGCCGCCGGCGAGCTTGGCGAGGCGCTCCTGGAGCTTCTCACGGTCGTAGTCCGAGGTGGTCTCCTCGATCTGGGCCTTGATCTGGCCGACGCGGGCCTCGATCTCCGGCTTCTTGCCGGCGCCCTTGACGATCGTGGTGTTCTCCTTGTCGATCACGACCTTGCCGGCGCGTCCGAGCATCTTCACCGTGACGTTCTCGAGCTTCATGCCGAGGTCTTCGGAGATCAGCTGGCCGCCGGTGAGGATCGCGAGGTCCTCGAGCATGGCCTTGCGGCGGTCGCCGAAGCCCGGCGCCTTGACGGCGGCGACCTTGAGGCCGCCGCGCAGGCGGTTGACGACCAGGGTCGCCAGTGCCTCACCCTCGACGTCCTCGGCGATGATGACGAGCGGCTTGCCCGACTGCACCACGGCTTCCAGCACCGGCAGCATGGCCTGCAGGCCCGAGAGCTTCTTCTCGTGCAGGAGGACGTAGGCGTCCTCGAGCTCGGCGGTCATCTTCTCGGCATTGGTGACGAAGTAGGGGCTGAGATAGCCGCGGTCGAACTTCATGCCCTCGACGATGTCGACTTCGGTGTCGAGCGACTTGTTTTCCTCGACGGTGATGACGCCCTCGTTGCCGACCTTCTGCATCGCCTGGGCGATCATCTTGCCGATGGCGGCATCGCCGTTGGCCGAGATGGTGCCGACCTGGGCGACCTCGGCAGAGGAGGCAACCGGCTTGGCGCGCTTCTCGATGTCCTTGATGACGGCCGCAACCGCGATGTCGATACCGCGCTTGAGGTCCATCGGGTTCATGCCGGCGGCAACCGCCTTGGCGCCTTCGCGCACGATGGACTGGGCCAGCACGGTCGCGGTGGTGGTGCCGTCACCGG
Organism: Bradyrhizobium cosmicum; assembly: GCF_007290395.2. Classification (NCBI taxonomy): domain Bacteria; kingdom Pseudomonadati; phylum Pseudomonadota; class Alphaproteobacteria; order Hyphomicrobiales; family Nitrobacteraceae; genus Bradyrhizobium; species Bradyrhizobium cosmicum. The sequence goes on along the minus strand of NZ_CP041656.2, from coordinate 6,404,735 downwards.
CGAGGTCGTTGGTCTTGGAGGCGACCTCCCGCAGCATCTGGGCGCCCATGTTCTCGAACTTGTCCTCGAGCTCGATCTCCTTGGCGACGGTGACGCCGTCCTTGGTGATGCGGGGCGCGCCGAAGCTCTTCTCGATGACGACGTTGCGGCCCTTGGGGCCGAGCGTCACCTTGACGGCGTTGGCGAGAATGTCGACGCCGCGCAGCATGCGATCGCGCGCGTCTCCGGAAAACTTGACGTCTTTGGCAGCCATGTCTGCAGTCCCTCGTGTTTCGTGATGTGTCTTGTTTATGCCGTGTCTTTCCGCGCTCGCTTCGTCATTGCCGGGCTCGACCCGGCAATCCATCCTGGTGCAAAAATGATGGATGCCCGGGTCAGGCCCGGGCATGACAATGAAGCATTCAGCGGCTGTTCAGGCGGGTGGCCTTAGGACAGAACGCCCATGATGTCCGACTCCTTCATGATCAGGAGATCTTCGTTGTCGATCTTGACCTCGGTGCCCGACCACTTGCCGAACAGCACGCGGTCGCCGACCTTGAGGTCGATCGGGGTCAGCTTGCCGGCTTCGTCGCGGCCGCCGGGGCCGACGGCGACGATTTCGCCCTGGGACGGCTTTTCCTTGGCAGAATCCGGAATGATGATGCCGCCCTTGGTCTTTTCCTCGGCGTCGATACGTTTGACCACGACACGGTCATGCAGCGGACGAAATTTGGATTTAGCCATGACGTTTCCCTTTGGAGGCGGTTCGAAAGTAGTGGAAGTAGGTGGGGCGGCGCTTCCGTCCTTCCTCTTCCCGAGGATCGAACGGCGCGCTTAGCAATCGGGCTTTCCGAGTGCTAATAGTGCGCCCGGAAATATTGCTTGGCCGCGATCCTGTCAAGCAAAGGTGGTTAAGCGATTGGTGAGGCGGATATAGGATGGTGGCATTGGAAACTCGTTCGGGGTGCCGACGTATTAAAGGACGTCATTGCTCCAGCAGCGGTTTTACGCTTGGCTGCGGGAGGGGTGCGGCCGTCGTCTTGTTCGGGGAAATGCCATGATCAGTTCAGCTCACGCGCGCACGGTTGCCAATTTGGCGGTCGCCTCTTGCCTGGCGCTGCTGCTCGGCGCCTGCGGCGGTGGTATGAGCCTGCCGTCATTCTCGTCGTCTTCGCCGCCGCCCGAGGCCGAGCCCGGTACCGGTCCGGAAATGCCGGCGAGCATCCGGGCCGACGAAATCGTCGGCCGTTGGGGCCTTGCCTCGTTCCAGAACCCGGCCGACCGCGCCCGAACCGAGGCCGCGGCGAGGGCGCAGTGCAAGAATCCCTACGTGATCACCGCCGGCTCCTCCGGCGGCGTGATCATGCATCTGGCCGACCAGGCGACGCCGCAGGAACTGCGGCTGAAGGGCTCGCCCAGCGGCAAGAATTACATCGGGCCGGCGGGGCCGACCCCCGGCGAGCAGGACCGCGAAATCGTCTCCTTCGACGGCCGCGTCCTGATCACCCGCTTCATCGACAAGGACGCCGCCACCCGCTACGGCAACATGGTCTACGTCCGCTGCGCGCCGCGGGCGTGACAAGGGTTCGGCTCTAACCACTCGACAGCAATAACGAAAAAACGCCGGCTTTTGCCGGCGTTTTTGTTTTTCCGCAAAGGCTGCGTCCGATCAGTCGAACAGTGCGTCGATATCGTCCTGCGAGGCGTGGCCGACGTCGCCGTTGAGCTTCGGGCCGTTGAGGAGCTTGTCGTCTTCACTGCGGGTGTCGACCTGCGCCGGCACGTGAGCCTTGATCGCGTCGACGCCGCCCCAGATGTCCATCATCGCATTGATGTGCTGCTCGATGAACTTCATGGTGGTCATGACCTTGCTGATGCGCTGCCCGGTCAGGTCCTGGAAGTTGCAGGCCTCGAAGATCGAGATGACACGTTCCTGGATGTCGTCGGCGAGCCGCTTCTGCTGGTCGGCCGAGTCCACCTTGGCCATCGCGCTGGCTGCCTGGTCGATCGATTCGGCAGCTTCGAGAATTTGCTGTGTAGCCTGCTCGGTGCCGCCGACCACCGCGCCGAGCTCGCCATTGACCTTGGCCATCTCCGCGCCGTCAAAGCTCTTGCCATGCAGCACCGCGATCTCGCGCTTGGTGCGGTCGATGGCGTCATGGATCAGGTCGAGTTCGATCTTCAGCTTCTCGCACTGCTCGATCTGGGCCCGATAGGTCTCGAGCATCGTGCGTGCGTCGGCAAGCTCCTGCGCCGTGGAGGCGTCGATCGCCGCCATGGCCGCGCTGCCGGACAAGGGCGCAGGCACGCTGCCCTTGGCCATCTGTGCGCGGATCGCGCGCAGCTCCGCCATGATCTCGCTATGCATCGGGATTGCCTCATCAGTTACGTCAAGAATGGGCATCTCGCCACCGACGATATCCTCGACACGAAAACGCTTGCGGTGAACAGCCATCAGATACTCCCCCCACCTCACTCACGCGTCTTTGTAGGCAGAAGCAATTTAACACGAGGTTCACAGCGGAACTGTTGCGCGGTCGTGCGCGACGACGCAAAAAACCGCTGATTAACCATGGGACTGTGGCGTTCATCGAAAATAAACGCTGATCGCCAAATTGGGCCTTCGTTCGCGACGTGGTGAATCGAAACGCGGCTCTCGTTTACCAAACAAAACGGCTTTTGCTCTTTATTGACCACGTCGCGGACGCCGATCAGCCATCAGCTCCTGCATGACGCATGTGATCTAGACGAAACAGTACAGAGTACGTCGATGTTCAAGAAAATGTCTGTCGCGCTGCTTGGCAGCGCTTGCACCTTCATTGCCGGCGCAAACAGCGCGAATGCCTTCGACAATACGGTGCCGAACGATCCGCCGGCGGTGCTCTACCAGCCGCAGGTGCCGCCGGCGCCGGTACGCGTCGCCTCCAATGCGAACATGGGTGGCGGCTTCATCGAGTTCCTGTTCGGCGACGGTCCGGGCCGCGGTCCCGCCTACGCGCCGCAGCAGCCGGTCTATCAGCAGCAGCCGGGTTATTACGACCAGCGCCGCCTGCCGCCGATGGGCGAACCGCAGATGCAGGGTGGATATCAGCAAGGCGCAGGTCTCCAGCAGGAGGCGGTCGATCCGCGCCAGCGTCAATTCGACCCGAGATTCGAGAAGCAATCTGTTGACTATAGCGGCAAGGAAAGTGCCGGCACGATCGTGGTCGATACGCCGAACAAGTTCCTCTATCTCGTCGAGGGCAACGGCCGGGCGATGCGTTACGGCATTGGCGTCGGACGCCCCGGCTTCACCTGGTCCGGCGTGAAGTCGATCACGGCCAAGCGCGAATGGCCGGATTGGACGCCGCCCGCCGAAATGATCGCGCGCCGCCCCGACCTGCCCAGGCACATGGAAGGCGGTCCGGAAAACCCGCTCGGCGCCCGCGCGATGTATCTGGGCTCGACGCTCTACCGGATCCACGGGTCCAACGAGCCTTGGACCATCGGCACCAACGTGTCTTCCGGCTGCATCCGTATGCGCAACGAGGACGTCATCGACCTCTACGGCCGCGTCAATGTCGGCACCAAGGTCGTGGTGATGTGAACCGGACCGGCAGGCAAGCAGCCTATTCGCAATAGGTCTTGCCGCCGAACGAGAAGCACTTGCCGCCGCCCCCGCGAGGCGCCGGCGCACTGCGTGTCGCGGCGGGTTCCTGCCGCGTCACGGTCTTCGGCTTCGGCGCCGGCTCGGGCCGCTTCTCGCAGGCGCCGCTGGCGTTGAGCACATAGCCGCTCGAACAGCCGATCTGGACGCAGCGGTCGCCCTCGGCGCGCTGCCCCTTCGCGCATACCAGCGGACAGACGCGGTCGGTCTTGCCGCGCACCGAGTCCAGCGCGTCGAGGCTCGCCAGCTTCACGTCGAAATGGGTGTCGGCGCTCTTGTTGAACAGCTCCAGCGCCTTGCGCGAGCCGTCATCCCACTTGCCGTCCATGCTGCCGGGATCGCAGCCGACGCGCTTGAGGTGAGCCTGCAGCAGCCGCGCGATATCGGAAGGATCCATCTTCGGTGCGGCAGGCGGCGGCGCCTGCGGGGGCGGCTGGCTGGGCGTGAGCGCGGCCAGCTTCTCGGCTTGAGCCTTGTCGGCCTGCGCCTTGTCCGCCTGGGCCTTGGCGTCGCGTTTGGCCTGCTCGACCTGAATCTGCGCATCGGCTGCCGCCTGGCGCCGCGCCTCGTCGACCTGCACCCGGGCCGCATCGGCCTGTTGCCGGGCCTGTTCGGCCTGGCGCCGCGCCTCGTCCAGCTCCCTCTTGGCCTGCTCGGCGATCTGGGCGCGAGCTTCGTCGAGCTCACGCTTGGCCTGCTCGGAGAGCTTCTGCTTGGCCTCCGCGGTCTGGCGCGCGCTCTGCTCTTCGAGTTGGCGGCGGAAGTCGGCGGCCTTCTGTGCCGCCAGCTCGTCGGCCTGCCGCTTGGCGTCATCGGCCCGAGCACGGCCCTGCTGGGCGGCTTCGAGCTTGCTGTTCTGCCCGCGGGCGAGGTTGGCGAAGAAACCGGCCGGGTGCTTGGCGAGGAAAGAATCCCAGGCTTCCCTGGTGCCGACCTGCGCCGCCAGCTCGTAGTCGACGCGGGCTTCCGCCTCGGGATCGGCGGCGCGCGGGACCAGCGCCACGGTGTCGCCGCCGAGCGACCCGTACACGAATGGCTCCTGCCGGTTGCCGGTGGCCTTGAGCACCTCGTCCCGGACGCGGCCGAACGCGATGCGCAGATCGAGCCCGGGCTCGGCGATGTTCCGCACCAGCGCCGTGGCGAAGGGGCTGTTCTGCCCGTCGCCGTCGCTCGCCACCGCGCCGGCCCTTGCGGCGAACGCGATCAGCGTGTCGGACATCGCAGGCTCGACCTTGGCGAGGCCGCGCCCGATCGCGCGGCTGGCGACGGTGCGCTTCATGCTGGTGGCGAACGGATTGTCGCGGCAGGCATCGAGGATGACGAGCTTGAGTCGCTTGGCGCCGTCGAGCGCGCGCATCACGCGATCGAGCGAGATAGTCTCGTCCTCGATGTCGAAATCGCTCGCGAGCTTGGCGTCGGCCGGCACCAGATAGTTGACGCCGTCGACCTCGATGCCATGGCCGGCATAGTAGACCACCGCGACGTCGGCATCCTGCGACGCCGCGGAGAACTCGCGGATGGCGCGGCGCAGCTCGGCGATGCCGAGATCGCGCCTGCTGTCCACGGCGTCGAAACCCGCCTTCTTGAACAGGGCCGCCATCACGTCGGCATCGCGCGCGGGATTGGGCAGTCGCGGCACCTGCCGGTACTCGGAAACGCCAATGACGAGCGCAACCCGCTTGGCGGCCCAAGCCGTGTCACTCGATATCGAAAGGATCAGCGCGAGCAGAAACAAAAAGGCGGATCGCACGGACGGTCTCCGTGGGTGCAATAAGGGTCCCTATCAAAACCCGGACCGCCGGACAACCGCCGGACGCTGCCGGCGATTGGTCGGCGCCCGGAAACCTTAACCGGCGAAGGCGTTGCCGCTCTGGATCGAGCAGCTCGGCGAGGTCGTGGTCACGCCCGAGAGCTCGTACATCACGCCGTTCGGAGCCTTGCGCCGGATGATGCCGCCGGTATGGCCCTCGATCACGTTGACCGAGCAACTTGAGAAGCCGGTATCGAAGGTGACAGTGACCTGGCGCGCCCCGACCTCATAGGGAATCACGCCGATGAGCTTGTCGCTCTGGAAGCTGAAATTGCCTTTGCCCTGGCCCGGTGCGATCTCGCCGCTCCGGTCGCCGCCACGGTTCGTGGCCCGAAAGCGGCTGAACAGGCGCCCGGCGCTGCTGACATAGATGATGCGCGACACCTTGGTGGTGAAGCCGTGGGATTTGCCGTCGGGTGCCTTTGCCATGCCTGTGGTGGCGAAGGAGATCGTGATGGTCTTGTTCAACAGGCCCGCAGGTGCGGCGAAGGCACTGCTCGCATGCAACGCAAAAATGAAGGAGGCGGTCAGGCAAATCATCCGCATTGCAAAACTCCTCGTCTGAAAGGGGGCATCATAGCGGTGGTGCAGCGTGTCTCCAAGATCGGCTTTCCGCCCGGGCATGATTTGCGTGACGAATTGCTCACAAGCGCATGGACACCGCCGAAACGGAAACGGCCGCCTGTTCGGCGGCCGTTCGTTCAGGTTGATGACGGGGGCTTGCCGCGATCAGGCGTAATCGCTGCCGCCGTCGTCTCCGCCGCCGAAATCGCTGTCGTCGGCCAGGTCCATATTGCCGTCGTCGCGATTGTCGTCGTCGTCGTTCTGGTCGTTCGAGGCCTGATCGGAGAAGCTTTGGCGGGAGTCGCGGTTCGATCCGATATCGTCGAGACCGGCATCGCGAGCGAGCGAGCCGCCGGACTGATCGCTCCCGCTCCAGGGGCTGCGATCACCGCCCAGGGAGTTGGTGTCGCCGAAGGCCTGCTGGTGCGATCCGCCCATCATGCCGCGGATGCTGGAGAGCAGGAGCGAGCCGCCGACGACGCCGGCCGCGGCAGCCGCGGCCGTGCCGAGGAACGAGCCGCCGCCACCGCCGACCGGCGGGGCGCCATAGCCCTGACCCGGGCCTTGACCGTAGGCCTGCCCGTAAGGCGGCTGGCCGTAGCCCGGCTGCGGCTGCGGCATGGCCTGGCCGGTGTTCCAGACCGGCCGCGAGTCGCGCGGCGGCACGTTCGGAACCGAGCCGCGTACGGGGCCACCACCGAACAGCGTGTCGCGCATGGTATCGAGGAAGCCGCCCGACTGGGCCTGCTCCGGCGCATGCGCCGCTTCCAGCTCCTGGATGCGGTTATGAGCGCGCTTCAGCGCTTCGTCCTGCAACAGTGTCGTCTGCACCAGCGCGTAGATCGCGCCGGGGGCCTTGCGCAGGCCGTCGGAGATCGCAGCGATCGCGTCTGGATCGCGCGGTGCGTTTTCCAGTTTCGAAAGCCGGTCGAAAAGGTCGTCGACGAGCTGGCGTTCCTGCGGCGTCATGATCAATCTCCCTCGCACAAAACAAGCGCGAGCCAGATGTAGGGTTCCATTGTGGCCCCAACAGTGCCGGCCGGATTAAATTTCGGTATGCGACAAGCTGCCTCAAAGCCTGCTTCGGCGGGTTACCCCAGCGTGACGCCGCTGTCCGTCAGCAGGCGCGCGAAGGCATCGCCGGCGAGATAAGCGTGCTCGCGTTCGCGGACGTCGGTCATCGGATCGAGGCCGGCGAGGATGTCGTCGACGAAGCCGGGGTGGCACATCACGAGGCCGTCGTCGGGAAGGCCTTCCAGGAATTGTCGCATCAGGGCGCCGAAATCGGCGGCCCGCGTGAAGTCATAGGCTCCTGCAAAGCCGGGATTGAAGCTAAGGCCGGCGCTACCGGCGCGGCGGCGGAATTGCGCGCTGAGAATGTCGAGCACCATGGCCTTTGGCGAGGCCAGCCGCTGCGCCAATGGCAGGTCGCGCCCGCCCTGCCGCACCCAGGCGTTCGGGGCGCCATCGGTGACGGCATCGACAAAGCCGTCGCGCACCTGCGGATAGAGCTGCACGTGCTGGTGGCCGTCGACGAAGTCGGGTGGGCACCCGAATGCTTCCATGAAGGCCACGAGTTGCGCTTTCACCTCGTTGCGAAAGAACTCGCGGTCGAGCCTTCGCGTGAGGCCTGCGCGCAGCAGCTTCGGAAATGCCAGGAACATGTCGCCGTCGAGCGGACGGAAATGCATGGTGAGCGGCCGGAACGGCGCCGAGAGCGTCACGTGCAATCCGATCGCGCAGCGCGGGCTTAGCTTTGCCGAGGCCTGAAGCGCCTCGATCTCGCTGCGCCCGACCGCCGGGCCGACCATCATCACCGACGTCGCGTTGAGGCGGCCGCGCTCGATCAGGTCGCGGATGGCACGGTTGACGCCCGGGCTGATGCCGTAGTCGTCGGCGCACAGCCAGATCCGCCGCGGCGCCGCCGCGCTCATTCGGCCGCCGTCCGCTTCGCGGCGTCCTGGCTTGAAGCGTCCTGTCTTGAAGTGTCCTGGGTCTTGTCGGTCTCGAAATGCTTTTGACTGTGCTCGGCGACGAAGTAGATCGGGCGCGCCTTCAGCTCGGAGAGGATCTTGCCGATATATTCGCCGACGATGCCGATCATGATGAGCTGCACGCCGCCGATCGTCATCAGGCCGATCACGAGCGAGGGATAGCCGGGCACCTGCTTGCCGGTGGTCCAGACCTCCCAGAGGATCGACAGGCCGAACAGGAAGGCGCCGCCGGCGAGGATCACGCCGAGCAGGCTGGCAAAGCGCAGCGGCGCCACCGAGAACGAGGTCACCCCTTCGATCGAAAGACCGAGCAGGCGCGCGGCGCTGAACGTCGTCACGCCATGGATGCGCGGCGCCGGCTCGTAGTCGACGCGGATCTGGCGGAACCCGATCCAGCTTGCGAGACCCTTGAAGAAGCGATTGCGCTCCGGCAGCTGCCTGAGCGCCGCGACCGCGCGCGGCGACAGCAGGCGGAAGTCGCCGGCGTCCTCCGGGATTTTCTGGCGGGCGCCCCAATTGATCAGCGCGTAGAAACCATGCACGGCGATGCGGCGCAGGAAGGGCTCGTTGTCGCGATGCGCCTTGGCGGTATAGACGACGTCATAGCCGTCCTCGATCCAGTGCCGCACCAGTTGCTCGACCAGATGAGGCGGATGCTGGCCGTCGCCGTCCATGAACATGACAGCGCCAAGCCGGGCATGGTCGAGGCCGGCCATCAGCGCCGCCTCCTTGCCGAAATTGCGCGACAGCGACACCACCTGGACGTCGACCGCGTCGGCCGGCAGGCTGTGTGCGATCGACAGCGTCGCATCGGCGCTGCCGTCGTCGACATAGACGATCTCGCAGGCAAGCCGATAGCGCTGCGCTAAGGTTTTCGCGAGATCGCAAATGCGTTGGTGCAGGGACGCCAGTCCCGCCGCCTCGTTGTAGAGGGGCACGACAATCGACAGTCCCTTCGCCGCGGCGCCGGCCGCGGTGGTGGTCAGGCCGGAAACGTCAGAGCCCAGCGTCATCGATCAAGGTCCCAGAGGTAATCAAGGCTTCTTGCAAGTCGTCCTGCAAGTCGTCTCAACAGCATATGGTAGCTGCGGTTTGCTGTCGCTACGCTGAACGAACCTGAGGCTCACTGCCGCAGGAACGCCTCGAGCCGGGCGAACAGCGGGTTCTCCCGGTCGAACACGTAGTCGAGCGAGACCACCGAGACGGTCTCGGCGCCGTGCTCGCGCAGGAAGCTCGCCAGCGCATAGAGCTGGCCGGGCGGGCAGTGCAGCGTCAGCATGCCCGACGAGGTCGGCCCGCCGAACGGGGCTTCGACGCCGAACCGGCTGTGGGCCTCGCCGAGCAGGGCCGCGTCGCATTGCCGGAAGCGGGTCCGTACCTCGCGGTATTTGTTGGCCCGTGCCCGCGCCGCGATGTGATCCAGGATGATTCGCGCGGTCTCGCGTGCCTGCGGCGACCAGTCTGCGTCTTTCGAGGCGACCAGATTGGCCTGGCTGCGCAGGATCACGCCGTCGTCGAGCACCCGCAGGCCGTTGGCGGCCAGGGTCGCGCCCGTGGTGGTGATGTCGACGATCAGCTCGGCGCTGCCGGCCGCCGGCGCACCTTCGGTCGCGCCGGTGCTTTCGACGATGCGGTAATCGGTGATGCCGTGGCTCTGGAAGAAGGCGCGGGTGAGGTTGATGAACTTGGTCGCGACCCGCATCCGCATGTGATGCTGCTCGCGGAAGCCCGTGGTGACGTCGTCGAGGTCGGCCATGGTGCGGACATCGATCCAGGCCTGCGGCACCGCGACGACGACGTCGGCATAACCGAAGCCCAGCCCGTCGATCAGCGACACGCGCCTGTCGGCGTCCGCGATGTTCTCGCGGACCAGATCCTCGCCGGTGACGCCGAGATGCGCGAAGCCGCGGGACAGTTGCGAGGCAATCTCGCTGGCCGAGAGATAGGCGACCTCGACATTGTCGAGCCCTGCGATGGTGCCGCGATAATCGCGGGCGCCGCCGGCCTTCGACAGCTTGAGCCCGGCACGGGCAAAGAAGGCCTCGGTGTTTTCCTGGAGGCGGCCCTTGGAGGGAACGGCCAGAACGAATGGCGCGCTCATGACTTAAGCTCCCACCTTGCGGCCGATCCCGGTCAGCGCATCCACCCAGACCGAGAAGCCGACGGCGGGAATCGGATCGGCCGATCCAAGCTGGGTCATCAGCCCGTCATAGCGGCCGCCGGCAACCAGCGGCTCGGCGCCGTTGCCGCGATAGTGCAGCTCGAATTCGAAGCCGGTGTAATAGTCGAGGCCGCGGCCGAACGCGGTGGAGAAACGCGTCTGCTTCACGTCGATGCCGCGCGCCGCCATGAAGCCGACCCGGCTTTCGAACTGGTCGATGGCAACAGCGAGATCGAGCTTCGCATCAATTGTCAGCGCGCGCAGCTCGGCGATGGCGTCGTCGGGATTGCCTGATATCGACAGGAAGCGCTTGAGCACGGTGATCGCCTCGCGCGGCAGCGCGCCGCCCTTCAGCGTGGATTGCTCGAGGAAGCGGTCCGCGATCTCAGCCGTGGTGCGGCCGCCGACATTGGTGGTGCCGGCGATCGACATCAGATCGGTGACGAACGCGAGCGCCGCCTTGCGGTCGGAGCCGGCGAGCGCGGCCAGCACGCCCTCATATTCGCTGCGCGTCGCGGTGGTCGCGGCCGCCAGCCGCTCCAGATCCTGCTCCAGGCTGATCTTGCGGTTGAAGTCCTTGACCAGGCGGCGGCGCCAGACCGGATAGAGGTCGAGCGCGTCGAGCAAGGAATTGAACAGCGCCACGTCGCCGGTGCGGATCTCGACGTCGCGGACGCCGAAGGCCGCGGTCGCTTCCAGCGCCAGCGCCAGCATCTCGGCATCGGCTGCGGGGCGGTCCTGGCGGCCGAAAGATTCGATGCCGGCCTGCATGAATTCGCTGGCCTGCCCGCTGCGGTAACGGAACACCGGACCGAGATAGCTGAATCCGGCCGGCTGGCCGGCGCGCCCCGAGGCGAGGTAGTCGCGGGCCACGGGAATCGTGAGATCCGGCCGCAGGCAGAGCTCCTCGCCGGACAGGTCCGTGGTCAGATAGAGGCTCTTGCGGATGTCCTCGCCGGAGAGATCCAGGAACGGCTCGGCCGGCTGCAGGATCGCGGGCTCCGCCCTGACATAGCCGGCCTGCGCGAACGACAACAGCAGCGTATCCGCCCAGGCGGCGGAGCCGGCAGCATTTGAGGTGGCAGTCGCGGTCATAACAGGGGTCCATTTTCCCGGCGGAACCGGGAGGGGCAAGGCGAGACAGGCGAATTGGCGCAGCCCTTAGCATGGCCCGGAAACGGTTTCGACCTCCAAAGGATCAATCGCTTAACGGCGACGGAGCCTCGCGGGCCCCCTGAATGGGTGTGTAGCTCAGAGTTATGTGCGAGTCGCATTAGGTATTTTAATACCGACCGCTCTCAGCATTCCATTGGGGCGAGGATGCTTCGCCCTCATTTCATGTGGGGTCCGGGATGTGTCGGGGCGCCAGGTCCCGCTGCTTCGTATGAAGCGTCATCCGCGAGCTGCTCCGCCAGTCTGAGAACCCTCTGCCGTTTACCCGGGTCGGTGATGCCGAGAAATGCTTTGATCAGTTGCAGTGCCTCGCGTCGCGGCCTGTCGGATATGGCATCGTCATCCATCGCCATGTCTTCCCGTGCGATTGCCTGTGCGATCGATACGGCGCGAGATCGTCCGCCCGACGGGCCGCGATGCAGCAAGGCCCAGCGTCACAATGAGAAATTGAGGACGGCTGACAAGTCATCGCATACTCATTTTGGGTAGGGCGGATGATCCGTTCGCCGCGGCGTTCGTTTACAATGTGAATGTTGGTTTCCGATTCATGCGCAATGCTTCAGATATCATCCGGACGGTCTCGCGACATACGCTGGCCTATATGCTGTTTTCGATCAGCGAGCTGTTCCGGCACTACGACGAATTCGATCCGCTGGACCTCTTGATCATTCACGCGATTCTCAATGCGAACGTCATTCATGTGATGAACGATCCGTCGCTGGACGAGAGATTCTCCAGCATTGATGCGGTCGAGCCGGATGTGATCAAGCAAGGAGTATCACGAGCGGCACTCTCTCGTTTCCTCAGCCTGCCGTTGGAGACAGTGCGTCGTCGCGTGACGGCACTGAAGCGGCGCAAAATTCTTGCGGAGACGAAGGCCGGGCTCATCGTGACCGAGCAGAACATGTTCAAGTTTGGAAACAATCACGAACTGCAGAAGACCAACATGCTGTTGCTGACGAAGCTGCTTCGAGATCTCAAGCGCGCCGGCATCAACGGACCGGATGACCTGCGTGTCGCCAAGAGCGCCGCGTCGACAAGGAAGGCGAAGTAAGCGGCGGCATATGGACCAAAGCCATCTCAATGCGGTGCGCGACGGGGCGCAAAGAATAGCGACGGACCGCTCGTTGTCGTTCCAGGGGCTCAGGCCATCCTCGGTGCTCGAGCTTCAATCGTATGACGTCGATCATTTCGACGAAAGTGAGAGATACGCCGGCGCATCCAGCATGCCGTTGTCCGCCGGGACGACCGCGATCATGCGTGCCCGGCTGAGCTTGCCGACCCTCACGCTCTCCCTGGTGAAAACCTTCCCGCGGATCGTTCGCGGCTATCGGTTGACGAATGCCGTGGCCGTGTCGGTACCGATGGATCATGTGACCTCTGCCCGTATCAACGGGCAATCGATTGGGAGTTCCGTGGTCGTTCTGAAAGGCGATTCCGACTGCCTGGTGTACGAGCCGGAGGGCCGTCTGATCGGCATCGTCTATTTCAGTCCGCCCGCCCACGAGCCCTGGGCGCAACTGGCTGATGGCCATCATCTGCTGAACCCGGCGCCCGACGTGCTCGTCTCCTTGCGCCGCCTGATCTCCGTCACGCTCGAAACCGCCGCGAATGATCCGGACCTCCTGAACGAGCCGGCGTCGCAAACCGTTGTGCAGCAATCCCTGCTCAGCACGATGGAAGCCGCGATCCGCACCGACGCGGGTTGTGGACCCGTGCCGTCCGCGACGGATGGCTATCGGCGGATCGTCGCGGAAATGGAAGGATTGATCCGTCGCGATCTGACGGTCTGGCACAAGACGACTGAACTGGCGGAGCAGGTTGGCGTCTCCGTGCGGACGCTCCAGAGCGCCACCCAGGCCATCTGTGGCATGAGCCCGCATCGCTATAGCCGGGTCTTGCGCCTCTGGTCCGTGCGCCGGCAGCTTCGTATCGGCCCCGGGCGGCGGAGTGTGAAGGCTTGCGCCATTGCGCATGGCTTCTGGCATCTGAGCGAGTTTGCAGCGAGCTATCGGGCGGCCTTCGGAGAGCTGCCGTCCGAGACCCTGAATCGGTCTCGGCGCGGGGCAATCTAACCGCCCCCCCAGTCGCCGAGCACCGTCTGGACCAGCGCCAGCGCCGCCACCGCGGCGGTATCGGCCCGCATGATCCGGGGTCCCAGCGGCAGCCGCAGGATCGTCGGCTGCCGCAACAGCAGGGCGCGCTCTTCCTCGGCGAAACCGCCTTCGGGGCCGATCAATACGTCGATACCTGGTCCGCCTTGGTCAGGGCCGGCCTCGCGGGCCTTTTTCAGGCTCTCAATGGGATCCTGGACCTCCGCCGCCTCATCACAGAAGATGAGCAGCCGGCCGGAGGGGCGCTGACTGAGATACCGGTCCAGCGCCAGTGGCTCGGCCACGGTGGCGATGCTCATGATGCCGCATTGTTCGGCGGCCTCGACGACATTGGCGCGCATCCGCTCGGTGTTGACCCGGGAGGCCTGGGTGAACCGGGTCAGGACCGGCTGAAGCGTGGCGACGCCCATCTCGATTGCCTTTTGCACCATGTAGTCCAGCCGGGCATGCTTGAGCGGGGCGAAGACGTAGGTGAGGTCGGCCAGGGCGTCCTGGGGCCTGGCCTGCTGCAGGATGACGAGGCCGTCCGGCCGCTTGCGGCCTTCGATCGCGGCCTGCCATTCGCCGTCGCGGCCGTTGAACGCCAGGACCTCGGCCCCGGCGGCGAGCCGGAGCACATTGCCGAGATAATTGCCCTGCTCGCGGTCGAGCGGGACCTTGGCGTCCTGGGCCAGGGGGGCGTCGACGAACAGGCGGGGGGCGCGAAAATTGTAGGAGGGCATCGTTCAACGGGTCCAATTTGGTGCCGTTATTAACCGAAAGCCGCTATTTCGGGGGTAAATATTGCCAAACTGGTGCGTCGGCGCGCCGCGCTCTTGCCCTATTCGACGGGTTGTTAAGAGCCGGCGGGAATCGTAAAAACGCGAGCACGCTGTTGCGCTTCAATTGGGAAGACGCCGAACCCCGTAGGCTCCTGCCGGAGAGACTGCCTTGATGATCCGTCATTTGATGGTTCCGATCACTGTAGCCATGGTCACCATCGGTGCCTCGGGTACCTATGCGCAAAGCGCGTTCCCGGCGCCGCTGCCGAACCAGGCCCCATCCAGTTCCGCGTTTCCGCCGGTCAACGGCTCCGCGCCGGTCGCGTCCGTCGGCGGCGCGCCGCAATCGTCCTTTCCCGTGAACGGTGCAGCACCTGTGGGTGGCGCCGGTGCTTTCAGCGCAGCTCCGCCGACGCAAGGCGGTCCCGGCGAGGACTGCATGAAGGCCTTCATTCCTCTGCGCGAGGAAGCCGAGAAGCGCGGCAAGCTGATCAAGGCCGCGAGCGACCGTCATGCCCCGCCCGACGAGGCCTGCAAGCTGATCCGCAATTTCAGCCAGGCCGAGACCAAGATGATCAAGTACATCGAGGCCAACGCCGCAAAATGCGGAATCCCGCCGCAGGTCGGCGCGCAGATGAAGGACGGCCACAAGAACACCGAGGCCATGACGACGAAGGTCTGCAATGTCGCGCAGCAGATGCAGAACCAGCCGCGCGGTCCGGCCGGTCCGTCGCTGAGCGAGGTGCTGGGCTCCGGCTCGGCGCCTGAGGCCAATGCCGGCAAGAAGGGCGGCAGCACCTTCGACACGCTCAACGGCAACGTCCTCACCCGATGACCGATACATCCGCCCGCGTTGCCGATTCCACCGGCAACTGGGTCGATACGCTCGCACCGCAATGGGCGCGGCCCTATCTGCGATTATCGCGCTTCGATCGCCCGATCGGCTCCTGGCTCCTCCTGATGCCGTGCTGGTGGTCGGCGGCGCTCGCCGCGGGCATGGCGCATGACGCCAGCCGTCTGCCGCTCACCATCGTCCTGTTCTTCATCGGCGCCTTCGTGATGCGCGGGGCGGGCTGCACCTGGAACGACATCACCGACCGCGACCTCGACGACAAGGTCGAGCGCACCCGCTCGCGGCCGCTGCCGTCGGGCCAGGTGACCACGAAGCAGGCGCTGGCCTTCATGGTCGCGCAAGCGCTGGTCGGTCTCGTGGTGCTGCTGCAGTTCAACCGCTTCGCGGTCCTGACCGGCATCGCCTCGCTCCTGATCGTCGCGATCTATCCGTTCATGAAGCGCATCACCTGGTGGCCGCAGATCGTGCTCGGGCTCGCCTTCTCCTGGGGCGCCCTGATGGGATTTGCCGTCACCTTCGGGCGCATCGATATCACCGCGCTGGTGCTCTATGCTGGCGCGATTTCTTGGGTGATCGGTTATGACACGATCTACGCGCATCAGGACGCCGAGGACGATGCGCTGATCGGCATCAAGTCCACCGCGCGCCTGTTCGGCGCCCATACGCATCAGGCGCTGATCCTGTTTTACGGGCTGGCTGTGATGCTGATCGGTGTGGCGCTGGCATCCAGCGACGCGCGCTGGCCGGCCTGGCTCGGGCTCGCGGCTTTCACCGTGCATCTGGCGTCGCAGATCGTGCGCTTGAGGATCGATGATCCTGTGCTCTGTCTGCACCTGTTCAAGTCGAACCGCGATGCAGGACTGTTGCTGTTTGCGGGATTGCTCGCCGACGCGGTGACGCGGGCTGCGTGATGCGAATGAGTGGGGTGGATTAGCGAAGCGTAATCCACCAACTTCTATCCGCGTGCACAGCAAAGAGCGGGGTTACGCCTTCGGCTGACCCACCCTGCGGCACCTTTAGTTCCTTGCGATGATCTCGCGCTCGCGATGAACCGGCAGCTCGCGCGCAACACCGGCGCGGCGGCGCATCAAAAATTTCGGACGGCGGGCGCGGATCGCGTTGCAGCGGCGACGGCGGGCGGCGGGCTTGCGGGCGCCTTCGTCGAGCTGCGGAAGTGCGAACAGCTCGCTCCAGATCGCCCAGGCCTCGGCCAGTTCGTCGCCATCGGCGCTGACCAGCAGCGGAACGGAGAGCGAAGGGTCGCGATGCACGAGAACGAGGGTCTGCGTTTCGTCGTTGCCGCGGAGCGCGACGCCGGTGAAGTCGCTGACGCGGACGTTGATCGCCATCCGCATGCCGCGGACGGCACGGCGCAGCACGACGCGTTCGCGGTGAAGCTCGATCTGCCTTGTGTATCCGTCGGCGCGCGGATCATGCGCATCGAAGCGGACCGGAAGGGAAAGGGGGTCGAGCCGCAGGCTGCGGCCCGACCCGGCGGGAGCGATCCCGCTTGTTGCTGTTTGACGCCTCACGGCTTTAGTTCTCCCCGCCAGGATTATGTTCCCGGTCGATGTGAGGACCTTAGCGCGCGCCCTTCGGAAACCGCTTAAAAAGGCTGGTTAATCCAGCGTCACCGCCGCTCATGATTGACAAGACCTTGGCGCACATGATTGACGAGACGTTGCGCTGAAGTCGCGAATCTGAGCCTTTTGCAGGCTGAAAATGCTTGAAGTCCGCACCATCAGGGCACATCTGGTGTTCAGGGCCGCTCTCGCCCCGAAACCTCCCGCCGCAACAGGATTTCGTTTGTGAACCCTTCACCAAGCTCGACGCTTTCG
Organism: Bradyrhizobium cosmicum; assembly: GCF_007290395.2. Taxonomy (NCBI): domain Bacteria; kingdom Pseudomonadati; phylum Pseudomonadota; class Alphaproteobacteria; order Hyphomicrobiales; family Nitrobacteraceae; genus Bradyrhizobium; species Bradyrhizobium cosmicum. The sequence goes on along the minus strand of NZ_CP041656.2, from coordinate 6,387,842 downwards.
TCCAAAGCCAATCGCGACCTGTTCGACCAGTCCGCGCTCTCCGATCTCGCGCAGCGGCTGGTCGAGGCGGCCAGGCGCGCCGGCGCCGACGCGGCCGATGCGGTCGCGGTGCGCGGCATCTCGCAAGGCGTCGAAGTGCGCGACGGCCGCGTCGAGGAATCCGAACGCTCCGAGGGCGACGATGTCGGCCTGCGCGTGCTGGTCGGCCAGCGCCAGGCCGTGGTCTCGACCAACGACGCCAGCGGCGATGCGGTGACCAAGCTTGCCGAGCGCGCCGTGGCGATGGCGCGGGTGGCGCCCGACGACAAATATGTCGGCCTTGCCGATCCCGCGCTGCTGGCGCGCGACTTCCCCGATCTCGACCTGCTCGATCCCGACGTGCCTGCGACCTCCGAGCTCGAGCGCCGCGCGCTCGAGGCCGAGGCCGCCGCGCTCGCCGTTAAGGGCGTGACCAAGTCCGGCGGCGCCTCGGCCTCCGCCGGCATGGGCGGCATGGTGCTGGTCACCAGCACCGGTTTCCACGGTTCTTATCTGCGTTCCAGCCAGGGCATTTCGGCAACCGCGATATCGGGCGAAGGCACCGGCATGGAGCGCGACTACGACTTCACCTCGGCGCCGCACGGCGCCGACCTGCTGTCGCCGGAGATCGTCGGCCGCTCCGCCGGCGAGCGCACCGTGGCGCGCGCCAATCCGCGCAAGGTCGAGACCTGCAAGGTGCCGGTGGTGTTCGATCCCCGCGTTGCGGGCTCGCTGGTCGGCCACGTCGTCGGCGCCATCAACGGCGCCTCGATCGCGCGCAAGACCAGCTTCCTGAAGGACAAGCTTGGCCAGCAGCTGTTCGCGAAGAACATCCGCATCATCGACGATCCCCTGCGCAAGCGCGGCCTGCGCTCGCAGACCTTCGACGCCGAGGGCGTTGCCGTCAGGAGGACCGCGCTGATCGACGAGGGCGTGCTGACCACCTGGCTGCTCGACTGTGCCACCGCGCGCGAACTCGGCCTTACCACCACCGGCCACGCCCATCGCGGCGTCTCGTCCTCGCCCTCGCCGGGACCGTACAATCTGCATCTCGAGCCCGGCATCCCGACGCCGGCCGAGCTGATCGCCGACATCAAGCAGGGCTTCTACGTCACCGACCTGATCGGTTCCGGCGTCAACGGCGTCACCGGCGATTACAGCCGCGGCGCCTCGGGCTTCTGGATCGAGAACGGCGAACTCACCTATCCCGTCAGCGAGGTGACGATCGCGGGCCACCTGTTCGAGATCTTCAAGTCGATGCAGCCTGCGAACAATCTCGAGTTCCGCTACGGCGTCAATGCGCCGACGGTGCGCATCGAGGGTTTGACGCTTGGCGGACGTTGACGCGCACTCTCTCCAAACCATCCTGAAGCGCGACGCGGCGCTGCTGCAAGACACGGTGCGGGAAGCGGGCGCGCTCGCGCGGTCGATGTTCCGCACCGAACTGAAGACATGGACCAAGGGCGCGTCCTCGCCGGTGTCGGAAGCCGATATCGCCGTCAATGATCTGCTCGAAGCGCGGCTGCGTTCGGCGACGCCGGACTACGGCTGGCTGTCCGAGGAGAGCGCCGATGATTCGAGCCGGCTGTCGCGGCGGCTGACATGGATCGTCGATCCCATCGACGGCACCCGCAATTATCTGGGCGGCCATGACGAATGGTGCGTCAGCGTCGCGCTGGTCGAGGATGCTGCGCCGGTGCTGGCTGCGGTATTCGCGCCTGCCAGCGACGAGTTCTTCTTCGCGGCCCGCGGCCAGGGCACGACGCTCAACGGTCAAGCCGTTCGGGCGGCGGGCGGATCGACGCTCGACTTCTCCCGCGTCGCCGGCCCGAAGCCGATGGTAGAGCGGCTACACACCTCGGGCGGCGACATCAAGCTGCATCCGCGAATCGGTTCGCTGGCGCTACGCCTTTGCCGGGTCGCCGATGGTGTGCTGGATGCGGCTTTTGCGGGCGGCAACAGCCATGATTGGGACCTTGCGGCGGCCGATTTGATCGTGCAGGAAGCGGATGGTAGGATGAGCGACCTCTCCGGAGACCCCATCCTCTATAACCGCAGGGAAGTTACGCACGGGGTGCTGGTGGCAGCGGGACGCGATCGTCATGCGAGCATTGTCGCGCATTTTCGAGATCGTCCCTTGCCCTGAAGCGCGTCCGTAGCTTTTCGAACACTGCTTTGCCGGGCAGCCCGTTAGGAACAGAACCATGCCAGATAGTGCCCCGCAACAACTGCTCCATCTCGTCATCGGTGGTGAACTGCTCGATCTCGAGCACAACACCTTCAAGAATCTCGACGAGGTCGAGGTCGTCGGCCTCTATCCGAATTATGCGGCGGCCCACGTCGCCTGGCGCGCCAAGGCGCAGAGCACGGTCGACAACGCGCAGATGCGCTATTTCATCGTCCATCTCCACCGGCTGCTCGACCCGAATCAAGAACCGGCGCGTTGACAAAACTGCTTCGCAATACGCTGCGGAGCAGCTTCGTTCAACGCGCCGTGGGTATCCTGGCGGCCGAATATCTGCGTCTGGTCTGGCGGACCAACAAATTCACGTTCGATCCGCCGGACGTCTATGACCGCGTCGAGCCGCAGATCCCGGCGATCTTTGCCTTCTGGCACGGCCAGCATTTCCTCACGCCCTTCATCAAGAACAAGGACTGGTACAAGGCCAGGGTCCTGATCTCCCGCCACCGCGACGGCGAGTTCAATGCGATCGCCGCAGAGCGGCTGGGCATCGGCACCATCCGCGGTTCGGGCGACCACGGCGGCGCCTTCCACCGCAAGGGCGGCGTCGGCGCCTTCAAGGAAATGGTGCGGACGCTCCAGGACGGTTGTAATGTCGCGCTGACCGCCGATGTCCCCAAGCGCTCGCGCGTGGCCGGGCTCGGCATCATTATGCTGGCACGGGAATCGGGGCGGCCGATCATGCCTTTCGCGATGGCGACCAGCCGCTTCATCCGGCTCAAGAACTGGGACCGCACCACCATCAACCTGCCGTTCGGGCGGGGCGCATTGGTCGGCATCAAGGAAATTCACGTTCCCGCGGATGCCGACGCGGCCACGATGGAAGCGCTGCGGCTGGAGCTGGAAGAGACCTTGAACGAGGCGACCCGCCGCGCCTATGCGCAACTCGGCCGCCCGGGACCTGAAGATGGCTAATTCGCTGCCACGAGCGCTGCCGATGACGCTGCGGATGTATCGGCGCCTGGCATCAGGCCTGGTGCCGCTCGCGCCTGCGCTGATCAAGCGGCGGCTGAAGCAGGGCAAGGAGGATCCCGCGCGCGTCGGCGAGCGGCGAGGCCTGTCCCGGGACGTGCGGCCGCATGGTCCGCTGGTCTGGATCCACGGCGCCAGCGTCGGCGAGGTGCTGGCCGCGGCCGCGCTGATCGAGCGCCTGCGCGATCTCAATCTGCGCATCCTCCTGACCTCGGGCACCGTCACCTCGGCCGCCGTCGTGGCGAAACGCTTTCCGCCCGACGTCATCCATCAATACGTGCCGTATGATTCCCCGCGCTACGTCGCGCGCTTCCTCGACCATTGGAAGCCGTCGCTGGCGCTGTTCATCGAATCCGATCTGTGGCCGAACCTGATCCTGGCCGGCGCGACGCGCCGGCTGCCGATGGTGCTGATCAACGGGCGGATGTCGCCGAGGTCCTTTCCGCGCTGGCGGCGGATGTACGGCACCATCTCGGCGCTGCTGTCGCGGTTCGACATCTGCCTTGCCCAGTCGAAGACCGATGCCGAACGCTTCTCCGCGCTCGGCGGCCGCGACGTCGTCACCACCGGCAACCTCAAGCTCGACGTATCGGCGCCGCCGGCCGATCCGGCCAAGCTCGAACGGCTGATGGCGATGACGCGGGGGCGCCCGATCATCGTCGCGGCCTCGACCCATCCGGGCGAGGACGAGATGCTGGTCGCGGCGCATCGCAGCCTGGTCGGGTTCTTCCCGCACCTTCTGACCGTGATCGTGCCGCGGCATCCGGATCGCGGCTCCCAGATCTCGGGCCTGGTCACGGCCTCCGGCCTGAAACCCGCCTTGCGCTCGCGCGACGAGCTTCCCGCCCCGACCACCGATGTCTACATCGCCGACACCATGGGCGAGCTCGGCCTGTTCTACCGGCTCTCGCCGGTCGTGTTCATGGGGGGATCGCTGATCCGCCACGGCGGACAGAATCCGATCGAGGCGATCAAGCTCGGTGCTGCCATCGTTCATGGTCCGCACGTCTTCAACTTCGCCGACGTCTACGAGGCGCTCGACAGCAGAGGCGGTGCACGCCAGGCCGACACGCAGGAGGCGCTGGTCAAGCAGCTCGGCCTGCTGCTGGCCGAGCCGACCATCCGCAACAAGATGCAACACGCCGGCGCGAGCGTGGTCGAGGAGCTCGGCGGTGCGCTCAATCGCACCATGACCGCGCTCGAACCCTATCTGCTGCAGTTGCGGATCGAGATGGGGGCCGCCAATGCGTGAGCCGGCCTTCTGGTACCGGCCGCGTTCCCCGCAATCCCTTGTCCTCAGCCCGCTCGGTGCCCTCTATGGCGCCATCACCGCGCGCCGCATGGCGCGCGAGGGCGTCGACGCCGGCATCCCGGTGATCTGCGTCGGCAACTACCATGTCGGCGGTGCCGGCAAGACGCCGACCGTGCTGGCGCTGACCAAGCTGTTGCGCGAGCTCGGCGAGACCCCGGTGGTGCTCAGCCGCGGCTATGGCGGGCGGTTGCAGGGCCCGGTCATGGTTGACCGCGAACGCCACGTTGCGGCCGATGTCGGCGACGAGCCGCTGATGATGGCGCGCGACGTCCCTGTCGCGGTCGCGCGCGACCGCCTCGAAGGCGTGATCCTCGCCAAGTCGCAAGGCGCCACCGTCATCCTGATGGACGACGGCTTCCAGAATCCGCGGCTGTTGAAGGATGCCTCCCTGATCGTGATCGACAGCGAGCGCGGCCTCGGCAACGGCAAGGTGTTTCCCTCAGGTCCCCTGCGCGCGCCGCTGAAGGCGCAGCTTTCGCGTACCGACGCGCTGGTGGTGATCGGCGACGGCCGTGCCGCCAACGATGTCGCGGCCGAGATCGCCAAGCGCAACAAGCCGGAGCTGCGCGCGCGCCTCAAGCCGGACGCGGCCACGGTCGCCCAGCTCTTGGGCAAGCGGGTCCTGGCCTTCGCCGGCATCGGCGATCCCGAGCGTTTCTTCCGCTCCTTGCGCGCCAGCGGTATCGATGTCGCGCGCACGCGTCCCTTCGCCGACCATCACGTGTTCTCGCGCGAAGAGATCACCGCGCTCGCAGCAGAGGCGAAAGCCGAGCAGCTCACGCTGGTGACGACGGAAAAGGACCTTGCGCGCCTGCGCGGCAGCGAGGGCGTGCCTGACGGCATCGTGCCGTTCGCGGTGCAGCTCGAATTCGATGACCCCGCCAAGCTGCGGCAGCTGATCAGCGATCATCTCTACAAGGCGCGCGAGCGGCGGTTCGGCAGGCGGTGATTTCGCCCAACCCTACGGCACCTGCATTCAGGGGACATTCATCGCGAGACTCTTACTGATCTCTCTTGATCAGGAGACTTCGATGCAACAACCGCCGGCGACCCTACGGCTGCGGCTTCGGCGCGCCGGGGAAGTGCCGCTGCAGCACGGCGGCTGGCGTGGCGTAGGCCTCCTGCAGGTCCACGCTCCAGTACTTCAATTCGTCGAGCGGTATCCGCGTGTCGGTGATGGCGCAGCGCACATAGGTCCCCGGCGAGATCACGCGGAAGTCGCCGTCGAGATATTGCACCTGCGCCTCGCCGCTGCCCGAGGGGCCGAACTTGTTCAGCACGGTCGAAAGTCTCCGTGGAAGGCCGCGTCCAGGCAAACCCTGGAGGGCACGATGTGTTGGACGGGATGTAGCATAGATAGGGTGGCTTGTCCGCCCGGTAAACCCACCGGTTTGTGATGTTTTGCCGCCGTTTCCGCATGATAGTGCTTCGCGCGAAGGGGGGCTTGTTCCGGCACCTCCGACCGCGGAGTCCGATGCGCCTTCGATCGACCGCCCTGTTCCTGATGCTGCTGATGTCGGCGGCGCGCGCAGCGCCGGCGCCGCAGCAGGTCGACATTCCGCTGTCGTCCGGCGTGCTGCATGCGCAGCTCTACAAGCCTGAAGGCGAGGGGCCGTTTCCGACCGTGATCGCGCTGCACGGCTGCGGCGGCCTCGGGAGCCATTCCGAGTCCGTCCTGCCGCGCTATCGCGACTGGGCCGAGCGGCTGCTCAAGGCCGGCAACGCCGTGCTGCTGCCCGACAGCTACGGCTCGCGCGAGCTCGGGCCGCAATGCCGCGTCAAGGAGATGCACGTCAAGGCGCGGCGCGAGCGCGTCACCGACATCGCGGCCTCCCGCGCCTGGCTGATGAAGCAGGGCTGGGTGGCGCGCGACCGCGTCAGCCTGATCGGCTGGGCCAACGGCGCCAGCGCGCTGCTCTGGGCGGTGCGGCCGCAGAGCGCGGCGCGCGATGCGGGCCCGGATTTTCGCGCGGCGATCGCGTTCTATCCGGACTGCCGGATCTCGGCCGGTCTCGGCTGGAGCGCGCGGGTGCCGACGCTGGTGCTGATCGGCGCCGATGACGACGTTTCGTCGCCGCCGGCCTGCCGCCAGATGGTGGACGGCGCGCGCGGCCGCAGCGCGCTCACGCGCATCGTGGTCTATCCCGGCGCCTATCACGATTTCGACCGCGCCAACACGCCGCTGCATGCCGCTGCCGGCAGCGATGCCGCGGCGCCCGAGCACGGCCATCTCGGCACCGATGCGGTCGCCCGGGCCGATTCGCAGAAGGAAGTTTCGCAGTGGCTGGCGCGGTAGCCTTAGTTCGACCACGATGTCGATTAAACGCAATCCCCATGCGCAACCGCTTCGCCCTGTTCTCCTCCGCACTGATCGTCTTCACCGTCGCGATCTTCCTGTTCGAAGCCCACGCCGGCGCGCCCATGCAGGCGCCCGAGCATTGCGGCTTCTGGACCACGATCGACGCGGGATTGTCGTGTAGGTAAGGCGGGCTGCCTCCACACCGTCATTGCGAGCGCAGCGAAGCAATCCAGAGTCCCTCGGCGGAAAGATTCTGGATTGCTTCGCTGCGCTCGCAATGACGAGTTCGTGGAAGCACCTTCCCTCGCCCCTTAGAACAACGTCCCCTGATCCACCGGCTTGCCCACGCGCTTCGGCGCGGGTTTTGTCTCCTGCGCGGCAGCCTTTGCCTGCGCTGGCGCGCGCTTGGTCGCCGGCGCCGGGCGATCCGCATCGGTCGTCGCGCCCACACGACCATCCGCAAACTCGATCTCGACCCTTGCGCCGGGGCCGATCGCATCCGCCGCATGCACGGGATGCCCCGCCTCGTCGCGCACCAGCGCAAAGCCGCGCGCGAGCACGCCGCGATAGGACAACGCCGAAAGCAGCTTGCCGCTGTTCCCGACGCGGGCATCCAGCCGTTGCATCAACGTCGCCAGCGCGCGGCCAGCACGCTCGCCAAGACGCTGCGTGCGCTCGCGCTGCCGGACAATCGCGTTGCGCTGCGCTTGCGCATTGGCAAGCTTGGAAGCGCGCAGGCGCACCTGAAGCCCGTCGAAACGATCGCGCCGCTGCCGCAACAAGGACCGCGCGGACAGGCCAAGCCGCTCGCCGCATACGGTGAGGCGGTGATCGGCCTGCGAAATCTGGCCATGCAGCACCCGCAGCGTCAGCTTTGAACTCGCCGCGGTGAACCTGCGGAAATGCGCGTGCGTGTTGGCCTTCAGCCCGCGCGGCAACGAGGCGCCCGCCGAATCCAGCCGTTGCCGCGGGATCGCCAGGAGATCGCCGGCCGACGGCAGCGCGCGCGCGGCGGCGCGCAGCTCGTTGCGGCGGCTTTCGTGGGCGCGCATCCAATAGGCATGCGTGCGTCGCCCGAGATCGGCGACCTCGACGAACAGATCGCTGCGCACCGGCACCGCCATCTCGGCCGCCGCCGTCGGCGTCGGCGCGCGCTTGTCGGCGACGAAATCGATCAGCGTGATGTCGGTCTCGTGGCCCACGGCCGAGATCAGCGGGATCATGCTCTCGCTTGCCGCGCGCACCACGATCTCCTCGTTGAACGACCAGAGATCCTCCAGCGAGCCGCCGCCGCGCGCGACGATCAGCACGTCGGGCCGCGGAATCTTGCCGCCCTCCGGCAGCGCGTTGAAGCCGCGGATCGCGGCGGCGACCTGCTCGGCCGAGCCTTCGCCTTGCACCTTCACCGGCCACACCAGCACATGGCGCGGGAAGCGATCTTCCAAGCGGTGCAGGATGTCGCGGATCACCGCGCCGGTCGGCGAGGTCACCACGCCGATCACGTCCGGCAGCCAGGGCAAGAGCTGCTTGCGCGCCTCGTCGAACAGGCCCTCGGCGGCGAGCTTCTTCTTGCGCTCCTCCATCAGCGCCATCAGCGCGCCGATGCCGGCCGGCTCCAGCGCCTCGATCACGATCTGGTATTTCGAGGAGCCCGGATAGGTCGTCAGCTTTCCGGTGGCGATGACCTCGAGCCCCTCCTGGGGCTTGAAGCGCATCCGCCCGTGCACGCCCTTCCAGATCACCGCCTCGATCTTGGCGCTCTCGTCCTTGAGCGCGAAATAGCAGTGGCCGGAGGAATGGGCGCCGCGGAAGCCGGAGATCTCGCCGCGCACCCGGACATGGCCGAAGGCGTCCTCCACCGTCCGCTTCAGGGACTGGGAGAGCTCGGAAACGGTGAATTCGGGGGCGTTCAGCAGGGGTTCCGCAGGCGGCATCGGCAAACGATTCGGCAGGGTGGGGTCAGATCCAACGTTAAGGATTTTCGCGGCGCGGCGCCAATCCCGGGGTTGATATGGAGAGTACTCTGTAATATAGAGTTCTCTATTGATGGTGCATCGAGGGAGATCGAGCCATGGCGATCCGGTTGCTGCGCGGCATGTTCAACGCACTGAAATGGGCCCTGTGTGCGGTCGGCGCCGTCGCGCTGGTCCTGACCGCGATGATCGCGACGCCGCTGCAGCGGCCGCCCGAGATGCGGTCGGTCTCCGACTCATCCAAGGGCATCGACTGGTCCACCCTGCCGCCACTCGAGCGCTTCCAGGCGCGCGACGGCACCTGGCTCGGCTTTCGGCACTACGCCGCCAAAGCGTTTTCAAGCGAAGTGGAAGCCGGTTCGCGTGAAGAAAACGCGTCAAAACAAGAATCAGGAGCCCCGTTCCGATCCCATCGGAACGGAAACGGCTCCGGTGCTGCGACCGGCCGCGGCGCGATCTTCATCCATGGCTCCTCCGGCTCCAGCGCCACCGTCAACCACGCACTGACCCATGCGATGTCAGCGCACGGGGTGGAGACCTGGGCGCTCGACATCCGCGGCCACGGCGGCTCTGGCACCCGCGGCGATATCGGTTACGTCGGCCAGCTCGAGGACGATCTCGTCGATTTCGTCGCCGAAGTGCGCAAGACCGCGCCGGATCTGCCGCTGACTCTCGTCGGCCACTCCGCCGGCGCCGGCTTCTCGCTGCGCGTCGCCGCGACGCCGATCATGCAGGACATGTTCGTGCGCACCGTGCTGCTCGCGCCCTATCTCGGCTATGACGCGCCGACCAACCGTCCGAATTCCGGCGGCTGGGCCAGTGCCGACATCCCGCGCTTCCTCGGCCTCGCTGCATTGCGCAAGCTCGGCATCGACTGCTGCGCGCAGCTCCCGGTGCTGGCCCTGGCGGTGCGCCCGAACATGGAGAAGATCCTCGTCTCCACCTATTCCGATCGCCTGATGCGCAATTACGCGACGCGCGGCTATCGCCTCGATTTGCCGGCGGTGACCCATCCGATGACGATCTTCGGCGGCGCCGAAGACGAGATGATGATCTCCGACAAATATGCGGAAACCGTGCAGGCCATCAAACCGTCGGTCGACGTCAAGCTGCTCGACGGCATCAACCACATGGGCATCGTCACCAACCCGAAGGCGGTCAACGCGATCGCCGAGGACGTCGCCACGCGCGGGGCAGGGCAGTCATGATACGATCCGCCACGCCAGGCGCCTATGAGAGCGAACGATGGAGCGTCATCGGCGGCGGGCTCCCTCCCCCGCCTGCGGGAGAGGGCTGGGGAGAGGGTTGTCTCCGTACAGGGATTGTCGAGAATTGTGGAGACTGTCCCCGCATGGTGAGAACCCTCACCCGCCGCGCGCGGGACGATGCTTCGCATCGCCCGGGGCGCGTCGGCCTCTCCCGCAAGCGGGAGAGGCGGGAGCAAGCTCCGCTGCCACCGCGCAGAACCCGCCAGCCCCGCACCTGAAAGAGCCGACATGATCGACAGCAAGGAAGCCTCCGCGGCGCTGGCCGACATCGACGACATCGTCCAGCGCGTCAAGCAATCGCAGCTCTATGAGCTGGCGAGCCTCGCGGCGATCTGGTGGGGCATCCTGGTGTTCGCAGGCAACCTCGTCACCTGGCTCTGGCCGGTCTGGGCGGTCCATGCCTGGGTCGCCGTGGACGTCGTCGGCGTCCTCGGCATGGTTGGGCTCCGCCTGCTCAACCCGCCGCATCACCCGCGCGCAGCCGGCTTCGACGTCCGCTTGCTGCTGGTCTTCGCGTCGTTCTTCGCCTTCGGCTACCTCTGCACTGACGTCATCGGCCATTTCGGCCCGCGCCAGCTGGGCGCGTTCTGGCCGCTCTACTTCATGCTGTTCTACACTCTGGCGGGCCTCTGGTTCGGCACTGCCTTCGTCGCGATTGGCCTGGGCATCTCCGCACTGACGCTGATCGGCTTCTTCTATATCGGCGAGGCCTTCCCGCTCTGGATGGCCTTCGTCAACGGCGGCGGCCTGATCCTCGGCGGCCTCTGGATGCGGCGGATCTGATGGCCGAACTCGACGACATCATCCACCAGCCGTTGCGGCTGAAGATCATGGCGGCGCTGAACGCGCTGCCTGCGACGGCAGGACTGGAATTCGCGCGGCTGAAGAAGCTCACCGGCGCCACCGACGGCAATCTCGGTGCGCATATCGAGACGCTGGCGAAGGCGGGCTATGTCTCGGTGGAGAAGGCGTTCGTGGGGAAGAAGCCGCAGACGACGGTCACCGCAACGGCTGCGGGTCGCGGCGCGTTCGCGCGGCATGTGGCGACGTTGCAGGAGATTATTGCGGGGAAGCAAGGGTAGGCCCTTTGGCAAGTCCGGCAAAGTTGGGCGGGGACCGCAAAATACCCAAAAGCATTGAAGAAATTGACTTATTTGCCAGCAATCCTTCGTCTTTTGTAGCCGATTTTTATAGTCGCAGTGACACCCAATTTTTTGCGCTGGGGGACATTTTTTTCACGTCGGTGGATTGCCCGCAAGGGGCCGTGATTCCTCTGGACTGTCCCGGCTCGATCCCTCAACTTCCAGTACGAACGGGATGGGGATTGCCATGGTCGACACGGTCAAAATCCGCCTTAGGTCCGGCGACGCAGAAATTGAGCTTGAAGGCCACGAGCCAATGTTGACCAACTCTTGGAGCGGTGGTGGGAGAAGCAAGGAACACCGTACTCCGCTCACCAGCAGCCTGCGCGCGCATCTGAAGGAGCCGGTGGACGCAAGGCCGCTCGACGTCGCAGTTCCGATCAATCCTCTGACGAAATTAAGAGACCAGAGGGTATAGACCCAAATGAAGTCGCCAACGAAGTAAAGGAAAGCGACCAATTCCATCTGATTGAGCGAAAAATCCTTCACACACCGCGCGACAGCTACAATAAAGCTGCATTCGTACTTTGGTTCGTTGGGGACGCCCTTACGTCCGGGGCAGTCCACCGTGTACTCGATGCGCTTGGAGTGCGAATTGATCCAGCTGCGGTCTCGCGCATTATGAAAAAACACTTGCAGCAATTCACCACCACGGGAAGGCGCAAGCGGGGAGGCCCGCCTCCAGCCTACCGACTGACGGCGAAGGCCCACGCTGAATTCGAAAAATGGCTGAACGCTAGCGATGCAGGCTAATTTGCAGCAGTTCGCGCAGAAGATTTCGAGACTGGGCCTCAGCGAAGTTGGCTGCGCAGTCGCTCTCTTGTGGTTTATTGAACGAGAAGGTGTAACTGACGTAACGCCTGCTCGACTGGCAGACCTGATGCACGATTTGGCTTTAAAGGGAAAAATTAATCTGTCCCGCTTCACTCGCCAATTGCTCGAAAACGCGGATGTCATTCGCGGAAAGGTGCGTGGCACAGTGAAACTCAGACTGGTGAGCAAGTCTCGCTTAGACGGTAAATACTTGCCGTTTTGCGGGAGCGCCACACCGACTCTGACTGATGATCACATCCTCGCATCAGACCTCTTCTCGGCGGGTCCAACCTACCTCGCGCGAATAGTCGCTCAGATCAACGGCTGTTACCATTATGGCTTTCACGATGGTTGCGCAGTGCTCTGTCGGCGCCTCATGGAGTGTCTATTGATACTTGCATTTGAAAAAAGGGGGCATGGTTCTGTAATTCGGGATGGTTCGGGCGAGTACAAGGGCCTTGGAGACATCATCCGCCTTGCCGCGTCTGGACAATACCTCAAACTGACCCGCGGGACCGATGCTTCGATGACAGCCATTAAGAAGCTAGGCGACACGGGCGCCCACCACCCTGTCTACGTCACGCGTCAGAAGGACATAGACGCCTATCGGCTCGACTATGCGAAACTGATCTCGGAGCTCGCACATTTCGCGGCCTAGCGCCCCTCCACGTCTTTGCCGAGCCCGCAATTACGGTGACAGTCCACAGCGGCTCTTAGGAGGTGCCCTTATTAAGGCGGCGCAACTAGTCCGCCGTCGGTTGTCCGTACAACTGATGCGACATCAATTCGAATCGATCAGTTCGCGTCGTACGGCCAGCCGCGAAGTCTTGTAGCCAATTATATAGATCATGCTCCGCCTGAAAGACGGCAGTCAAAGACTTGCTCAACATCGGATTGTTACCGGTAGGAAGTTGACGACGCGCATCAGTCTGAAGTCCTACACACGGCTTGCCCAGCGCGTATGCAAATCCCACCTCGAAGGCGACGCCCTCATCGATGTGCGCTCCGTCCAAGACTGTAACCACAACATCAGCCGCGGCGATTGCGCGCAGATCTGTTTCAAAAACGAGACGTTCAGCTGCATCGACCGGCATCCCCTCGTTAACGAGTTTCGTCAATAAGCCGCCATCGCGCTGTGGCAAAAAGACTTTCAGCCAAGCCTCAATATGCTCGACTATTTCTAAGTTGTGCCGTCTCTCCATTGCATTGAAGAGAGGCGCCGCGAAATAGGCGCGCATTCGCTTCTCAACCATCACTTTGCTGCCCCGGCAAACTGCTCGAGGCGATCTTCCAAACTGATGTCGCAGTAGTTATCAAGAAAGATCACTTTCGCCATCTCGCGCGCAACTTGAGCCGCGCTTCGGCCTCTTGTGCAGATTGTCGTTTTTGGAACGTCTTGGTAGACCGAGTCGATGTTGCCCATGAGTTCTTCGATTTCGGCCTCAGTCCAATATTTATGCTTATAGGTGTTTCGCTGCTGAATGTCACCGACATCGCCATCGAGAAATATCAGATGGCCCTTCTCAATTGCGTGTGAGCGTGAGTCCGTAATTGTGTTCAAAAGACTCTTCGCTTTTGCTCGCCGCTCCGACTTTGCTCCGAACGTCAAAGGGTCAAGCGGGCATCGATCGACCAGATGTATCCCGCTTCTATTCTTCTCTAGAGCAAGATTCTTCTTTCTAAACTGCTCAGCTGTCCAAACATTGATCTCCGTGACATGCTTCTTCCTTTGTGAAGCAGGCAAACGCTTCTCTGGGACAGCCATGTCGGAACGACGCTCGTCGATCCATTCGTCGTACGTTGTAAGATTTCGAAAGTTGGAGATTGCTGTCGATTTGCCTACTCCCACGGAGCCAATCAGATAGTACACAAATTTTCGCCGCATCGCGGCATCACGCCACTACCTGCTGACGGCTCGATGGTGGCCTATGCGCGAGCGCCCTCTTTCGTTCGAAGACAGCGGACCAAGTCCGATCCATTAGTTCGACCTTTCGATTTGCACACCATCGGCTCTCGAAGACTCTTGTCATTGCGTCGGCGCGACTGAGCCTATTTCCAAAAATGTGATGTTATTCAAGGAGATGGGACCTCCGATAGTTAATAAGATCTATCAGGGCATGCGCGTGCTTGAGTTGGGGCGGAACAGCAGCCGCCAACGGCACCTCCATGCTATCGAAGGGTATGCCAAGCGCGCCGCTGTTGAGTTGGTGGGCACGTTAAATGATGAGGCATTGAGGGTGATCCCGTCAGCCTATATCGATCCCGGACGACACGCCGACCGCGCTGCTCCCGAGACAGGCGCTAGGAGCTGTCTCTGGGTTCGAGAAGGCATGGACGTCTTGCGAGCAACTCAGCGGACTGTAAGGGGTAACCACCTTTCGGCATAGCAACCGGCTGGGGACAGGCAGCAGCTTCGGCAACGTTCATTATTTCGCCGAAAGCCGAGCGTCGCCAACCCGGTCTGCGCATGGCACGGCGGGTCGCGCGCAAGCGGCGCGCCCCGGAGTGGCGGTGAGTTCGGCGTCCAGCCCCTTGAGCCTCACCCAGATTCGTGCGACCTCCGCTCCAGCCAAACCCCTCATTTCTGAGCCTCTGATGCACATTCTCCTCCTCGGTTCCGGCGGCCGTGAACATGCCTTGGCGTGGAAAATCGCAGCCTCTCCCCTGGTGACCAAATTCTGGTGCGCGCCCGGCAATGCCGGCATCGCGCGCGAGGCGGAGTGCGTGGCGCTCGATGTGGCCGACCATGCCGCCGTGATCGCGTTCTGCAAGACCAATGCGGTCGAGCTCGTGGTGGTCGGGCCGGAGACGCCGCTGGCGGCCGGCATCGTCGACGATCTCACCGCCGCCGGCATCAAGGCGTTCGGGCCGAACAAGATCCCCGCCCAGCTCGAAAGCTCCAAGGGGTTCACCAAGGCGCTCTGCACCGAGTTCGGCATTCCCACCGGCGCCTACAAGCGCTTCACCAATGCCGATGATGCGCGCGCCTATGTGCAGAGCCAGGGCGCGCCGATCGTGGTGAAGGCCGATGGTCTTGCCGCCGGCAAGGGCGTCGTCGTCGCCAAGACCGTGCGCGAGGCCGAGGACGCCATCGCCATGATGTTCGAGGGCGCGTTCGGCGAGGCCGGCGCGGAAGTGGTGATCGAGGAATTCCTGGCGGGCCGCGAGATCAGCTTCTTTGCGCTGTGCGACGGCGAGACCGCGATCCCGCTGGCCTCCGCGCAGGACCACAAGCGCGTGTTCGACCACGATCTCGGCCCGAACACCGGCGGCATGGGCGCCTATTCGCCGACGCCGCTGGTCACGCCTGCGGTCCACGACGCCATCATGGCGAAGATCATCCTGCCGACCGTCGCCGGCATGAAGCAGCGCGGCACGCCGTTCCGCGGCATTCTCTACGCCGGCATCATGCTGACGACGCAGGGCCCAAAACTGTTCGAGTTCAACGTCCGCTTCGGCGATCCCGAGTGCCAGGTGCTGATGCTGCGCATGATGTCGGACATCGTGCCGGCGTTCCTCGCCGCCTGCGACGGGCAGCTGAAGAATTTCGATCTGCGCTGGCATCCGGACGCCGCGCTCACCGTGGTGATGGCGGCGAAGGGCTATCCCGGCGACTACCAGAAGGGCACGCGCATCGAGGGGCTCGATGACGCCGCCAAGGTCGAAGGCGCCGAGATCTTCCATGCCGGCACCGTTGCGAAAGACGGCGCGATCCTCGCCAATGGCGGCCGCGTGCTCAACGTCTGCGCGCTGGGCGCGACCGTGACGGAGGCGCAGCGCCGCGCCTACCAGGCCGTCGACCGCATCCGCTGGCCGGAGGGCTTTTGCCGCCGCGACATCGGCTGGCAGGCGGTGGAGGCGGAGAAGGCGAAGCTCTGAGCCCGTCATTCCGGACGGCGCCGGCAAGGCGCCGATCCGGAACCTCGATGTGGGCGGAGCGATCTCGACATCCCGGAAATGCACAATTAACTGTTGGGGTTAGCCGCCCCGCTGATAATACCGCTACTGTGCATGGGGTTGTTTTCGACGTCTTTTGTTGAGGCCCCCCGGAACGACAAGTGGGAGTAACCCATGTCCGATCTCGCCGACCTCTATCCCGGCTTCGCCTCCGAGTGGATCAACACCTCGTTCGGCCGCATCTTCGCCCGCGTCGGCGGCAGCGGCCCGCCGCTGCTGCTGCTGCACGGCTTCTCCGAGACCAACGTGATGTGGCACCGCGTCGCGCCGCAGCTGGCCGACGCCTTCACGCTGATCATCGCCGACCTGCCGGGCTATGGCTGGTCCGACATGCCCGAGAGCGACGCGCTGCACATCCCCTACAGCAAGCGCGCGATGGCGAAAGCGATGGTCGAGGCGATGGAGCAGCTCGGCCACGTCCACTTCGCGCTCGCCGGCCACGACCGCGGCGGCCGCGTGTCGTACCGGCTCGCGCTCGACCATCCCGGCCGGCTGTCGAAGCTCGCCGTGCTGGATATCCTGCCGACCTATAATTACTGGGAGCGGATGAACCGCGCCTACGCGCTGAAGATCTGGCACTGGACGTTTCTGGCCCAGCCCGCCCCATTGCCGGAGACGCTGATCGCGGCTGAGGGCGAGTTCTTCCTGCGCTTCAAGATGGCGAGCCAGACAAAGTCGAAGACGCTGGACGCCATCGACAAGCGCGCGCTCGAGCACTACATCGCCCCGTTCCGCGACCCCGCCCGCATCCACGCGATGTGCGAGGACTACCGCGCCGGCGCCACTTTCGACTACGAGCTCGACAAGGCCGATGTCGAAGCCGGCAAGAAGATCACGGTGCCGATGCTGGCCCTGTGGGGCAACGCCGGCATCGCCCAAGCCGCCGCGACGCCGCTCGACACCTGGAAGCAATGGGCCACCAATGTCGAGGGCATGCCGGTGGACTCCGGCCACTTCCTCACCGAGGAAAACCCCGATGTGACAGCGAAGGCCCTGCGCGAGTTCTTCCTCGCGCCCTAACGCCGCTCGCGAAAGAAGTCCTTGAGCAGACGCGCCGCCTCGCTCTCCCCGACCCCGGAATAGACATCCGGCGCGTGGTGGCAAGTCGGCGAGGTGAAGAACCGCACGCCCGACTCCACCGCGCCGCCCTTGGGATCGGCCGCGCCGTAATAGAGCCGCCTCACCCTTGCAAAGGAGATCGCGCCCGCACACATGGTGCAGGGCTCGAGCGTCACGTAGAGGTCGCAGTCGACCAGGCGCTCGCTGCCGATCTTCCTGGCCGCCTCGCGCAGCGCCACGATCTCGGCATGGGCCGTGGGGTCGTAATCGGTCAGGGTCCGGTTGGCGGCGGTGGCGATGACCTCGTAATTGCGGACCACCACGCATCCGATCGGGACTTCGCCCGCCTTTCCGGCATTTTCGGCCGTTTTGAGCGCCAAATCCATGAAAGAGGGGGCTTTCAAGCCTCGTATCATCCGAAGAAACCTGCTAGTAGCTGCGCCTTCAGCAGAAGTGCTTATCGAATTTGCCTGAGCATGCGGCCCGCAATGAGCGCGCGCAATGCTTTCCGGCCACCCCCTGAGTGAGATCATTCATGCCTCGCGACAGCGACAAAGACAACGATTCCCGCGGCCGGCGAGGCCCGTCCAGGAACGGCCCGCCGAAGGGCCGATCCGGCAAGCCGCGTGGCCCCGAGAAGAAGTTCGCCAAGCGCGGCCCCGAGGGCCGGGGCGACGCCCGCCCGCCCCGTGGCGACAGCCGCCCGCCTCGCACCGATCGCGGCGACCGTCCGTTCCGCCCTCGCGCGGACGGCGATGCCCCGCGCCGCGACTTCAGCGACCGGCCGAAATTCAATCGCGACGACCGGCCCCGCGAGGATCGCGGCGAGCGCAGCTTCAAGCCGCGTGGCGACCGTCCGTTCTCCGATCGCTCCTCGCGCGATGGCGAGAAGCGGCCGTTCAAGCCGCGCGGTGATCGCCCGTCCTACGGCCGTGACGACCGTCCGCCGCGCCGGGATCGCGACGACTCCCGCCCGGCCGGCCGGACCGGTGACAGGAAGTTCGGCGACAAGAAGCCCTATGCGCCGCGCGGCGACCGCCCGGACCGCAAGTTCGACGGCGAGCGGAAGTTCTCGCGGGGCGCACCGGATCGCGAACGCGACCGTGGGGATCGCGGGCCGCGCGAAGATCGTGGCGAGCGCAGTTTCAAGCCGCGTGGAGATCGCCCGAATTTCGATCGCGGTGATCGCGCGCCGCGTGGCGACCGTCCGGAGCGCAAGTTCGACGGCGAGCGGAAGTTTTCGCGAGGCGCACCCGATCGCGGGCCGCGCAAGGAATTTGGCAAGGATTTCGGCGGTCGTGACCGCGGCGGGGACAAGCCCTGGCAGAAGCGCGAAGGCGGCGAGGACCGGCCGCGTTTCCAGCGTTCGCGCGACGATCGCCCCTCGGGGGATCGTCCGTTCCGCGAGCGTCCGAAATTCGATCGTCCGCACGGGGATCGGCCCAAGTTCGATCGGCCCCGTCGCGACGGCGATGGTAACCGCGGTGAGCGCGGCGGCGACCGTCCGAAATTCAGCCGGCCGCGCGAGCGCTCCGAGGGGCGGTCCGACTGGCACGAGCATCCGCGCAATGAAGGTGGCTTCGGCGATCGTCCGCGCCGGGAAAACGAGGACGAGAGCCGGATCTTCGAGAAGCGCCCCGCGTTCGGCGGCCGCGGCGCCTATCGCGAGCGCGATCGTGATTTCGATCGCCGGCCGCGCCGGGAAGAAGAACCGAAGCCGAAGAAGGCCGGCGAGCGCATCGCCAAGGTGCTGTCGCGCGCGGGCCTCGCCTCGCGGCGCGATGCCGAGGAGATGGTCACGCAGGGCCGCGTCACCGTCAACGGCCGCGTCATCAACTCGCCGGCGCTCGATATCACGCCGAACGACGTCGTCACCATCGACGGCAAGCCGTTGCCGGAGCGTGAGCGCACGCGGCTGTTCCTCTACCACAAGCCGCGCGGCCTGATGACGACGCATGACGACCCGGAAGGGCGTCCGACCGTGTTCGACAATCTGCCCGAAGGCCTCCCGCGTCTGATCTCGGTCGGCCGGCTCGACTTCAACACCGAAGGCCTGCTGCTGCTCACCAATGACGGCGGGCTCGCGCGCACGCTCGAATTGCCCGACACCGGCTGGCTGCGCCGCTACCGCGTCCGCGCCCATGGCGCCGTCACCCAGGCGCAGCTCGACGAGCTCAAGAACGGCGTCGAGATCGAGGGCGTCAAATACGGCCCGATCGATGCGACGCTGGAGCGCGACCAGGGCGCCAATGTCTGGCTGGTGTTCGCGATCCGCGAAGGCAAGAATCGCGAAGTTCGCAACGTCTGCGCCCATCTCGGGCTCGAGGTGAACCGGCTGATCCGCGTCTCCTACGGCCCGTTCCAGCTCGGCGAGGTCCCGGAAGGCGAGGTCGAGGAGATCAAGTCCCGCGTGCTGCGTGACCAGCTCGGCGACAAGATTATCGAGAAGTCGGGCGCGCAGTTCGACGTGCCGCAGAAGTCCGCCTCGACCGGCGACGATGGCGCACCGCGCGAGAAGAAGCCCGCCAGCAAGCGCGACGTGATCGCCGACCGCAAGGGCCGCCGCGTGCTGGTGCAGCGCACCGGCAGCGAGGAGGCGCGCGAGCGCAACGAGGCCGAGGCGAGCGGCTACGGTCCGCCGCGCCGTCCCAAGCGCGGCTATCACGGCAAGCGCGACCTGACGCCGAAGGACGGCGAGTAAGGCCGATGGTTGATACGACGCCGACGCCCTACCTCAGGTCGTCATGGCCGGGCTTGACCCGGCCATCCACGTCTTGCTTGCGTCCACGGCTGAAGAACGTGGATGCCCGGGACGAGCCCGGGCATGACGGAGACATCTAGATGCGCGTCGTCGGCGGTCGTTTGAAGGGGCGCAATCTGGCCTCACCGTCCTCGCGTGACATCCGCCCCACGGCGGACCGCCTGCGCGAGTCCGTGTTCAACATCCTCGTGCACGCCTATGAGGATCCGATCCAGGACGCGCGCGTGCTCGATCTATTCGCCGGCACCGGCGCACTCGGCATCGAGGCGTCCTCGCGCGGTGCGAAGTTCGTGCTGTTCGTCGACAACGGCGCGGAAGCGCGCGCTTTGCTGCGTAACAATGTCGAGTCGCTCGGCCTTGGCGGGGTGACGAAAGTCTACCGCCGCGATGCGGCCGACCTCGGCCCGGCGCATCCGGTCGAGCCATTCTCGCTGGTGTTCCTCGATCCGCCCTACGGCAAGGGTCTTGCGGAGAAGGCGCTGGCGAGCTTGCGCGACGGCGGCTGGCTGACGCCGGGTGCGCTGCTGGTGGTGGAAGAGGCGAAGGCCGCGCAGTTCGCGGCGCCTGAGGGCTTCGAGGAACTGGAGCGGCGCGCGTACGATGATACGGAATTCGTGTTTTTGAAGAAGCCGTAGTCTCGAACTCGGTGTGTAGGGTGGGTTAGCCGAAGGCGTAACCCCCCTCTTTGATCTCCGCGGTGGCAGAAGTGGTGGGTTACGCTGCGCTGACCCACCCTACGCAGATTCCAATCTCACCGCCGCCCGAACAGCTTCTCCACATCGCTCAGCTTCAGCTCGACATAGGTCGGACGGCCGTGATTGCATTGGCCGGAGTTCGGCGTCTCCTCCATCTCGCGGAGCAGCGCATTCATCTCTTCCGGACGCAGTCTCCGTCCGGCGCGCACCGAGCCGTGGCAGGCCATGGTGGCGGCGACATGCATCAGGCGGCGCTCCAGCGGCAGCGCCTCGTCCCATTCGGCCATGTGCTCGGAGAGGTCGCGGAGCAGGCCGCCCGCATTGGTCTTGCCGAGCAGCGACGGCGTCTCGCGCACCGCGACCGCACCGGGGCCGAAGGATTCGATGGCAAGGCCAAACGAGGCGAGCTCTTCGCTGCGCTCCAGCAGGCGCTCCACCGTGGATTCGTCCATCTCGACGATCTCGGGGATCAAGAGGATCTGCCGCTGCACGCCGTTAGCGGCCAGCGAGGCCTTCAGCCGCTCGTAGACGATGCGCTCATGCGCGGCATGCTGGTCGACGATGATCAGGCCGTCGCGGGTCTGCGAGACGATGTAGGTCTCGTGGATCTGGGTCCGCGCCGCGCCGAGCGGACGGTCGACGAGGTCGGCTACCGGCTGCGTCTCGAACCTGATGTCAGCGCTGGGCCCACCGACATCGAACGCAGCCTGCGCGCGCTCGGCAAAGGCGGGCGCGGCGCTGCCGTCGAATGACGGCATCGGTGCGACCGGGGCGGATGGCGAGGCCCGCCAGTCCCAGCTTGCAGGGCGCGGCGTGAAGGCGGGCCGGAACGAGGACAATGCGCTCTCGCCGCTGTTGGCGGCGGTGCGCCGCCCCTCGCGCGCCAGCGCCTCCTTCAATCCGTGCACGATCAACGCACGGACGAGGCCGGAATTGCGGAAGCGCACCTCGGTCTTGGCCGGATGCACGTTGGCGTCAACCTCGCGCGGATCGAGCGTGACGAACAGCGCCAGCACCGGATGGCGGTCGCGCGGCAGATAGTCGGCATAGGCCCCGCGCACCGCGCCCAGGATCAGCTTGTCGCGCACCGGGCGGCCGTTGACGAAGAGATATTGCCCGAGCGCATTCGCCTTGGTCAGCGCCGGCGCTGCGGCATAGCCGGCGACCACGACGCCCTCGCGCTCGGCATGGACCTCGATGGCGTGGCTGCTAAACTCGGCGCCGAGAATGTCGCCGAGCCGCGTCAGCCGCCCGGCGGCGCCGGGCAATGCAGCGGCCCAGGTCACCGGTGCGCGCTCCTCGCCCGCGAGCGTGAAGGCGACGTCCGGCCGCGCCATCGCCAGGCGTCGCACCACCTCACGGATGGCTTCCGCCTCGGTGCGGTCGGTCTTCAGGAATTTCAGCCGCGCCGGCGTCGCATAAAAGAGATCGTTGACCTCGACGCGGGTGCCATGGGCCAGCGCCGCCGGCATGATCTCGGACTTCTCGCCGCCCTCGACGGTGAGCGCCCAGGCATGCGGCTCGCTGGCATGCCGCGTCGTGATGGAAAGCCGCGCCACGGAGCCGATAGATGGCAGCGCCTCGCCGCGGAACCCGAGGGTGCGGATTTGCAGCAGGTCCTCGTCGTCGAGCTTGGAGGTGGCATGGCGCTCGACCGCGAGCGCGAGGTCCTTCGCGGTCATGCCGCTGCCGTCGTCGGTGATGCCGATGCGGCGGCGGCCGCCCCCATCGGTGAAGACGTCGATCCGGCTCGCCCCGGCATCGATCGCGTTCTCGACCAGTTCCTTGACCACGCTCGCCGGGCGCTCGACCACCTCGCCGGCGGCGATGCGGTTGACGACCTGTTCTGGAAGCTGGCGGACGGGCATTAACTCGATCTTGGGCTCGATTGGGATTCGCTGCAGCGCTATTCTAGGCTGTGTTGCGTCAAAAGCATGTGTTGGGCAACAGGAACGTACCGGGCTGGGGAAGAACGGCATCTATCACATTGAAGATATTGGACGTTCGCGAAAATCCTTCCCCACACGCGATCCGCTCGTCTCCCTCGGTCCCGATTGTGAGCCGCCGGGCCGCGGTGTAGCATCGCGAAAAAACGGCAACAGGACGGGAGGACGCCATGTGCCATCTCTTCGCGCATCAGCCCCAACGCGACTACGAATCCCAGACCCGCTCTCTGCGGATCGGCGGACACTGCACGTCGATCCGGCTGGAAATGGCGTTCTGGGACACGTTGGAGGAAATCGCGGCCAAGGAGAACATGAGCGTCGGCAAGTTCCTGACCACGCTCTATAACGAAGTGCTCGACCATCACGGCGAGGTCAACAATTTTGCCTCGCTGCTGAGGTGCTCCTGCCTGATCTATCGATCGAAGACGATGGCACCGGTGCAGCAGTTCAAGGCGCCTATCCTCGATGCGGCCGAATAGCCCCAACCGCGAGAGCCAGCATCCGCATTCTCGATGTCGTCCCGGCGAACGCCGGGACCCATACCGAGGAACCTATCGGGCGTAGGTGATCTGAGTACCGAACGCTTGGACTTCGTCAAACTGCTCCCTGTGGTTATGGGTCCCGGCGTTCGCCGGGACGACACCGTGAGTGTGGATACGCAATCCTCCTCAACGTGGTCCCGGCGAGCGCGTAGGCAACGTAAGATCAAATCTCCTTCTTCTGCATCGCCCCGGCGATGTAGTCCGCCTGCCGGATCGCCAGCGCGACGATGGTCAGCGTCGGGTTGCAGGCCGCGCCGCTGGTGAACTGGCTGCCGTCGGAGACGAACAGGTTCTTGACGTCGTGGCTTTGCCCGAACTTGTTGACGACGCCGTCGCGCGGCTTCTCGCTCATCCTGTTGGTGCCGAGATTGTGCGTGCTCGGATAAGGCGGCGTCGGATAGGTCACGGTAGCACCGACGGCGTCGTAGACCGCCGCCCCCTGCTTGTAGGCATGCGCGCGCATCGCAAGATCGTTGGGATGATCGTCGAAATGCACGCTTGCGACCGGCTGTCCGAACTTGTCCTTCACGACGGGATCGAGCGTGATGCGGTTGGTCTCCTGCGGCATGTCCTCGCCGACCAGCCACATGCCGGCCATCCTGGGATAGCCGTCGAGTGCTGCGGTGAACGGGCGGCCCCAGGCGCCGGGATTGAGGAATGCCGCCATGAACGGCAGTCCGAGCGACAGCGTCTCCATCTCATAGCCGCCGACGAAGCCGCGCTTCGGGTTGTTGGCGGCCTCGTCGCGGATGATGCCGGCCATGGTGGTGCCGCGATACATGTGCACTGACTTCTCGAACACGGCGTAGACGCTGCCGGTCATGTGCCGCATGTAGTTGCGGCCGACCTGGCCCGAGGAGTTGCCGAGGCCGTCGGGGAACATGGTCGAGGCGCTGTTGAGCAGCAGCCGCGGGCTTTCGATCGAGTTGCCGGCCACCGCGACGATACGTGCCTTCTGGCGTTGCATTGCACCGGCCTCGTCGGCGTAGACCACGCCGGTGACCTTGCCGCTGGCGTCGTGCTCGATCTTGATCGCCATGCTGCCCGGCCGCACCTCGAGATTGCCGGTCGCCTCGCCCTTGGGGATCTCGGTGTAGAGCGTCGACCATTTCGCGCCGGATTTGCAGCCCTGGAAGCAGAAGCCGATCTGCTGGCAGGCGCCGCGGCCGTCGCGCGGCTGGCTGTTGATCGCCATGTTGCCGGTGTGCACGGTCTTGTAGCCGAGCTTCTTCGCGCCGGCCTCCAGCACCTTGAAATTGTTGTTGCCGGGAAGTCCGGGAATGCCGTTGGTGCGGGTCACGCCCATCTTGTTCTCGGCCTTGGCGTACCACGGCTCGATCTCCGCCAGCGTCACAGGCCAGTCCAGCAGGTTGGCGCCGGCAATGTTGCCATAGGTGCTCTTCACCTTGAACTCATGCTCGTCGAAGCGCAGCGACGCGCCGGCCCAGTGCGTGGTCGAGCCGCCGACCGCCTTGACGATCCAGGCCGGAAGACCCGAGAAGTCTTTCGCGACGCGCCAATTGCCCGACGTGGTGCGCGCATCGGTCCACGCGAGCTGGGAAAAACTCTCCCACTCGTCGTTGACGAAGTCCTGGTTCTCGATGCGCGGCCCGGCCTCGAGGATGACCACCTTGACGCCCTTCTGCGCGAGCTCGTTGCCCAGCGTGCCGCCGCCGGCGCCGGAGCCGACGATCACCACAACGCTGGAGTCGTTCAGATCGAATTTTGCCATATGCGTTCTCCTGAACCGTTGGGGTGGCCCTTAAGCCTTGGGCAGCCAGTCGATGTCGGCAAAGCCGCGGTTGATGTAGCCGCCGTGTTCGGCGGAGGAGCCCTCGTAGCCGAACCGCGGCCAGACCTCTTTCTGGTTGTAGAGCGAGACGACGAGGTCGCCGCGCACCTTCTGGAAGAAGTCGCTCTGCTCGATCTCCTTCAGCAGCACGACGCGATCGGTTTCCCACGGCACCTCGGCGTAGGGCACCTTGTGGCGATCCCGCGCATTCTGATCGAGCCGCGTGACGCCGTCGCTGATCAGCGACTTGACGGCGGGATCCTTGGCCGCCTTGCCGTCCCACGGCTTGATCGCGGTGATGTAGTAGCTGTCGCCGAGCACATCGTGCGGATAGATGTCGCGCGCGACCTTCAGCAGTGTCTTCATCGTCGCCGGTGACAGCGTGCCGGCCTCATCGGCCCAGGCGTCTTCGATGTTGACGGTGACGCCGGTCGCGACGGCGGCGACCGGCACTGCGGCCGCCGCGCCCTTGAGAAAGACGCGGCGGCTGTGCTTGCTTCGACGATCGACTTCTCTCATGGTTTCCTCCGTTAATTTTGGTTTTTTGATTTTGGCTAGTTGAAACGTCCGCCCCGCTGGATCACCTCGATCTTGTAGCCATCGGGATCGCTGACGAAGAAGAAGCGTGCCAGCGTCCTGCCGTCGTGCTTGAAGTCGCGCAGCGGACCCGGCGCCAGCTTCTCGCGCTCGAAGCGGGCATGTTCGGCATCGAGATCCTCGACCACCACTGCGAGGTGGCCGTAGCCGTCACCGAGCGCGTAAGGCTCCTTGCGATCGAAATTGACCGTCAACTCCACCTCGAAAGGTGACGAGGGGTGACGCAGGTAGATCAGGGCAAAATCGGGAAATTTCAGATGGTCGGCGACCTCGAGGCCGAAGGCGCGTCTGTAGAAGTCAAGCGAACGTGCCTCGTCGGACACGCGGATCATGGAATGAACAGGCTTTGCCATTCAGTTCTGCTCCTTCAGAAAGGCGATGATGGCGGCGCGCGTCTCCGGCTTGGCCTGCCGGTAGACCATGACCACGCCGGGAATGACGGCTTGCGGATTGGTCAGCCAGGCGTCGAGCTTCGTCTCGTCCCAGGCGAAGTCGGCTTTGGCGAGGTTCTCGGAATAGCGAAAGCCCTCGACCTTACCGGCGGGCCGCCCGACGACCTTGACCAGCGGCGGGCCTTGTCGCATCGGCTCCGACGAACTCAACGTGTGGCACACGGCGCATTGCTGCTTGAACAGCGTCGCACCATCCGGCGGCTTTGCGGCCGGCAATGGCATCTGCGCGCCGGCAACCCGCACCACCAGCATCACTGCAGTGCACAATCCCAGCACGACCGCGCGCATCGCCAAAAGCTCGCCCATCCACGTCAAATTCAGCGTGCGCAAACTCTAGGCGCCGCCAAACATGCGGTGGTAGTAGCGGGCTGTTTTGGATGGGAACAAACGTGAAGCGTCCGATGTGCCTCGCACCGATCTGCGGTGCGATCGACTGCCGCGATCAATCGTCGAAATGTCCGCCGCGCTTCGACTTGATATCGCTGCGGCGCTTCTTGCCCTCGAGGCGGCGTTGCTTGGAGCCGAAGGTCGGCTTTGTCGCACGTCGCGGCTTCGGCCGTATCATCGCCTCGCTCAGGATCTCGGTGAGGCGGTCGATCGCATCCTGCCGGTTGCGCTCCTGGGTGCGGAAGCGCTGAGCCTGGATCACGATGACGCCGTCCTTGGTCATGCGCTGGCCTGCGAGACGGGCAAGGCGCAGTGCGGCATCCTCCGGCAAGGTCAGCTTGCGGGTGTCGAAGCGCAGTTGCGCCGAGGTCGCGACCTTGTTGACGTTCTGGCCGCCGGGGCCCGAGGCGCGAACAAAGCCGATCTCGATGTCGTCCTCGTCGATGACGAGATCGCGGGATATCCGCAGCATGGGAACACCATTCGTGATGTCCGGACATATCCCGGACGTCACCATTCGGCAATGGCGCCCATGCCAAACGCAAATGGCCGGGCGAGCCCGGCCATTTCAGGAAACCTAAGGGTCGTCAGTTGGACTTCGTCGCCGGTGCTGCTGCCGGCTGCGCGGCGGCCTGCGGGGCGCGGCCGACGACGACGGTCAGGAGGCCCTGGCCCCAGAGCCGCTTGGCGGCCGCCTTGGCGTCATCGAGCGTCACGGCATCGACGATGGCGTTGCGCTTCTCGATGTAGTCGATCGGCATCTTGTCCTGCTGATATTGCAGCAGCGCCTGCGCCAGCTTGGAGGAGGTGTCGAGCGCCAGCATCTGCGAGCCCTTGAGGTAGGACTTGGCCTCGTCGAGCTCCTTCTGTGTCGGGCCCTCCTCGGCGATGCGGCGCACCTCCTTCTCGATGGCGTCGATGGTGTCGCCGGCGCGGTCGGAGCGCGTGCCGGTATTGCCGATGAAGATCGCCGAATGCTCCATCCAGAGCAGCGATTCGAAGACCGAATAGGCCAGCCCGCGCTTCTCGCGGACCTCGCGATAGAGCCGGGAGGAGAGGCCGCCGCCGCCGAGAATGTGGTTGACGACATAGGCTGCCA
Organism: Bradyrhizobium cosmicum; assembly: GCF_007290395.2. Classification (NCBI taxonomy): domain Bacteria; kingdom Pseudomonadati; phylum Pseudomonadota; class Alphaproteobacteria; order Hyphomicrobiales; family Nitrobacteraceae; genus Bradyrhizobium; species Bradyrhizobium cosmicum. The sequence continues at coordinate 6,360,516 of NZ_CP041656.2, read as the reverse complement.
TGAAGTTCGGATCGCTGCGCTTCACGCCGGGGCCGCCGAAGGTGATGACGGTTTGCGGCACGTCGAGCGGCACGAAGGCGCGCTGCGGCGGCTTGGCCGCCTCGACGTCAGCGACCGGCGTGAGGTTGGCCTTGGCGGGCAGGCTGCCGAAGGTGTGGTCGAGCAGCTTGCCGAGCGTGGCCGGATCGACGTCGCCGACGACCGCGATCTTCAAGGTGTCCCTGGCGAGCACGCGGCCGACATAATCCTTCATGTCGGCGACCGTGATGGTCGGCACGCTGTCGAGCGTGCCGTTGGTCTGCCGTCCGTAGGGATGGTCGCCGAATGCAACCTCCAGGAACTTGCGGCTCGCCAGCGAGGTCGGGTTGGTGGTCTCGCGGCGCAGGCCCGAGATCACCTGCGAACGGATACGCTCGACGTCGGCGGTGTCGAAATGCGGCGAGGTCAGGGCGCTCCGGAGCAGGTCGAAGGCCTCGTCCTTGTTGTCGCGCAGCATGCGCAGGCTGCCGCGGAAGGTATCGCGGCTGGTGCTGAAACTGAGCTCGATGGCGCGGCGGTCGAGCCGTTCGTGGAAGGTCTTGGAATCGAGATCGCCGGAACCTTCGTCGAGGAGGTCGCCGACGAGGTTGGCGACACCCGACTTGTCCCTGGGGTCCTGGGACGAGCCGCCGGCAAAGGAATATTCCATGGCGATCAGCGGCACGGTCGCATCCTGCACGAACCAAGCCTCGATGCCGCCAGGCGAGACCAGGCGCTGGATCTTTGCTGCGGCTTGCGATGGCGAGACGGTCGCGAGCGCGAACGCGGTGCCGGCGGCAAGGGAGAATGCAATGCGTCGAAGGAAGGGATAGGTCACGAACGCTTCTCCTCGCGCTTGGCGGCGCCGGTGTCCTTGATCAGATAGCCCGTCACCGAGCGCTTCTTCTCGAGCCATTTCTGCGCAGCCGTGCGAACCTGCTCGGCGGTGACGGCACGGATGCGGTCGGGCCAGCTTCGGATGTCCTCGATCGACAGGCCCGTCGTCAGTGCGCCGCCATACCAGCGCGCCAGCACCGCCTGATTGTCCTGCGCGTAGATCGCTTCAGCGATCAGCTGCGTCTTGACCCGCTCCAGATCCTCGGCGCGGATGGGATTCTGCGCCACGTCGGCAATGACGCCGTCGATCACCTGCTCGACTTCGGCGAAACTGACGCCGGGTTTCGGCGAAGCCGACACGGCGAATTGGGTCGGATCGAGCGAGATGCTCGAATAGCTGGCGTTGGCCGAGACCGCGAGCGGCTTGTCGACCACGAGCGCGCGGTAGAGATAGGAGTTGCTGCCGCTGCCCATCAGCTGCGCCAGCACATCGAGGGCCGCGCTTTCGCCGGCTGCGGCCGTGGTTGCGGAAGGAACGAGATAATAGCGGCGCAGGCTTGGCTGCTCGACGCGGGGATCGGCCAGCGTGACGGTGCGCGGCGCGGCCGGCTCCGGCTCCTGCGGGCGGACGCGGCGTGCCGGGATCGCGGGCTGGGCCGGGATCGAGCCGAAATTGCGTTCGACCAGCGGACGGATGTCGGCGGCCTCGACGTCGCCTGCGATGACCAGGATCGCGTTGTTCGGCGCGTAGAAGCGGCGGTAGAAGGCGAGCGCGTCCTCACGGTCGAGCTTCTCGATCTCCTGGTGCCAGCCGATCACGGGCCGGCCATAGGGATGATTGAGATAGAGCGCGGCCATGATCTGCTCGTTGAGCCGCGCATCCGGATTGTTGGCGACGCGCATGTTGTATTCCTCGAGCACGACGTCGCGCTCGGGCAGCACGTTCTCGTCCTTGAGGATCAGGCCAGTCATGCGATCGGCCTCGAACTCCATCATGGTCGGCAGCTGCTCTTTCGGCACGCGCTGGTAGTAATTGGTGTAGTCGACCGAGGTCGAGGCGTTCTCGTTGCCGCCGACGCGGAGCACGGTCTGTGAGAATTCGCCGACCGGATGCTTCGAGGTGCCCTTGAACATCAGATGCTCGAGGAAGTGCGCGAGCCCGGACTTGCCCGGCGTCTCGTCGGCCGAACCGACCTTGTACCAGATCATCTCGGTGACCACGGGCGTGCGGTGGTCCGGGATCACCACGACCTGCATGCCATTGCCGAGCGTGAAGCTGGCGGGCGGAGCCGATGTCACCGTGGTCTGGGCGAGGGCCGCGCCGGCTGTCAGGACACTCGTCGAAAGCAGCGCGGCAAGGAGGCAGGCAACCGATCGGTTAGCGGACATCATGATCCCTGGTGAAAGGCCGAGCCCGGACGTCCGGCTCGAAAGGCACGGCATGCTACACCGTGCGGCTGAGGCTTCGCGTCACGAAGCAGAGAACTCAACGCGGTGGCAAGTTACTGATAGGCAATCTAGATCGCGCCCCGGCGTGCATCCGCCGGTGGCGCCGGATTCGCTGCGGTCAGGATACCGCGGCAGGGCGGGAACGCTATTGTTCCTTGTCCTTGCCCGACATGATGTCGAAATAGGTCCGCCGCGACTTGTCCTCTCCAGCGCCATAGGCGTAGCTCGGAGACGGCGTCTGGTAGCCCGGCGGCGGCTCGACCAGCGACTGGCGCGGGGGCTCGGTCGTGAACTGCTTGGTCTCGCCCTTGCCGCCGACGCCCCTCATCATATTCCACAGGCCGCCGGAAAAACCCAGCTCGGCAGGGCTGAGCGACGGGTTGCCGTTGGTGCCCGGCTGGATCGGGTCGTTGCTGGTGCGAGGGGCAGCGGCGACCTCGCCGGCCTTCATCTCGGCGGGCGTCAGCGGCTGGGCCGCCTGCCAGTTCTCGGTGGCCTTGGTGGCCTTCTTGCGCGCGGCGATGGCTTCCTTGCGGCGCTTTTCCTCGGGGTCCTTGGGCCAGTTCGGCGCATTCTTGGCCTGCGTCGCGGGCGGCGGCAGGTCCAGCTTGGGCGGCACGACCAGCGGCGAGCGCTCGCGGTATTCGATGCCGGGCTTTTCCATGCTCTTGGCGCCGATGCCGGACATCAGATTGTCAATGATCTTCTCTTCGAAGGTCATCCCATCGTCGTCCTCGTCGTCGTCACCGGCGCGCACCGGGCCTGCCGACATGACGAGACCGATGCCGAGCACGACAGCGGACAATTTCAACGCCCGCCAGAACCCCGCTTTGGGGTCTCGAACCATCGAACCGCTGGTCTCGGAGCTGCGCATTACTGTACCTGTTCCATATTGTGGCAGATAGCTGCTCTTTGCCGCTCAAACGCGGCCAACCCTCGCAAAAAGCAAGGTTCCACCTGCCAGCCCGTATCGGCCGGGATCAGGGCGCTTTTGCGGCGGGTACCCCCAGGAAGGAATCATACAATAGCCCCGCCACCCCGACAACGATGGCCACGTCCGCGAGGTTGAACACGTACCAATTATAGGTATTTCCGCCGATCTCGATATGGAACAGGGCGAAATCGACCACCGCGCCATAGGCGAAGCGGTCGATGCCGTTGCCGATGGCGCCGCCAATGATCAGGCCCAGCGCGACCGTCGCCAGCAGGGTGTGGGAGCGGACCATCCAGATGGCGAGGGCGACCACCGCAACGGCCTTGACCGCCATCAGCGCGATCTGGGCGGCCTGGCTGTCGTTCTGGAGCCAGCCGAAGCTGATGCCGATGTTCCAGGCCAGTACCAGGTCGAAGAACGGCGTCACCGTCACCACGCCCTTGCGGGCGAGGTCGAACCCGTTCAGCAGCCAGAGCTTTGAGGCCTGGTCGGCCACGAGCGTGACCAGGGCCGTGAGGATGCCGGCGCGGAGCGGGGCCATGGCCGGGGATCAGACGCCCACCCCCAACGCCTTCCATTCGCGCAGCGCCTTGGCGTCGCGCGGGGTGACGTCGGGGTATTCAGCATCTTCGCCGACCGTCGGCGAGATCTTCCAGGACCGGGCGCATTTCGTGCCGACCGCTTTCTCGACGATCACCGCGACACCCGGCACGGCATCGAGACGGAACGCCGATGCCGGTGCTTCACCCTCGCGCACCTCGTAATTCGAGGTGATGCAGATTTCGGCGAGATCGATGTCGAACAGCGTCGCCAGCATGTCGCGGTCGGCGACATAGATCACCGGCGATGCCTCCAGCGACGAGCCGATGTTCTTGGCCGCACGCTCGAGTTCGAGCGCGCCGGTGACGACGCGGCGGACGTTGCGAATGATCTCCCATTTCGCGGCGAGCCTTGCGTCACGGAATTGTTCGAGGCCCTCGGGGAAGAGGGTCAGATGGACGGAAGGCGCCTCATTCGGCCGGAACATCCGCCAGGCTTCGTCGGTCGTGAAGCTGAGGATCGGGGCGAGCCACTTCAGGATGGCGTCGCACAACAGGTCGATCGTGGTGAGCGCTGCCTTGCGGGCCACCGAGGACGGCGGATCGCAATACAGCGTGTCCTTGCGGATGTCGAAATAGAACGCGGACAGCTCGGAGTTCATGAAGGCCGAGAGGCTTGCGACGACGGTCTTGTAGTCGAACGCGGCATAGGCCTTGCGAATGGTTTCGGCATGCCCGGCCAGTTCGTGCAGCATCAACCGCTCGAGCTCGGGCATGTCGGCATGGGCGACCTTCTCGCTCGGTTTGAAGTGATGCAGCGTTCCGAGCATCCAGCGCGCGGTGTTGCGCAGCTTGCGATAGGTCTCGATGGTGTTCTTCAGGATCTCCGGGCCGATGCGCTGGTCGTCGGCATAGTCGGTGGCGCAGACCCACAGGCGCAGGATGTCCGCGCCCGAATCCTTGATTACCTTCTGCGGCTCGACGGTGTTGCCGATCGACTTCGACATCTTGCGGCCGTTCTCGTCGAGCGTGAAGCCGTGGGTCAGCACGATGTCGTAGGGCGCGCGGCCGCGGGTGCCTGCGCTTTCCAGCAAGGAGGAGTGAAACCAGCCGCGATGCTGGTCGCTGCCTTCGAGATACATCACGGTGTCGCTGCCGCCGTCGACCTTGCGGACGATGTTGCCGAGCTGCGGGAAGTTTTGGCGATCCTCGAGCACGAAGGCGTGGGTGGAGCCGGAATCGAACCAGACGTCGCAGATGTCGTCGACCTTCTTCCAGTCCTCAGCCGCACGGGACCCGAGGAAGCGCTCGCGGGCGCCGTCCATGTACCAAGCATCGGCGCCTTCTTCCATGAAGGCCTCGGTGATGCGCTGGTTGACGATCTCGTCCTGCAGGATTTCGGCCGAACCGTCGGCCTTCTCGCGCACGAACACGGCGATCGGGACGCCCCAGGCGCGCTGGCGCGAGATCACCCAGTCCGGGCGATTGGCGATCATGCCGTTGATGCGATTCTCGCCCGACGGCGGTACCCATTGTGTGACCGAGATCGCGTACAGCGCGCGGGCGCGCAGCGTGTCGCCCTTCTTCGCGTGGCCGTCCTCGCTGATGTCCTTGTCCATCGCGATGAACCATTGCGGCGTGTTGCGGAAGATCACCGGCTTCTTCGAGCGCCAGGAATGCGGATATTGGTGCTTGAGGCGGCCGCGCGCGAGCAGCTTGCCGGCCTCGATCAGCGCCTTGATCACGGCCTCGTTGGCATCGCCCTTCTCGCCCTTGTCGGTGAGCACGCGCTTGCCGGTGAAGCCCGGCGCGTGGTCGGTGAGGGCGCCATTTTCGTCGACGGTGTAGGGGATGGTGGTGTTGATGCCGCGTGCTTCCAGTTCTCGCGCATTGGCCATCCAGACGTCGAAGTCTTCGCGACCGTGACCGGGCGCGGTGTGCACGAAGCCGGTGCCTGTGTCGTCGGTGACGTGATCGCCAGGAAGCAGTGGGACCGTGAACTCGTAGCCGCCGCCGACGCCTTTCAGCGGATGCGCGCATTCCACCGCATCGAGCGTGTCGGCCGGGATGTCGCGCACCTTCTTGAAAGCGGTGACGCGGGCCTGCTTGAACACGCCGTCGGCTAGTGCATCGGCCAGGATCAGCAGATCGCCGGTCTTCGCCCAATTGTCTGCGGGCGATTCCGTCACCTCATAGAGGCCGTAGGCGATCTTCGGCGAGAACGAGATGGCGCGGTTGCCAGGCAGCGTCCATGGCGTGGTGGTCCAGATCACGACGCTGGCCGAGGCGAGCGCGCCATGTGCCGGAGACGTGACGGGAAACTTCACCCACACCGTGTCGGAGGTGTGGTCCTCATACTCGACCTCGGCCTCCGCAAGCGCGGTCTTCTCGACCACGCTCCACATCACCGGCTTGGAGCCGCGATAGAGCGTGCCGTTGGCCGCGAACTTCATCAGTTCGCGAGCGATCTGCGCCTCGGCGGGATAGCTCATCGTCTGGTAGGGATGATCCCAGTCGCCAATGATGCCGAGCCGCTTGAACTCCTCGCGCTGGACGTTGATCCAGTGCGTCGCATAGGCGCGGCACTCTTTACGGAACGCCACCATCGCGGCGGAGTCGCGGAAGTCCGGCTTCTGCTTGCCCTTGGAGCGGTAATTCTCCTCCTCGATCTTCCATTCGATCGGCAGGCCGTGGCAGTCCCAGCCGGGCACGTAATTGGAATCGTAGCCGAGCATCTGCTGGCTCTTGGTCACGACGTCCTTGAGGATCTTGTTCAGGGCGTGCCCGATATGGATGTTGCCGTTGGCGTAGGGCGGGCCGTCATGCAGCACGAACTTGGCGCGGCCCTCGGCTTCCTTGCGCAGCTTGTCGTAGAGGCCGATGTCGTTCCAGTATTTCAGGATCTCCGGCTCGCGCTGCGGCAGGCCGGCGCGCATCGGGAATTCCGTCTGCGGCAGGAACAGGGTCTTCGAATAGTCTTTGGCGTCGGACTTTTGCGGCTTTTCGGACATGATGCTGACTGGCTCGGAATGGCGCGGAAACGGATGGCGATGCGGAATCGCGGGGCGGAACGACGAAATCCCGGTCTTGCGCCGAGCCGAAAGCTCAGGCGGAAGCCGGGCCGCTAATCCCTATGATGCGCCGCGCAAACATGGCCCTCCATAGCAGCCGGCCGGGGGAAGCGCAAAGGCCCGGCGGGCCGGTCTTTCGGCCTCAATCAACGGCGCCAAGCCGCGGAAAGGCGTCCGGGGCGGCGGCCAGAATGGTGCGGGCGCGGATGGAATCGTCGTCCATCTGGCGGATCAGGGCCTCCAGATTGTCGAATTTCAGCTCCTCGCGGATGAAGCCGACGAAGGCGCAGTCGAGTGCCTGGCCGTAGAGGTCGCCCTTGAAGTCGAACAGGAAGATTTCCAGCAGGGGCGCGCCATTATCAAAGGTCGGGCGGCGGCCGAAGCTTGCCACCCCGTCCAGCCGCTCGGCGCCGCGCCCGACCCGCACCGCGTAGATGCCGTGCTTGAGGCCGCAATTGGCATCGAGGCGGATGTTGGCGGTGGGATAGCCGAGGTCGCGGCCGCGCTTCTCGCCGTGGATCACTTCGCCGGTGATGAACCAGGGGGCGCCCAGCATGGTGGTGGCCTCGTCGATCTGGCCTTCGGCGAGTGCGATCCGGATGGCGCTGGAGGAGACCGGCCGCTCGTCGATGTCGACATGCGGCTGCACGTCGACCTCGATGCCGAGCCGGGGTGCCTCGTCGGCGAGCAGGCTCGGCGAGCCGACCCGTCCCTTGCCGAAATGGAAGTCGTAGCCGACCGCTATGCCGCTGACACCCAGACGTCCGATCAGGTCATGGTGAATGAAGTCTTGCGCACTGGTGCCGGCCCGCGCCTTGTCGAAGGTCATGACCACGGCGCCGGCAAGCCCGGTGCCGGCCAGCAGCCGCAGCTTCGCCGGCTCGTCCGTCAGGCGGAATTGGGGTGTGTTCGGGCTGAAAAACCGGCGCGGATGCGGCTCGAAGGTCAACGCCAGTGCAGGACGGCCATGCGCTCTGCCCATTTCCAGGGCCGCCGCGATCACCGCGCGATGGCCGAGATGAACGCCGTCGAAATTGCCCATCGCGACCACGGCGCCCCTTAAAATCGCGGAATCCGGCGTGGTGTCGCGAATAACGGTAAAATGCTGGGCCATCAGGGGAATTCTCGAAGCGGCAGGACCTTCGCGGACCGTGGCTTGACCGGCTGGATGAAGTCAAGCGGGAGGGGCGGCCGCATTGAATGCGATTTCAGTACTTCGAGGGCGCCCGCGATTAACGCGCTGTTTAACGCCTTGGTGCTAGTGCTTGAAACGTGGAACCGCGGGGCTAGAGCTGGCGGGTTCTGATTGTAACATTCCTGGTTTGCGTTGGGGGAGTCGAGATGGCGGTTGATTTGTCGATGTCGGTTCTGGTGGTTGACGACTACAGCACCATGATCCGTATCATCAGGAATCTGCTGAAGCAGCTTGGCTTCGAGAATATCGATGATGCCAGCGATGGTTCGGCGGCGCTGAACAAGATGCGCGGCAAGAAGTACGGCCTCGTGATCTCCGACTGGAACATGGAGCCGATGACGGGCTACGATTTGCTGCGCGAAGTGCGCGCGGATCCGAACCTCGCCACCACGCCCTTCATCATGATCACGGCCGAATCGAAGACCGAGAACGTGATCGCGGCCAAGAAGGCCGGCGTGAACAACTACATCGTCAAGCCGTTCAACGCGGCGACGCTGAAGACCAAGATCGAGGCGGTTTTCCCGGACATGGCGAGCGCGTAAGCGCGCTCTTCGCCGGACAATCATTTTCTATTTGGAACGTCATGCCCGGGCTTGTCCCGGGCATCCACGTTCTTGATGCTGGAAGCAAGACGTGGATGGCCGGGTCAGGCCCGGCCATGACGGCGTCTGGAGCTTGGCAATTCGTCTAAGCCTGAGTCGCTGAGAGCTCCACCCTCACCACTTCAGTTCGCGCATCAGCGCCTTCGGCGGGTGGCCGAACAATTCCATCACCGATGCCGGGTCGAGCTGGTCGAGCCCCTCGAACTCCTCGGCATGGATGCCGCGGGTGACGAACAGGCAGTCGATACCGAATTCGCGCGCCCCGGTCAGGTCGGTGCGGACGGAATCGCCGATCGCCAGCACCTTTTTCCGGTCGATCGGGTGGCCCTGGCGCTCGCCGGCGAGCGCCATCGCGCGCTCGTAGATCGGCCGATGCGGCTTGCCGTAGAAGATCACCTCGCCGCCGATCTCGCGATAGAGTTCGGCAATCGCGCCGGCGCAATAGATCAGCCGGTCGCCGCGCTCGACCACGATATCGGGGTTGGCGCAGACCAGCGTCAGCTTGCGCTCGCGCGCCTGCAGCATCATGCCGCGATAGTCTTCCGCCGTCTCGGTTTCGTCGTCGTAGAGCCCGGTGCAGACGATATAGTCGGCCTCTTCCAGCGGCGCGGTCACCGCATCCAGGCCGCGATAGATCGAGTTGTCGCGTTCGGGCCCGAGCCAGAACATCTTGCGGCCGGGATGCTCGGCGACATAGAGCCTCGTCAGGTCGCCGGACGAGACGATGGCATCATAGGTCTCGTCCGCGACGCCGAGCTTGCGGAGCTGCCGCTGTACCGAATCCGCCGGGCGCGGCGCATTGGTGATCAGGATCACCGTACCGCCACGGCTGCGATAGGTGTGCAGCGCCTCGCAGGCCTCCGGGAAGGATTCCAGGCCGTTATGGACCACGCCCCAGATGTCGCTGAGCACGACGTCCACATCGCCCACGAGCTCGCGCAGGCTTTCGGCAAAATGCAGCGTCGTCATGATGCGCGCGGCCGATCAGATACGCCGCGCGAGAGCGGCGCTGCCGGTGGTGATGCGTTGGGCTGGAGGTGCTGAAGACGTCGCACCTGGGCTGGGGGGAGCGGAGCCATTGGATCCCTGAGTGTCCTGCACCTGGTTCGGCGCGGCCCCGCCGGTAGCAGATGCCCCTTCCGGCCGCAATGGCCGGGGCGGCGCGAACAGGAAGCCCTGGCCGAACCGCACGTCATAGTCGAGCAAATCGACCACCGCGCGCTCGCCTTCGATGCGCTCGGCGATTAGGTCGATGCCGAAGCGGCCGAGCAGATCGGAGAGGTCGGAGGGGTGGATGTCCGAGGTCGAGGCCTGCCTGGGGTCGAGCAGGAGCGAGGCCGGCACCTTGATGAAGCGCACGCCGCGGTCGGCGAGCTCGCGCGGCTCGATGCGCAGATCCGTGACGTGGTCGATCGAGAAGCGGAAGCCGCGCTGGGCGAGAGCTGCGAGATTCTCGGTTTCCGCCGGGCCGAGATTGCGGAAGGTCGATTGCTTGAACTCCAGCACCAGCGACGGCGCCAGTGCCCGGTTGGCTTCGAGGAAGTCGAGGCACTGCGCGAAGCTGGTCGAATTGCCGAGCGTGGAGGCCGCGACGTTGCAGAATACGCCGACATCCTTGTTGCGCACCATCAGGCGGCGCAGCACCTGCACGCAGCGCAGCATCACCATGTTGTCGATGCGCCCGATCAGCCCCGAGGCCTCGGCGATGCTGATGAACTCCTCGGCGGCAATCAACTGGTCGCGACCGTCACGTACCCGCGTTACCGCCTCGTAGAACCGCACCTTGCGCTGCGGCAGCGTCACCATCGGCTGCAGGAAGATGTCGATGCGGTTCTCGTCGATCGCGTTGCGCAGCGTCGCCAGCATCTGGGTCTGGTTGCGTCCGTCGACCGCCTGAACCGCGTTGGCGGTCTTGGTCTGAACCGCTGGCGGCGTCGGCCGCGGTGCCGCTGCCGGGAGCGGGGGAGGCGCAAGCGCGCGCTCCTCGGACGTTGCAATCAGGTCGATCGGCGCCTCAGGTTCCGGCATCGGGACCGGAGCGGGAGCAGGAGAGGTGACGGGTGCGTTGCCCGCCAGAAGATCCTCATGGGCCGACACGGTGGTCGCGAGCTGCCTGACGAGCCCGCCGAGCTCGTTAATCTCGCCCGCCACCGACTGGATGCGGTCGGTGTTGGTCGAATTGGACGAGGCGATGCGCCCCTCGATCGCAGCCAGCCGTCGGCCGAACTCGGCGACCTGACGGGCGAGGTCGGCGGTGCCGCGCGAGAGGTCGGCGATCTGACCGCCGACGTCGTTCCGATCGCGCAGCCGCATCGACACCGCGTTGTACAGGATCAGGAAGGTCAGCGCGGTCAGTGCCACGATCGCGGATTCGGTTCCGCTGATGCCGGCAACCGAGTAGAGGACGAGCCCGAGCGAGGCCGCGACCAGAACCATGCAGATGGCGATGAAGATCGTCGAAATGCGAATCATGCCGCGCGTTACGCCTCAAAGAGCTGACTGCCTCACCCCGGGAAAACACGGGCTGCTGTGCGAACCCGTTACGCCTCATGCTCCCCCAAGCGGCATGACCCTAACATCATTGTTGATTCGAGGGGATAGCTGCCTCTGTAAGGCTTATGTCAGCAAAGCTTATGTCAGGCCTGCCCGGCGAAAGCCCTCGAGATAGCGCTCGCGGTCGGGGGCGAGTTTGACCGGTATGAACTCGGCGATCCAGGCGAGCGACACGTTCGGCTGGGCGCGGCGGAGCTCCTTCAGGGCCGCGTGAGCGATCTCGGTTTGCCCGGCCATGCCGGCGGCTGCGGTCAGCACCCGATGCGCGCCGACGAAATCGCTGCGTTGGCGCAAGGCCTCCTGGGCCAGCCGGATTGCCTCTGCGTCGTCGCCGCCGAGGAAGCGGGCATAGGCGGCGATGCCGAAATACACCGGGGCATAGGGATCGCGCGGGCTGAGGCGGATCGCCCTGCGCGCGGCCTCGTCGGCATCCTGCCAGCGGCCGCAATAGCCCAGCGTCAGGCCGTAATAGCCTTGCGCCAGCGCGAAGTTCGGATTGAGCCGCAGCGCAGTCTCGAATTCGGCGAGCGAGTCTTCAAAGCGCCGCGCGAACAGGTGGACATGGCCAAGCGCGTTGTGCGCCCAGGCATCCTCGTCGTCGGCCCGGGTCGCCGCACGCGCGGCGCGCTCGGCGGCGGCTATTGCGCTGGCCATCTCCATCCAGCCCATATGCGCCGTGAACATGTAGCTGGTGCCGAGCAGGCCGAGCGCCTTGCCGTAGTTCGGGTCGAGGGCGATGGCCTTTTCGAGCAGCGCCTGCGCCACGACATGATCCTGCCGCGTCACGCGCCAGTAATGTGATAGCGCGCGCATCACGAGATCCCAGGCGTCCATGCTGTCCGGCGGCTTGCGCTGGGCGCGGAAGTTTTCCGCGGCGTAGAGCTGCGGCTCGATCGCGGCGACGATCGCCTCCGTGATCTCGTCCTGCACCGCGAAGACATCGGCAAGTTCGCGGTCGTACCGCTCGGCCCACAGATGGCTGCCGGTGGCAACGTCGTTGAGCTGGGCGGTGATGCGGACGCGGTCGCCGTCCTTGCGGACGCTGCCCTCGACGACGTAGCGCACGCCGAGTTCCTCAGCGACCTGCCGCAGATGGACCGTGCGGCCCTTGTAGATGAAGGACGAGTTGCGCGCGATCACGAAGAACCAGCGCAGCTTCGACAGCGCGGTGATGATGTCCTCGCTGATGCCGTCGGAGAAATAGTCCTGCTCGGCCTCGCCGCTCATGTTGGTGAACGGCAGCACCGCGATGGCCGGACGATCCGGCAGCGGCAATCCCGTTGGCGGCGCGCTGGACGCCTTGCCTGGCGCTGCGGGCGTGATCGCCGCGGGAATCTCCGTGACTTCGCCGACGAAGCGCATGCCCTTGCGCGCGATGGTGCGGATCAGCCGTTGCTCCTCGCCATTGTCGTTGACGGCACGGCGTGCCGCGTTGATCCGGCTGGTCAGCGTCGATTCCGAGACGACACGGCCGTTCCAGATCGCGTCGAGCAGATTGTCCCGCGTCACGACGCGCTCGCGGTTGCGGACCAGATAGAGCAGCAGGTCGAACACCTGGGGCTCCAGCGCGACATGCGTCTCCATCTGCCGCAATTCGCGGCGTTCGGGATCGAGTACGAAGTCCTCGAAATGGAATGTCACGCTGCCCTCGGCTCCCGCGGGGAAATCAAGGCAGTCTCAGCGTAAAATAACGCCGCTCTCAAGGCCAGCGAGCCGCATGCGCCCTATCGTCCCGGCGTTTTCAACCCCAGGAGAATTGCCATGTCGACATCCGCAGCGCTCAAGCCGGCTCCCGCCCAACCCGATCTCGCCGCCGTCAAGCAGCGCCAGCAAGGCGCCTGGTCGTCCGGCGACTACGCCGTCGTAGGCACCACCTTGCAGATCGTCGGCGAGCAGCTCTGTGAGGCACTCGACTTGCGCGCCGGCAGCAAGGTGCTGGACGTCGCCGCCGGCAACGGCAATGCGACGCTGGCGGCGGCGCGGCGCTGGTGTGACGTCACATCGACCGACTATGTGCCCGCGCTGCTCAAGCGCGGTCAGGAGCGCGCGGCAGCGGATCATCTGACGGTCGAATTTCGCGAGGCTGATGCCGAGGCGCTTCCCTTTGCGGATTCGAGCTACGACGTCGTCGTCTCGACCTTCGGCGTGATGTTCACGCCGGATCAGGACAAGGCGGCCTCCGAGCTCGCGCGGGTCTGCAAATCCGGCGGCAAGATCGGCCTCGCCAACTGGACGCCGCAGGGGTTCATCGGCCAGCTCTTCAAGACCATCGGCAAGCATGTGGCGCCACCGGCGGGTGTGAAATCGCCGGCCTTGTGGGGCACGCAGGCACGGCTCGAGGAGATGTTCATCACCAAGGCCTCGGAGATATCAGCCGAACCGCGCATGTTCGTGTTCCGCTATCGCTCGCCGGAGCACTGGCTCGATGTCTTCAAATCGTACTACGGACCGATGCTGAAGGCCTTCGCCGCGCTCGACGAGACCGGCCAGGCGGCGCTGCGGCGCGATCTCATGACTTTGCTGGGCGAGTTCAACCATGCCGACGACGGCACGGTGGTCGTGCACAGCGAATATCTGGAAGCCGTCATAACCAGGCGCTGAGGGCTGGGTTCGGTCAGGCCGGCTTCGGCCTGACCATCGCCATCAGGACGGCGCGGCGGCGCCGACCGTGTCGGCGGAGACGGCCTCACGGCTGCCGAGCGGCTTCGGCTGCCCGGTGGTCGTGTCGTGCAGGGTCTGCCGCTCGATCTCCGAGTTCAATTCGGCCCCGAACATGATGACGATGACGGACATCCACATCCACATCATCAGGCCGATCGCAGCGCCGAGCGAGCCGTAGGTCGCGTTGTAGTTGGCGAAGGCCGACAGATACCAGGACAGCAGCGCCGAGCCGGCGATCCAGAGCACGGCAGCGGTCAATGCGCCCACACTCAGCCACTGCCAGCGCGGTGCGTCCCGGCTTGGCGCGAACCGATACAGCAGCGCCAGCGCAGCAAGCAGGAACACCAGCAGGAGGGGCCAGCGCGCAATCGCGATGATCAGCTTGCTTTCGGGCGCGAGCCGGAGGTGATCAAGCGCGAGCGGGAAGGCGACGACGGCGCCGACCATCAGCAGGAGTGCCATGATGCCGCCGACGGTAAACGCCAGCGACACCATGTTGAGCCGGATGAAGCTGCGCTTCTCGCGCTCCTCATAGGCAACATTGAGGGCGTCGATGATGGCCTTGACGCCGGCATTGGCGCTCCAGATTGCGAGCACGAGGCCGAACAGGAAGGTCGTGCCCAGCTCGGCGTTGCCGCTGGAGACGACGCGGGTGACCTGGTCGCCGATGATCTGATAGGTGCCTTCCGGCAGCATCACCGCGAGGGTCTGGAGATTGTCGCCGATGGTCACGGGATCGGCAAACAGGCCGTAGAACGAGACCAGCGCGGTGACGGCCGGAAAGATCGCGAGCAGGCCGAAGAAGACGACACCGGCCGCCGTGGCGAGCAGGCGATCATCGTCGATCCGGGGATAAGTCCGCCAGAGGATGTCCTTCCAGCCGGCCCAGGGGATCGTGAACGGGTTGTTCGAACGTCGGCCACGGCCGGGCTGCGCAGCCGCATACGCTGGATTCGTTTCGGGGGAACTGGTTTCAAGGTTGCGGCGGGTCTCGGCCGGCTTCGGCGGAGCGAAGCCCTTGAGATACCGTTCCGCGGTCAGCACGAACACGGTCGTGGCGGCGACCAGGAGCCAACTGTCGAACTGTCCTGATCGCGGCGTGGACATCATATGTCCAGGCGGTGGTGACGGTACTTCCGCCGCACCACGGTCACGCCCAGCAATCCGGCGGCGGCGACCATCAGGCCAAGCTGCAGTGGCCGGCTGTTGCGAGCCGGCTTCGTTCGGCCGTCATGACGTCCTGCGCCCGGTTCTTCGTCTGGCCCGAGCGGCACCAGGGGAATCGCGGTCGCGACCTCCTTGACCGCCTGCTGGACAGTTCCACGGGGGATCCGCGGCGTGGCGATCGCCACGCGCAGACGACTGGCGAGGGGGACGATGGGCCTGGTCTTGCGATTCATCTGCGCCACCGCCACGCCGGCACAGGCACCTGCCAGCACCAGCAAGACGGAAGCAACGGCGCCAAAACCCCAAAATTGCCCGTAGGCGATGGCGACCCAACGGTACAGGGCGATCAGGCCGACAAAGAAGGTCGCAATCACGAACAGCCCGGCCGCGGCAAACAACCCCGCCGCGACCGCATAGGTGGTCACGTGTCCGGTGGCTTGATTGGTGCGGTCACGCAGATAGGATTGCGTGGCCCGCTTGAGATGGTTGAGTTTCAGCGCCATGCCGGCGCGCAGCAATTCGCCCGATGGCGCGAGCATGCGGATATCCTCCGAAAGCGAGAACTTCGTCCGGGGGATGAACGTGGCGGAATTTGACTTGTTCCGCCGGAGCTCGATTGTCGTGACGGATCAGCCGAGATCGGCGGCCGCGATCCAGAACACCTCGCCCTCTGACTCCTCGGTGTCGAGCCAGAGCAGCGGCAGTTCCGGAAACGCCTCGTCGACCAATTCGCGGCCGCGGCCGATCTCGCAGAGCAGCCCGCCATCCGGCGTGAGATGATCGGGCGCGTCGTGCACGATGCGGCGCACCACGTCGAGACCGTCGGCGCCGCCGTCGAAGGCGAGCTTCGGCTCGGCCCGGCATTCCGGCGGCAATGCCGCCATGCCCTCGGCATCGACATAAGGCGGGTTGGTGATGATCAGATCGTATTTGTTGTCGCCGAGCGGGGCGAACAGATCGCCGCGGTGGAGCGTGATCCGCTCGTCGAGCCCGTGTTCGCTGACATTGCGCGCGGCGACTTCGAGTGCGCCCTTCGAGATATCGACGGCATCAATCGTCGCGTTCGGGAAATGATGCGCAGCGAGGATCGCCAGGCACCCTGAGCCGGTGCAGAGGTCGAGCACGCGCTCGACGGCCGTGGGGTCGTCGATCAGGGACCCCACTTCGCCGTCGCCGCCGAAATGCGACTCCAGCAGCTCGCCGATGAAGGAGCGCGGAACGATGACGCGCTCGTCGACATAGAAGGGCAGGCCGCGCATGTAGATCTTGTTCACGAGATAGGCGGCCGGTTTGCGCGTGGTCACGCGCTTATGGATGAGGTCGAGAAGGATCTTGCCCTCCGCTGTCGTGACGCAGGCATGGGCAAAGATCTCGAACTGGTCGGGGTGCAGGTGCAGGGCCTCGCTGACCAGGAAGACGGCTTCGGCGACCGGATCCGTCGTGCCGTGCGCAAAGGCGAGCTTGGCCTCGGTGAAGCGGCTCACTGCATAGCGGACAAAATCGATCAGCGTGAGCAGCTCGCCGCGGCCGACCTTCGCGAGTTTCGGGGCGGCGCGGCCGCGCACGGTCTTCTTGGATGCTCTTGCCATCAGGATCGGGTCCAGCGTGCGGCGGCCTCGTCGTCACGGGCGTGGGCCTCGACCCAGCCGGTGCCGGTGGCGCTCTCTTCCTTTTTCCAGAACGGCGCGTTGGTCTTGAGATAGTCCATCAGGAACTCGGCGGCCTGAAAGGCTGCCTGGCGGTGCTGCGAGGCGGTGAGCACCAGCACGATGTTCTGGCCGGGCATGAACCGTCCCACGCGATGGATTACCGTGACGCCGTTGAGCGGCCAGCGCGAGGTCGCCTCGTCGGCGTGGCGCTTGATCTCTTCCTCCGCCATGCCGGGGTAATGTTCGAGCGTCAGTGACGCGATCTTCGCGCTGTCCTCGTCGCCGCGGCAGATGCCGGAGAAGCTGACGACGGCACCGATGTCGGTACGGCTTTTGGTCAGGACCGCGATCTCGCGCGCGATATCGAAATCGTCCTCCTGGATGCGGATGGTGACGGGGCAGGTGGTGGCAGCGGATGTCATGGATTAGCCGCCGGTCATCGGCGGGAAGAACGCGATCTCGCGGGCGCCGGCGATGGCGGCGTCGGACTTGACGTGGGCGTGGTCGATCGCGGTGCGGATCACCTTCGGCTTCTCGAAGGCATAGGCATAAGCCTCGCTCCGGCCGGACAGCCAGGTGATCAGCTCCTCGACGGTGCGCACGGTCGCCGGCGGCTCGATCGTCTCCTCGGCCTTGCCGACGCGCTCGCGCACCCAGGCGAAGTACTTCACCTTCATGCCTCATCCTCCTTGATGAGGTGATGGATGCCGGAGCTGAAATAATCGTAGCCGGTGTACATGGTGAGGATCGCCGAGGCCCATAGCAGCACCAGTCCGATCATCGAGACGATCGGCACCACCTCGTCGCCGGCCGGGCCGGCGATCAGGAAGCCGATGGCGACGAGCTGGACCGTCGTCTTCCACTTGGCAAGCTTGGTCACGGGAACGCTGACGCGCAGCGCGGCGAGGTATTCGCGCAGGCCCGAGACCAGGATCTCGCGGCACAGGATCACGATCGCGGCCCACAGCGACCAGCCATGGATGATGCCGTCGGCGGCCAGCATCAGCAGGCAGGAGGCGACCAGCAGCTTGTCGGCGATTGGATCGAGCATCCGGCCGAACGCCGATTGCTGATTCCATATCCGGGCGTAATAGCCGTCGAGGTAATCGGTCACTGCTGCGGCGATGAAGATGGCGACCGCCACCCAGCGCAGCCACAGCGGCTGATCCAGAATCGATTGCGCGTAGATGCACCCGACCACGACCGGGATCGCGGCGATCCGGCCATAGGTCAGGATATTCGGGAGGGACATCGCGCGGCTGTTCGTCCCTCGTGTCGTGGCGATGTTCATCCGTCCTACCAATACCGCTGGTGCCTGAAGGTCAACCGTCCCGATCCCAAATGGGGTGCGGGATGCGACGACCATATGACCGCGGCTCCCTTGAGTTCACCCCGGCTGGGGATGGAAAAAGTCGAAAATCCTGCGCGCGCTCTCGGCGCTCACCCCCGGAACCTTGCCGAGATCGGCGATCGAGGCCCGTTCGATCTCCTTCAGGGTTCCGAAATGATGCAGCAAGGCACGTTTGCGTGACGGGCCGATGCCCGGAATCTCCTGCAAGCCGGCCTCGCGAATGTCCTTCTTGCGCAGCTTGCGGTGCGAACCGATGACGAAGCGGTGGGCCTCGTCCCGCAGCCGCTGGATGAAATACAGCACGGGGTCGCGCGGCTCCAGCTTGATCGCCTCGCGCTCCGGCATGAACAGGGTCTCGCGGCCGGCATCCCGGTCCGGCCCCTTGGCGACCGACATCAGCGACACCTGGGTCAGGCCGAGATTCGTGAAGATCTCCCGGACCGCATTGAGCTGGCCGCGGCCGCCGTCGATGATGACGAGGTCGGGCCATTGCGGGAAATCGTCCTCCTTGGTCTTGGCTGCGCCCTCTTCAGGCGGATTGACCAGGCGCTTGAAGCGGCGCTCCAGCACCTCCTTCATCATGCCGTAATCGTCGCCGGGCGTGAGCCCTTCCGACTTGATGTTGAACTTGCGGTACTGATTTTTGACGAAGCCGTCCGGGCCGGCGACGATCATCGCGCCGACCGCGTTGGTGCCCTGGATGTGGCTGTTGTCGTAGACCTCGATGCGCTTGGGCGAATGCGGCAGGCTCAGTGTCGCGGCCATGGCATCCAGCAGCCGGCTCTGCGTCGCGGTATCCGCGAGCTTGCGGCCCAGCGCCTCGCGCGCATTGGTCAGCGCGTGGGTGACCAGCTCCTTCTTCTCGCCGCGCTTGGGCGTCGTGACCTCGATTTTGTGGCCAGCCTTGATCGACAGCGCATTGGCCAGCAACTCGCTCTCCTCGATCTCGTGCGAGAGCAGGATGTGCTTGGGCGGCGGCTTGTCGTCGTAGAACTGTGCGAGGAAGGACCCGAGCACTTCCTCCGGCGTGTAGGTCTTCTCTGCGCGCGGGAAATAGGCGCGGTTGCCCCAGTTCTGGCCGGTGCGGAAGAAGAACACTTCGACGCAGGAGAAGCCGCCTTCCTGGTGGATGGCGAACACGTCGGCTTCTTCCACGGTGCGCGGATTGATGCCCTGTTGCGACTGGATCGCCGACAGCGCGGCGAGGCGATCTCGGTAGAGCGCGGCGCTTTCGAATTCGAGTTCGCCCGAGGCCTTTTCCATTTCGCCCGCGAGCTCCTGCTTGACGGCCTGGCTCTTGCCGGACAGGAAGTCGGTCGCCTCGCGCACCAGCGTCGTGTAGCCGGGGAAGTCGATTTCGCGGGTGCAGGGACCGGCGCAGCGGCGGATCTGGTAGAGCAGGCAGGGCCTGGTGCGGCTCTCGAAGAACGAGTCGGTGCAGGAGCGGATCAGGAACGCGCGCTGCAGGGCCGTGATGGTGCGGTTGACGGCGCCGGCGGAAGCGAATGGGCCGAAATAGCGGCCGGGCCGCGACTGGGCGCCGCGGTGCTTGAGGATTTGCGGCGCCCAATGGTCGCCGGTGATCAGGATATAGGGAAACGACTTGTCGTCGCGCAGTTGCACGTTGAAGCGCGGCCGGAGCTGCTTGATGAGGTTGGCCTCGAGCAGCAGCGCTTCGGTCTCGGTCGTGGTCGAGATGATTTCCACGGTTACGGTGGCGGCGATCATGCGCAGGATGCGCGCCGGCTGCGGCGCACTTTGGCGCGCATAGTTCGACAGGCGCTTTTTGACGTTCTTGGCCTTGCCGACATACAGCACGTCGGCATTCGCACTGAGCATGCGATAGACGCCGGGCGAGGTGGGGGCGAGCCGGACCGCGCGCTCGATCGCCTCATGACCCGTCGCCAGCGGCTCCTCGCCGACCGCGCCGCTCTCCTCCAGGATGTCCGGCAGCCGCGCCTCGTCCTCGTCGTCGCCGCCGGCGGCCGCAGGATCGAGATCCGGCGGCGTCAGCCCCTCGGGCGGCGTGTCGGTCGCAGTGGCCCGCGGCGATTTGCGCGCGCGCGCCTCATCCGGATTGTCGGTGGAATCGTGAACCATGGTGCGAATTTAAGCGCTGGGGATGCCGATTTGAAGTTCCGGCGGTGCGGCACGCACAGGGATGGCGGGCGCGGTTCCCGGTAACGCTTCCTTAAGTCTGTTAACAGCGCGGTAACCCGCCTTAACAGCCCTTTAACTTAAAACTCTCGATAAATCTTACGCGAAAAGTTCTTGGTTCCGTAACCATGCGTTTTTGGCCCGGCGCGGCGGCGCAAGGCAGCATCCGGTGACGGCAGTTGCGTTGGAGAGTGTGTGATGAAGGGGTTCGTCGTGGGCGCAGCCGCGTTGGTTGCTGCCGGCTGGACAGCTTCGGCAGAGGCCGCCGATCTCAGTTACGGGCAGCGTGCGCCCTACACGGTCAATCAGCCGCTCAACGCCTATAGCTGGGCGGGCCCCTATCTCGGCGCCAATCTCGGCTACGAGTGGGGCTCGGTGAGCAACAGTCCCGTGAAGCCCTCCGGCTTCGTCGGTGGCGCGCAGGCCGGCTACAATTTCCAGAACGGTCCGTGGGTGTTCGGTGTCGAGGGCGACATCCAGGCCGCAGGCGCCGACGACACTTTCGCGCCGTGGAAGTTCTCCAATCCCTGGTTCGGTACCCTGCGCGGCCGCGCCGGCTATGCCTTCAGCAACGTGCTGTTCTACGGCACCGCCGGCCTCGCCTTCGGCGAACTGCGCGCGCAGACGTTCGGCTGGACGGAGTCGCACACCAGCGCCGGCTGGACCATCGGTGCCGGCGCAGAGCTCGGCCTTGCGCAGAACTGGAGCGTGAAGCTCGAATATCTCTACATCGACCTGTCGACCAGCCAGTTCGGAATTACGGGCGTGTCAAACGGCTATAGCGCCAGCGTTGTGCGCGCAGGCGTGAACTATCACTTCTGATAGCAACAAGAAAATACCGGACAACAACCTCCCGGCCGCTCGCGGCCGGGATTTTTTTGCGCCAGGTGGTTTGCGCCAGGCCGCTAGGAGAGGATGACCAAATTGACCGCCTTCGGTCCCTTCCCTTTCTTGTCCGGTTCGACTTCGAATGTAATACGCTGTCCTTCGGCAAGGTCCTTCAATCCTGCCCGCTCCACAGCGGTGATGTGAACGAACACATCGCGACCGCCGTCGTCCGGCTTGATGAAACCGTAGCCGCGCTCGCCGTTGAAGAACTTAACCGTTCCCGTCATGGCCATCGGGAAACTCCCCCTCATTGCTCCTCCGTCGCGACGCAGACGCACGCCACGACATGACCGGGCCTTACGGAGCCCGGGAGAGCTGGCCATCCTTGAACGGACCTTGTCGGTCCGGCCGGATCTTTCTTAGGCCTTCACTCCGCCGCAACCATTCGCGGAAGCGGAACGTAAAGCCAGTCACTGAAACAGCATAATACGGTTCTCTGCAGATTGACTACCGCTACTGCATATTTTTCCCAAGAATGCCGGAGCGTTACGGCCGCGGCACTTCTAATCGGAATCTGGCAGCTCCGCCCTGGCCGAGCGGCATTTCCAGCTCGGGCAGGATCGTCTTTAGCTCGCCGTGCAGCGTGTAGGGCGGGTTGACGATCAGCAGGCCGGTGGAGGTGAGGGCGGCGCCGTCGAGCTGCGGCGCGACACTGAATTCGAGGCGCAGACATTTTCCCGGCGGCTTTGCTGCGGCTGCGAGCCGCGCCACGAGCTGCGACAGCGCGTCGGTGGCGCGCCGGCTCTTGGCCGGATACCAGATTACATAGATACCAGTCGGCCATTTCGCGAAGGCCGCTGAGAAGGCCTCGCCGAGCCTTTCGAACTCGTCCTTTGCCTCGAACGGCGGATCGATCAGCACGATGCCGCGCCGCTCCTTCGGCGGCACGAAGGCAGGGAGCGCAACCCAGCCATCGAGATCGACCACGCGGGCCTGTTCGTCGCGGCGCAGCACGCCGATCAGCGCCTTGCGGGCCTTCGGCTCGAGCTCGCAGGCGACCAGACGGTCCTGCGGCCGCATCAGGCTGCGCGCGATCAGCGGCGAGCCCGGATAGGCCTTGAGCTCGGCCTTCGGATTGAAGGCGCGAACGATGTCGAGATAGGGCTTGATCAGCGCGATGGTGTCGTTCGACAGCCGTGCCTGCATCAGCCGCGCAATGCCCGTCAGCCACTCGCCGCTGCGGCGCGCCTCGTCGCTGTCGAGATCGTAGAGCCCGGCGCCGGCATGGGTGTCGATGACGCGGAACGCCCCCGGCTTGTCCTGCAGATAGGTGATGATGCGCGCCAGCACGATGTGCTTGATGACATCGGCGAAGCTGCCGGCGTGGAAGGCGTGACGGTAGTTCATGGAAGGATCTGCGGCTCATGAGAGAAGATGCGCAGCATCTTCTACTCGTCACGGCCGCGCTTGTCCCGGCCATCACGCGAAACCGCACGCAGGAAGGACGTGGATGCCCGGGACAAGCCCGGGCATGACGGAGGCCGTACTGACCTCAACCACCCCTGATCGGCGGCATCGTGACTTGGTCGCGGCGGCAGGCGCGGCGGTCGGTTTCCTCGCAGGCGCGGAACTGCAGATCCTTGCTGAGGCAGATTCGGACTTCGGAGAGCCGTGTCCGGTTGCAGGTGACCGACACGGCCGCATTGCTCAGGCCCGGATTGGCCTTGACGAAGGCCTCTTCCACCTCGCTTGGCGCCACGGTCTTGGCCTGCGACAGGTCGAGATATTCGGCCGGGATCTTCACCACGGCGCGCGCTTTGCGGATCGTCTCGAAATAATTGCGGCCGTCGAGCCCGGAGCAGGTGCCGTGCTTGTCCCACTCGTTGAAGATCAGGCCCGGCGCCGGCATGAGGTCGAGCATCGAGGAGACGATGTTGCGGTTCAGCCGCGGCGACGGCCGCTGGCAATATTCGGGGAAGCCGTTCTCATATTGAGGCCATAGCCCGTGCACCACGAAGGCATAGGGCCGCCCGCCGCACTGCATCTGCGAGCGCCCGCCGCGCTCGACGGCCTCCTCGCAGAACGAGGGCGACCACGACAGCGACAGCACATAGAAATCGAATTCGCCGGGCGCGTTCTGCCGCTTGTCCTGGGCCTTTGCACCGCTCGCGAAGACGACCAGCCCGGCTGCAAGGGGCAGGGCAAGCGTCAGTGAGATCATCAGGCGGGAGAAAGATTGCAATCTGGAATGAAACATGGCGACGCCCCTCAACTAGACTGTGCAATCGAGCCTAGCAGGCGAAAAGAACATTTCAAGAACAAATTTCGAGCGGCGCTGGCTTGGCTCCTGATCGGTCCGAATCAGGGCTGGTCGAATTACGGCTTGGCGGCGCGGCAGGCCGGATTGTAGGCCCAGTTGCGATCGACCCCGACCACGCACCATTCGACACCGTTGCCGTAGCCGGCAAAGCCGCCGTCCTCGATGATCGAGAAATGCACCTTGCGTGCCTTGCCGTCATTGAGCATGGCCTCACCGGTGCAATAGCGGCGCGGAATGTTGTCGGACTGCCAGGGCCGGAAAGCGACCTCGTGAACAGCGGCGAAGCCGGTGATCTTCAACGAGGAATTCCAGAACGAGCTTTCCTTTTCCCAGAACTGGGTGGCGATGGTCGGCAGCGCCTTGTCGCAATCGGCGACGGCGCCGTCATAGCGCGGCCCGCTGAGCCAGAAGTTCAGCTCCAGTGGATTGGCGGCCCTGGCCTCGCCGAGCGACAGCGCTCCGAACATGAGGCCGAACACGGCGGCAAAGCGGAGCGATTTCAGGGAGGGGGCGCGCATGGGCAATCCGGACAGCTGGGTCTTGAAGGCTGGACGGTGCCGCGAAGGCCCGGGCAGGTCAAGTGCAGCGCGGCAACACTTACCCAAGAGTTGACCATAACGTCGCAGCCGGCAGGGCTTCAGTTCTTTTCACTTCCATTCCGGCACCGTAAACTGGCGCCAACCAATTGGAGTAACGGGAATGCGAATCATTGCGGCCGCGGGCATTCTTGCCTTGGGTATTGTGGCGAGCCAGTCGGCGCGCGCCGATCTCCTTCCGGTGCCGCCGTTCAAGGGCAACGACACCGGCGGCATCATCGCCTATTCGATGGCGACCCAGGTCGATGCGCGTCAGGTCGCGGTCGATCACTGCGCGCGCTACGGCAAGGTGGTGAAGTTTCTCGCGGTGCAGGCCTATGAGGGCGGCTACATCTCGTTCTCCTGCCGCTGGGTGCCCTATGGCGCCGCCGAGCAGCCGATCCGCACGCTCTACTAAAGCGCTCTCATCGCGCCGCAATCTCTCAGCCGGGAGCATCGAAACATGACGCGCAAACTCGCTTTGCTCGGCTCGGCCCTTTGCGTCGTTCTGTCGGCAGGCGCGGCTTGCGCGGATGATCTGCCGGTGCGCAAGGCCGGTCTGTGGGAATTGAAGATGGTCAGGACGGGCACGCCTGTCCCTGAGATGACCATGCAGCACTGCACCGACGAGACCGTCGACAAGGAGATGAACAACAACGTCTCCCCGATGGCCAAGCAGATCTGCGCCAAGCAGGAGATCAAGAAGACCGCGACCGGCTATGTCAGCGATTCCGAGTGCAGCGTCGCCGGCATCAGCACGACCTCGCATGCCGAGATTACTGGCGATTTCAACTCGGCCTATACGGTGAAGACCTCGTCGCATGCGCAAGGCGGCGCTGTCGGTGCCGCGGGGCGCGACACCACCATGACCCTCGAAGCCAAGTGGCTCGGCGCCTGCAAGCCGGAGCAGAAGCCCGGCGACATCGTGATGCCCGGCGGCTTCAAGATGAACGTGCGCGACATCGACAAACTGAAGAATTTGCTGCCGAAGTAGGTGGGATCGTAGCCTACACCGGAATCCTCACACTCGCCCTCAATCCCCCCATCGGGCTGTCGCCGAGAGTGATGTCGCCGCCGTGTGAACGGGCGATGTCGCGGGCGATGGCGAGGCCAAGGCCCGTGCCACCTTCGTCCTGGTTGCGCGCGTTGTCCAGCCGCAGGAACGGCTTGAACACGTCTTCGCGCAGATGGACGGGAATGCCCGGCCCGTCGTCGTCGACCGTCACGGTCAAATAACGGTGATCGCGCTGGCCGGTGATGGCGATGCTCTTGCCGTAGCGCGCGGCGTTGGTGACGAGGTTGGCGAGGCAGCGCTTGAACGAGGCCGGCTTCACCGTGACCACAGGCAGGCCGTGGAACGCGACGGTGGCGGTGTGGCCGTGGCGTTCGGCGTCGCTGCGCAGCTCTTCGAGCGCCTGCGCCATGTCGGTCGGCTGCGACTGCTCGCCGGAATCGCCGCGGGCGAAAGCGAGATAGTCCTCAAGCATCATCGACATTTCGTCGACGTCCTTGCGCATGCCCTCGAGCTCGGGACTGTCGCCGATCAACTCCAGCTCGAGCTTGAAGCGGGTCAGGATGGTGCGCAGATCGTGGCTGACGCCCGCAAGCATCGCGGTGCGCTGCTCCATCGTGCGCTCGATGCGCGATTTCATTTCCAGGAAGGCGACCGCTGCGCGCCGCACCTCGCGCGCGCCGCGCGGCCTGAAGTTTGGCGCCTCGCGGCCCTTGCCGAAACTCTCCGCGGCATCCGCAAGGCGCAGGATCGGTTTGATCTGGTTGCGCAGGAATAGCACCGCGACGATCAGCAGGATCGATGACGTGCCGACCATCCAGAACAGGAAGATCTCCGAGTTCGAGGCATAGGCGGCGCTGCGCTGCGCGAACACGCGCATCACGGCATCGTCGAGCTGGATGCGGATCTCGACAAGGTTGGAGCGGCCGACGGTGTCGATCCAGAACGAGCGTCCGATCTGGCGGCCGAGCTGCACCGACAGCGTCTGGTCAAGCAGCGAGAAGAACGGTTTTGGTCCCGGGGGTGGCATGTCGCCGGGGGGCAGAAAATCGACCACCAACTGCAATCGCTGTCCGATGCTCTTGAGCTGGGCGCGGTCCTTGTCCTGCGGATAGCTCTTGTAGACGTCGATCAGCGCGGCGATGTCCTGCACCACCGCGGCTGATAGCCGTCGCGTCACCGTATTCCAGTGCCGCTCCATGAACACGAAGGCGACCACGGTCTGCAGGATCACCATCGGCACGATCATGATCAGCAGCGCGCGGGCATAGAGGCCGGTCGGCATCCAGCCCTTGAACGCGTTGCCCATCCAGCCATTGGCGGCTGAAACGCGGCCGGCAGCGCTCTTGAGCAGCGTCAGGCCGGTATCGATCGTGCTCATCGGTCGCGCTTCACTGATCTTTTTATGGCGAGGCCACCAGGCGATAGCCGATGCCGCGCACCGCCTGCAGGAACAACGGATTGGCCGGGTCGGTCTCGATCTTGCGCCGCAGGCGGTTGATCTGCACGTCGACGGCGCGTTCGTTGACGCTGCCATTGCCGGTCAGCGCGCTGCGCGGAATGGTCTCGCCCGGCGTCTCCGAGAGAATGCGCAGCATCTCGCGCTCGCGGTCGGTGAGGTGGATGACCTCCTCGCCCTGGCGCAATTCGCCGCGGTCGAGATGGTAGACGTAGGGACCGAACGCGATCTTCTCGACCGCCGCGGTTTGCGGCGGCGGTGCGGCACGCTTGAGGATGTTGTTGATGCGCAGCGCCAGCTCGCGCGGCTCGAATGGCTTTGCCACATAGTCGTCGGCGCCGATCTGCAAGCCCTCGATGCGGGCTTCGGCTTCGTGCCTTGCCGTCAGCATCACGATCGGCACCGAGGAGGAGGTCCGGATGAAGCGGGCGAGATCGAAGCCGGTCTCCCCGGGCATCATCACGTCGAGGATCAGCAGGTCGAAATGCAGGCCCAGCAGCTTCGAGCGCGCATCGCCGGCGCTCGCCGCGGTGGTGACGCGATAGCCTTCGCTGGCGAGGAAGCGCGACAGCAGATCGCGGATGCGGCGGTCGTCATCCACCAAAAGCAGATGAGGCGCGTCATCGGCCGGTTGCACCGGTGGGCGGGCGAGCGTGGCAGCGAGTGGCACGGTCACTCCTTTCCGTCTTGATTGACGTTGGCGAAGATCGTCTCCAGCACCTTGTCCGGATCGTCGCGGTCGATCATCGCGCGCAGGAAGCGCTTGACGGTCTCGGCATCCTCCGGCGCCATCTCGGCCAGCGCCCTGGTTATCCGCGTGGTCTGCAGACCGGCGAGCTTCTGCACCAGCGCCTCGCCCTTCGGCGTCGCGTAGAGCAGGCGCTGGCGGCGGTCATTGTCGCCGGTCTTCTGCACGATATAGCCCTCGTCCAGCAGCTGCTTGAGCACCCGGCCGAGCGACTGTTTTGTGATGCGCAGGACGTCGAGCAGGTCGGCGACCTTGAGACCGGGATAGCGATAGACGAAATGCATGACCCGGTGATGGGCCCGGCCGAAGCCAAAGGCCTCCAGCTCCTGGTCGGGATCGCCGACGAAATCACGATAGGCGAAGAACAGCAGCTCGATGATATCCCAGCGCAAATTGCCTCCATCGCCTGCGGCCGGCCGAGGCTCGGCAGCGTCTTGAGGGGGAGTCGCGAAATTTATGTCAGGCATATTGACGTATCTTGGGTTCAATGTTACAAAACGATCGACCCGCACGAAATTTTAGATCGTTTCGCGTGGGGGCGCATCGAAGCAGGCGGCCGGAGTGAGCCGGACAGGCGGCGACGGCCGAAGCAGATCTACCGTGCGATTGTCGAGCGGCATTTCGGCAAAACATACTGGACTTCCGCCTTCCGCAAAAGCATGTCCTCGGCGACATGCTGGCCACGGAAACCGGCCGTAACAAGGCTGGCGGTGGTCCGGCCAGAAACCACATCAAGCCAGCCGGGCCCGAAACAGGGTAGGCAGGCGCCAGGACAGCCGCCACCGGCAGCGGGAGGCCTAAGGACATGAGCATGAAATTCGACATCCAGCCCGCATCCAACCCTACGCCAGAAAAGGACCGCGTCGCCAAGCTGGTGGACCCCGGCTTCGGGCGGGTCTTCACCGATCACATGGCGATCGTCCGCTACAACCAGGCCAAGGGCGGCTGGTACGAGGCCAAGATCGAGGCCCGCACCAACTTCCAGCTCGATCCGGCCGGCGCCGTCCTGCACTATGCCCAGGAAATCTTCGAGGGGCTCAAGGCCTACAAGCGCGACGACGGCGGCGTGAACCTGTTTCGCCCCGACGCCAATGCGCGGCGCTTCAAGGACTCCGCCGATCGCATGGCGATGGCGCAACTGCCCGAGGACGTCTTCATCGAAGCGGTCGAGCAGGTCGTGCGCATTGACCGCGCCTGGATGCCGGGCGGCGAGGGCAGCCTTTACTTGCGGCCCTTCATGATCGCGAGCGAGACCTTCCTCGGCGTCAAGCCGTCGTCCGAATACATCTTCGCGGTGATCGCCTCGCCGGTCGGCTCGTATTTCAAGGGCGGACCCGCGCCCGTCTCGATCTGGGTGTCGGAGAACTACACGCGTGCGGCCGTCGGCGGCACCGGTGCCGTCAAATGCGGCGGCAATTACGCGGCGAGCCTGCGTGCGCAGGCCGAAGCGATCCAGCACGGCTGCGATCAGGTCGTGTTCCTCGACGCGATCGAGCGCCGCTACATCGAGGAGCTCGGTGGCATGAACGTGTTCTTCGTGTTCGAGGACGGCTCGCTGTCGACGCCGCCGCTCGGCACCATCCTGCCCGGCATCACCCGCGACTCCATCATCACGCTCGCCCGGGATGCCGGTAAGACCGTGCGCGAGGAGCCGTACTCGCTCGACCAGTGGCGCAAGGACGCGGCCTCCGGCAAGCTGAAGGAGGCGTTTGCCTGTGGCACTGCCGCCGTGATCTCGCCGATCGGCAAGGTGCGTTCGGTGAGCGGCGATTTCGAGATCGGCGGCGGCGCCGCCGGCCCCGTCGCCATGGGCCTGCGCAAGCAGCTCGTCGACATCCAGTACGGCCGCACCAACGATCCGCACAACTGGATCCGCAAGGTGTTTTGATTTCTTCTCCCTCTCCCCGATTGCGGGGAGAGGGAGAAGAGCGAGCGCCATGAACGCCTCGCCATGATCCTGCGACAAAGCCCGGAGATATCAAGGCATCCCGGACACCGCGATCATGGCATCCACGCTCCCCCAGCCCCTGAAATGGGCCATTCTCGCCGCACTTACCGGCGTCACCATCTTCGGCCTCCTGACCATCGGCCCCGTGCCGGAGGTTGCCGCGGAGGACCGTTCGCCAATCGTCGACGTGCGC